>NZ_CP061310.1:634585-951877 GCF_018687975.1 Polynucleobacter sp. es-EL-1
GCCCTATAGCGGTAGCGCAGGATCCGCATCCAATGTTGGCTCCTATGCAATTACTCAAGGCACAGTGAGCGCAGGATCAAACTACCTCATTACTTATACTGCTGCGAATTTAACCGTAAACCCTGCAAGTCTTACGATTACCGCCCGCAATCAAAATTCCACCTATGGTTCTCTGCTGGTGTTGCCTCAGTCTGGAGCTGCTGCACTGATTACTACTGATTTGTTGAATGGTGATTACATAACAGGCGCAAGTGTTTTATATAACGGTAGCCAGACTATTGCAGGTAATGTGAACGCGGGTACCTACTCCAACTTGCTAATACCTTCTAGTGCAAGTGGGGTAGGCGTAGCAAACTACAATATTACTTATCAACCCGGAAATTTGGTAATAGACAAAGCTGTTTTAACTGTTACTGCAGTTGATAGCGCTAAGTTTATCGGCATGAGTGACCCAGTTGGATATGCTGGTGTCATGTATAGCGGCTTTAAAAATAGCGACTCAAGCACTAGTGGTGCATTAGGCGCAGCCACTGCCGCCGTAACGAGAACTAACTCTAGTCAAGTCAATGCCGGGGTATATAGCAACGTTCTTGTACCGGCATTATCGGCAGATCTACAAAATTATTCTGTTAGTTATGTCTCTGGCAGCTTCACCATCATTGGCGCAAATCAATTACTGGTTCAAGTGGGAAGTAATACAGCGGTATATGGCTCATCCCCCAGCTTCAACCCATCAGCAATGACAGTGTCGTACTGCACCGATTGTGCTGTCGGTATTAGCTCCCCCAATATTATTAGCGTCAACTCTGCAAACCTCTCAATATCTGGCAATAGCATGACCGTTGTTGATGGAGGTACCAATGCAACATTTACAATTAGCCCTAGCAGCCCAGTTTGGAATTCCTCTGGGTCGCAAGTAAAGATTGGTAGCTATGCTTTAGGTGCAAGCGGCACCAGTATCACGACTTCACCAGTCGGTGGAACACCTAACTTCAATGAAGTAGTGGTATCAGGTGGCTTAACGATTACTCCAATCATATTGAGCTATGCTGATTTAGGAATATCTGGGGTAAGTAAGGTCTATGACGGCTCAGTCAATATGACTAATTTATCTTTAAGCACTTCTAGTGGCTTTTTAGCAGGTGATTCTGTGGCAGCCTCTGCTTCAGGAACTTTTGCCAATAAGAATGTCGGAACGGGAATTGCCTACAACGTTGGGGTGGCTTTATCAGGTGCCGACGCAGCTAACTACCAAATTAGTGGTGGCTCTTCTTATGTAGGTAGTAATGGCAGCATTACTCAGCTTAATTCGGTTACCTATACTGGGCCAAACTCTGGTGGGGTATGGTCAAACCCCTTGAATTGGACCATTACTGGTGGCACTACGATTGGAGCTATCCCCGATCTATCTAATGTGGCTAATGTTGTTTTGCCAAGCGGCTATAGCGTGATCTATGATGATTCGGTTCAAGGGCCAGTGACTTCAGCAGTAGCAAATAGCGGTAACCTTAACTTTAATTTAAGTAGCAACACCACTGTTCCGATGTCCATTGGCGGATTGGGAAGTGTGAGCATTACTGGTGCCGGTATTGTGACGCTGACTGGGAATAGTTCCTATAGTGGCCAAACTATTCTGAATGAAGGCACTGGTCTAGTGGCTGGTAGTAATAATGCGATTGGCGTGGGCTCCATTGTTTCCAATGGCACAACACTAAATCCAGCAAGATTCTCGACAAGCAGTGGGGTGGTTTTACCTGTATTAAGCGTTTCTGGGGGCCCTGTTGAGATCTGGAGTGACATCAATACTGTCGGCGCCCAAACTTATGATGCAAGCCTATTAATTGGACCATCTAATAGCGGCACAACTACTTTGGCAAGCGCTAACGCCAATATCACTTTTAACTCCACTGTAGACGGCGTTGCTAATAAGACTGAATCACTGGTCATTAATGCCGGTAGTGGAAATGTCACCGTTGTAGATAGCATTGGATCAATTGCGCGCTTAAATAACTTAACTGTGACCGGCTCAAAAATTTACATCCTTGCAGACATCTTGACTGCAGTGACTCAAACCTATAACGGATCTATATTTATTGGTGATGCAAGTTATGTTGGCCGTACCCCAACCATTGGCTTCTTATTTACAAATCAATATAGAGCTTATTTTGAATATGCTGCCATAACAGGTGTGCGTGCTAGTTCAATCGACTACCTCAATACCAATCCAATTTATGTTCGCACCATGATCTCTGAGGATCCTAGCGTGACATACAACGGAACTGTAAATGACACTGTAGCTAATACCCATACCTTATTAGTAGCGGCAATTGCTCCAGCAATCATTCCGGAGTCCAGTGGGGTTGCGGCGATTAATGCAGGAGCTAGTATTAGCTTTAATGATGCTGTCGGCTTTGATAATCCTTTGTATAGCTTGAATTCTCAGGTTGTTGTTAACCAAAGTCAGGCTAATGCTGATACGGCCTATATTGGCATCATCAATGCCGTAGATGGCGTAAGGACTTATTCAGATCAAACTTACCGGGCTAACTTAATGAGTGCCCAGTCTGACATACAGCCTGGCGGAGTTAGCTTCTCAGTTTGGGATCCAGATGCCAGTGTCAATTTCAACCTGCCAGTGCAAACTGCTTCAAATAGCGCGTGCTCAACAAATTGTGGCCAGCTTAATCTGCAAAATCCAAACAGTAGAGATGTGCTAACTATTGATGGAAGTAATAACTTTGGCTTAGATCCAAATTTATCTGGTGTGAATAATTGGGGTAATGAATATGTTCAAAACCGTGCACTTGGTTATATTCCTCCAGTTGTGCCCCCAATAGTAAGGCCATTAGCAGGGCCCAATTATGTGCCCGCAATTAATGGTGGTGTGTTGCGTGAGGTGATTGACTTTCATGCCGACCAGGTGCACATGACACTTGCATCCAGAAGCACTGGCGGGGTTACAGTGAGCGCTCCAGAAGATGTAGAAATTGCTACCTCTAAGGATAAATCCAGCAGCAGTAACATCTGCTCTGTAGATCAATACGGCGATACCAAATGCGAAGAAGATTAATGCTAAATTGAAATTTTCAAAGGAAATTAAACCTTTTGTTGTAAGCTAGCAAGATGAGTATCAAACAATTAAATGCCGCCTATCTTGCGCCCGATGATCGCTTGTTATTTCGTTTTAACACGATCGAAAATACGGAGTTTCGTTTTTGGTTTACGCGCAGAGTCACTCTATTTATTCTGGCTGCTACACAACATTTGATTGTGAGGAGTCTAGAGCAGGATCACACATCTCAGGCCGCTCAGGCAATTGCCCAATTTAATAAGGATACAGTAGAGCTGAATCCAAGTGCCCATGGTGTTTCACTAACAACCCCTTACATACCTGCTGAAAATTATCCTCTTGGTGCTGATCCAATTCTGATAATGGATGTCAAATGTACATTTGAGAAGGATGGGTCCGAAGAGGCACTCTCCCTTGAACTTATTTTGCCAGGTGGAGCGAACATCAACCTCAAAATGGCTGGACCAACCATGCAGGCTATGCTCGGACTGCTAAATCAATTGCGCCAGCATGCAGCATGGGGTGAGGTACCGGCCCTTAGTCAGCAGAGCTTTGCCAATGAGGATGATGACCAACACAAAAATTCACCTTTAGCACATTAGTCTTATGCTTAAAAAATCTCAATTTCACTTTTAATGGTTTTTAGAGCAAATTTTTTAGTTTTTAATTGGACAGCTAGCACTTCACCTTATTTTTGAATATTTAGAGCTTAAATGTTCTAAACCGGTGATTTCAGGCTAGAATTTCATCCTTAAATAAGGAGTTTTATGAAGCGCATCATGTTGTTGGCTAAATTGCATCGGGCTGTTGTGACCGAGGCGGATTTGCACTATGAAGGTTCCTGTGGGATTGATGAGAATCTCCTGGAGGCTGCCGATATGCGTGAATTCGAAAAGATTGAGCTTTACAACATTAATAATGGAGAGCGTTTCTCAACTTACATTATTAAAGCGGCTCGTGGCTCTGGTGCCATTTCACTCAATGGTGCTGCAGCCCGTAAAGCACATGTTGGCGATCATCTGATCATCTGTACTTATGGGCCGGTAGATGATGAGGAGGCGACTGCGCATATTCCTAAGGTTGTTTTATTGGACGATCACAATCGCATCAAAGAAGTGAAAAAAATCACTAACTAAATGTAAATGCACGAAAGCTGCCTCCAATTAAAAGGGCAGTTTCGCTTCCGGTTTAGCAGCTAATAAGGCTACTTTAAATTCCGCCTGAATCCGCTTAATCGCCGCTTCACTATCCGCCTCAAATCGCATGACCACTACTGGTGTGGTATTCGAAGGTCTCGCTAGACCAAATCCATCTGCATACTCTACGCGTACGCCATCAATCGTATTAATAGACTCAGAGGTGGGGAACTTGGCGTTAGCTTTAATGGTTTCAAGTAATGCAAAAGGCTCACCCTCTGCACAGGCAAGTTGCAACTCTGGTGTGCAGATTGCGTTCGGCAAGTTGTTCAAGGTATCGCTAGGATTGTGTTCTTTGCTCAGAATCTCTAACAAGCGTGCGCCGGTATAGAGGCCATCATCAAAACCAAACCAACGATCTTTAAAGAAGATATGACCACTCATTTCTCCAGCAAGCGGGGCACCCGTTTCCTTGAGCTTGGCTTTAACTAATGAGTGACCCGTTTTCCACATGATCGGTTCACCACCATGCTCTTTGACATAGAGCGCAAGATTGCGAGTGCATTTGACGTCATAAATGATCTGACCACCAGGATTGCGTGAGAGAACATCTTTTGCAAACAGCATCATCTGACGATCGGGGAATATCACTTGTCCGTCTTTAGTGACAACACCTAAGCGATCAGCATCGCCATCAAAAGCAAGGCCTAATTCATTATCGGTGGTCTGGAGGTTCTTGATGAGATCTTGTAAGTTCTCAATATGGGCCGGATCAGGATGGTGATTGGGGAAATGACCATCGACTTCACAGAATAGTTCTTGTACTTCGCAACCCAAGGCGCGGAAAAGTTTTCCTGCGAAGGCGCCACCAACACCATTGCCACAATCAACGGCAATTTTCATGGGGCGAGCCAGCTTGATGTCCCCAACGATATAGTTTAAATACATGGGGAAAATATCAAAGGTACTGCGAATGCCTTGACCGCTAACGAACTTTTTAGCTTCAATACGTTTGCGCAAGCCCTGAATTTGATCTCCATAAATCGCCGCACCACCTAAGACCATTTTGAAGCCGTTGTAATTAGGAGGATTATGGCTACCCGTAATCATGATGCCGGACTTCGGGGTCTTGCCATCGATCGAGTGGTTAGCAGCAAAGTACACCATCGGTGTTGCCACCATACCCAGATCAATCACATTAATTCCGGTAGAGAGGAGGCCTTCGGTAAGTGCCTCAATTAGGCCGGGCCCCGATAGGCGACCGTCGCGTCCAATCACAATATCGGTTTCATCAAGCTCACGCATTTCAGTGCCAAAAGCTTGACCAATCTGTTTGGCGATCGATGGATCTAAGGTCTCATTAATAATACCGCGGATGTCATAGGCTTTGAAAATCGATGGAGACAATTGCATTGGAGATCCTTAGAAAATGCAGTACTTACTGAGTCACAGTTTTATTTTGAATTGAGAAAATTAATACGAGCTGCAGTCACCGCATCAATATCTGCATTAGCTTGAATATTATTTTGGTGGCTGGCTAGGGCTTTCTCAATTGGCTTGGCTAAGACCTTGCCGTATTCAACGCCAGGCTGGTCAAAGCTGTTGATATTCCACAGTGCCCCTAAGCTTGCTGTGCGATGCTCATAAAGAGCAAGTAGGGCGCCTAAATAGAAGGCATCTAACTTGGGTAACAATAAGAGATTGCTCGGACGTTTGCCGGGATAGACATCATTAGGATTGCTGGCTGTTTTGCCATTGGCTAATGCTTGTGCTTGAGCTAAGCAGTTCGATAACAAAATACGATGATGCGCCACTGCCTCTGGACGATCACTCATGGGTTCTCTTACGGCGATGAAATCAATCGGAATGATTTCAGTTCCTTGATGAAAGAGTTGGAAATAAGAATGCTGCGCGTTACTTCCCGCACTACCAAATACTACCGGTGAAGAATGTTTTACAGGCTTTCCATCTCGATCGATACTCTTGCCATTGCTTTCCATATCCAGCTGTTGCAGCCACTTGGGAAACCAATCTAAAGCGTCAGCATAGGGAATGGCGGCGAACGCTTTAATGTCGTGCTGCTCCTGTTGGTAGAGCAAAGTCAGTGCCATGATAACTGGCAGATTTTGCTCAAGCGGTGCATTTTGAAAATGCAAGTCCATTGCTTGGGCGCCTGCCAAAAACTGCTTGAAAGTTTCAAAACCATACTGGAGCGCAATGGGTAAGCCTACTGCCGACCAGACGGAGTAGCGACCACCAACCCAATCCCAAAAAGGGAGGATGTGATCTTCCAAAATACCAAATGCTTTGGCAGCCGCTACGTTTGCGGACACCGCATAGAGTGACTGGGCAATTTCTTCTGGGTTGCGACCACAATCTTTGAGCCAAGCAACAACCGCCTTGGCATTCATCGTGGTTTCAAGGGTGGTGAAGGATTTGGAAACAATGATGACCCGAGTCGTCTGAGGTTTTGCTCTGGCTAAGATGCGGGCTAACTCCGCAGTATCAATGTTGGCCAAAAAGTGCATGTGCATGCCACGATTCTGAATACCGGGCACATGGGCAAGGGCTTCAATGGCCAAGCGGGGGCCAAAATCCGAGCCACCAATGCCAATATGAATGACATCAGTCACACCATCCCATTGCTTACTAATCACCTCAATACGTTCCCAAACTTTGGCAACTGCTGGCATGACATCAGCGCCAGCAATCATGACGGGGGTTTGGGAGAGATTGCGTAGTGCGGAGTGAAGCGCTGGACGGTCTTCGCTGTTATTAATATGCTTGCCAGCAAACATATCGGCTATAAACCCTTCAAGTCCAGACTGACGCGCTCCTGCAAAGAGGGACTGCCAAGCGCGGTCATCAATACCCTGGTATGCAGTATCTAAAGAAATATCGATGACTGAATGCAGATTTTGCGGGGGTAAAGATGCTGGTAAAGACATTGCTAGATTTTATCAATAAGGCCATCAAAATCCCCTTAAAACGCTGAAAATGTTACGATTTCGTTAATAACAAGGCTTTAGCCGAGGCAAAAGTCATTACAAAATTGAGACATATCTGAAATCAGGTCAGGAATAACCGAATGGAGCAGGTGGATTGCGTCGTAGTGGGCGCTGGAGTGGTTGGATTAGCGGTTGCCCGAGAAATGGCGCTGCAGGGTCGAGAAACTATCTTGCTCGAGCGTGAGGATTCGTTCGGAACTATCAGTAGCGCTCGCAATAGCGAAGTCATTCATGCAGGAATTTATTACCCAAAGGGTTCTTTAAAAGCAAAACTCTGTGTCGAGGGTAATCAGCGGTTATATGAGTATTGCCGCACTCACCAGGTAAGCACTCAGGCTTATGGAAAATTGATTGTTGCTACAGACAGTAGTCAGTTAGATGATCTGCAAGCTATTTTGTATAAAGCTCAGCAAAACCATGTCCCTGATATCAAGATGATTACCGGGGCGCAGGCAAAAGCTTTAGAGCCTCAACTGCGTTGTGAGGCTGCAGTCCTCTCTGCCTCTACCGGTGTAGTTGATAGTCACGGCCTCATGCTCTCCTTACTTGGAGGATTTGAGGATGCTGGCGGTATGGTTGCTTACCAATCCCCTTTACTTGCTGCAAAGCCGATCGGTGCTATTGCTGAAGGGGGCTTTGAGCTCACCATTGGCGGCGCTGATGGCATGACTATTCAGACAAAGCTGTTGATTAACTGCGCCGGACTGAGTGCGCCAGCCTTAGCCCAACGCATTGAAGGGCTTGCTAAAGACCAAATACCTAAAGCGTATTTCGCTAAGGGAAATTATTTTTCCCTTTCTGGAAAATCGCCATTTAGCCATTTGATTTATCCCATTCCAGAGCCGGGCGGCTTGGGAGTTCATCTCACACTGGATATGGGTGGCCAGGCCAAGTTTGGTCCGGATGTGGAATGGCTGGAAATTGAAGAGGAAGGTCAAATCAGCTATACGGTCGACCCCCAGCGTGGTGAAGGCTTTTATGCTGCTGTGAGGCAATATTGGCCTGAGCTCAAAGACGGCGCTTTACAGGCCGATTACTCTGGAGTCAGGGCAAAAATTGTTCCACCCAATGCTCCTGCAGGAGACTTTCATTTCAATGGGCCCCAGCAGCATGGGCTACAGGGATTATTTAATCTTTATGGCTTCGAGTCCCCTGGGCTTACTTCATGCTTGGCAGTAGCAGGGCATTTGGAATCACTCATTAAGCAATCCCAATAACAGTCTTAATGCAGTGGTCCAAATGGATTCAGTAATTCAATCTTAAAGCGCTTAAAGTCTTTGGTATTTCTGGTTACCACTGTGAGTTTCTTCTCTATTGCAGTCGCTGCAATCATGGCATCCTCACGGACCGTATTCGACTGGGTGTGCATTAGTTTTGCCCATAGGCTAAAAGTTGTCCCAGTCATGGCTAGAACATGGTGACTCCTCAGAATTTCCGCCAACCAAACATCAAGAGATTCTGCTTTTTCTCTATCTTGCTCTCTAGTTAGCTCGATTCCTGCCTGAATCTCCCCTATAGAAACTGCAGAAATATAGAGATCTTCCTCCGCAACAGTCTTGAACCACTCTAAAACTGCGCCATGGGGTTTTAACTTACGCAATTCTGAAATGACATTGGTGTCTAAAAGGTACATATTTGCGATTAAAGTTTGGCGGGTTTGCGGACCAAGCCTTGTCCGCGTTTTGGCAGAATCAAATCTCCCTTTGCATCCTCCGAGAGAAGGAGGGATTTCAGAGAGGGTTTAGCGAGTTCTTTCAATGCATTCCACTCCTTAATGGTGATGAGTACAGCCGTTTCATGCCCTCTTTTAGTGACTACTTGAGGACCCTCTTTGAGACAAGCATTTAATAGCTCACTGAATTTTGCTTTTGCATCCTGAACTGCCCAGCGGTTGTTTGCCATTTTTACTCCTGACTAGATATCTGACTAGTTTACCAGTTAAGGAGCTATCATTTCTCGTTGCCAGGAGGTATTTGAGCAAGGAGGGTGGGCTAATAAAACAGGCTCCATTTGAGTTTTGTGTGTGATGTTTCTGAATTCCTTATAATCAAGGACTCAATTCGCAAAGGAAGAGTGGCAGAGCGGTTGAATGCACCAGTCTTGAAAACTGGCGAGGATGAAAGTCCTCCGTGAGTTCGAATCTCACCTCTTCCGCCAGTATTTATATAGAAAGCCCAGTAAATTCAATGAGTTACTGGGTTTTTTGTTGCCTATTTTATCTCCAGTACCCACATTGGTACCCACTTATTCTTCAAGTCGTTCCCTGGTTAGGGGTAGCTTTTCTAGCTTGTCTCTTGGGGGTGGTGTGGCTGTTCTATTGTGGCGCTGCTGGTCTTCAGATGCCACCTCAAACTCTCTGGCGCGTTGCAGCTCCTGTTCTTTGACCTCAGCTAGCTTGGATGCTGGAATGACCATGCCGTCCTTAATAAGGCGCTCCAGTTGGAATTGCTTAAAGGTTTGAGTCTTTACCTTGCCAGAATATTTAGCGGTGCTGTTATCTGAGCTGTCGAAGTCCATGTAATTACTCTAACAAAATTTTAGCGGGGTACCCCGTTATCAATTTTCTGAAAGCCGACCCCCACCCACCCGGCACCCCCCATTTTTGAAAAAGGGCCCCATCCGCTTATCCTTACACACTGTTTTGCTCAAACGATTTTAATTTTTTGACACATGTCAAAACTTATACATGTGATTGGTAATGACTACAGGCCGGCTTTTTTGAGTAGCTCTGCGGCTGAGAGGTTGAGGGTGTTAGCTATCTTGACTAGATTAATCATTGCCAGGTTATGTTCTCCGCGCTCGATACCACCCATATAGCTTCTATCAATGCCAACCTCATTGGCTAGCGCCTCCTGAGACAGTCCCAGGGCTAGTCGAATATCCCTAATAACAGCGCCAAGTGCAACTAATTCGCTTGTGCCGCTATATGTTGGTGAAGGTTTTGCCATAGGCAGCATGTTTGCCTATTGACGTTTTTAATACCACGGGAGATGATACCCAGTACTTATAAAAACTAAAGATACCAAATGACGAAATATGTGAATCAGGATGTATTTGATGCCTCACTACTTCTAGCTGCTGCTGATTATTTAGATTCAGGTAGCGAATTACAGTTACACAGTACAGTTGGTCAGTTGGTTCAGTACTACCAAAATGATTACGTTGGTGACTATTTATTTCGGAATCAATTGATAGAAATGGTGCCTAAGTTAGTCAAAAAATTTGAAAAAATTTCTAAAGCAGTATTAGTCGAGAGGCTTAAGTTTGCAGCGGATGTCAGAATGCAACTTGATGACAATATGAAGAGAAAATCTTCGCTAAAGAAAATGTTTGGGGGTACTGCATTTACCTCTGGCCATCCCAATCCAAATGTAAGGGCTGAAACTGGCCTAATTAATGCAGAGTACTTGGTAAATCTTGTAATGTCTGGGGTATGACAAGAATTTCTTCTTTCCATATATATGGATGTCCAGATTGCAAGCGGGAGCATATTTTGCCTAACTATGCCTCCATAAGCGTGACCGTAGCTGTCGATGCTTATGTACCTGATGAGGACTTGAGGATATGTTTTGGTTGCGGGGCTGTGAAGCCCTTCAAGCAATTTGTATATGTCGGCACAAAACAAAAGCCCAGGCCTGACCATACCCCGTCTTATGTGAGATTAATTAAACGGTTGTTTGGCATAAGGCAACGGGAGGTGGAAGTCCATCCAACTAGGATTTATCGATATCTGCATGCAAAATCTAAACCAACGCTTGGAAGCTTTTTATAAAGCTGTTATATTTCAATCTACATCAAGAGATGGCTTTGTCGCCACAGCAACCTGCTAACGCTAGTAAGGTGCTAAAAAGATGAGACTCATGAAGAATGAGTAATCAAAGGCGACAAACCCACCACACCGGTGGGTTTTTTATTGGGTGAAGTGGCTCTAGCTCAATATTTGAGCCTTCTAGTCTTGATAATTTTTATGTAGAGATTAATTAATCGAATTGGAGGCTATATGCGTGATTACACATACCTAGGTGGAGCTCGTTTTACCGTCAATAATTTGTTTCGTAGTCTGCGCTTTGATATCGATAGGCTCGATATGAGTTGGGTAGATGGAGAAAAGCCAGAATTCAGCCGGGGGTTTCGGATCGTTGATAACGATGAGGCTAATACCGTTACCGTTGATGGTGAAGATGGTGATAACTTGATTTATAGCCTTGCGTATATTTTCAGCAAAGAAGATGGCGCTGATAACTTTAGGGCTGCGACTGACGAATATCTCAAGGCTGCTCTAGAGACCAAAGAATATTTGGTAACTAGTCAAAAAAAAGATCCCGAGGGAAGGGCTGAATTTGCAGAGGCTGTAGTTCACTAGATGTATGAGGTAGTAAGGGCGGAGTTAAACCGAATTGCCAGGCCCAGACAGTCGTCAAATTGGCTAAAGAGGAGAGCGCAATGTTTAGACCGCCACCGGAATACAAGTGGAAACAGCAGGTTAGCATTTACCAGGCGAAATTTAGGAGAAAGGTGCCCCAGTGGGTTCTGACTCTAAATTTGGATGATGCAGCTAGATTGCTATCAAGTTGCATCTATCTTAATTACAAGTTGCCCGCAGATGTCTTGATCCCCGGGGAAGCATTAAATGGTTATGGTGGGTTGTGGTCCCCATCACGAAACCGTTGGGATGTGAAGGCAAATCCACCAACTAGCCTCAAATCAAATAAGGAGTAATCATGTCAATTCTGAAAAAGGGAGTCCTATGCGTCATTATTGGAGGATGCCCAGAAAACATAGGCTTAATTGTTGAGGTGGTATCCCATCTCGGAAGGCATGAGGGGCGAGAGGATGCTTACGAGATCAAAACCGTTACAAGTCGTAAGTTCAATCAATTATGGAGTGGGACTAGGCTTGTGAAGGGTTACTCAACAGAGGCTATTACTGATAGACATAAGTTAAGGCCCCTGATTAATCTAGGGGATGAACCACCGTTAGCTGAGTATCAGGAAAAACTAGATGCAATCACAATATGATCGCGCTGGATTAATTGCTTTAATTAAAGCTGAGTTCAAGATTGACTGGCGCGGTGTTCATGGGGCTAATCACTGGGCTCGGGTGCTTCATCATGGGAAAAATATTGGCGCCATTAGAAAGGCGGACTTAATGGTTGTTGAGCTATTTTGTTTTCTGCACGATAGTTGTCGTCTGAATGATGGGCGAGACCCGCAACATGGCGCGAGGGCTGCTGAATTTGCACACGGTATCCATGGGGATTTCTATAGCCTTAAGCCAATGCAGCTGGAGACACTTTGCTATGCTTTGAAGCATCACTCTGGTGGAGATGTGTCGTTGGATGCAACCATTCAGACTTGCTGGGATGCTGACAGATTAGATTTAGGTAGGGTGGGGATATTTCCATCTCCGGAGTTCCTCTCCCCAGAGGCGTCTATTTTTATTGATTTAGCCCATGACTGGAGCCTTAGAAGGTAGTCTTACCCCCTCCGTTTAAGTCCCATAGAAACTTGTAATTTCGAAATAAAACTCTCTTTTGAATCGATAGGCCTTGGATTCTCTATGGCGATCTAATTCCACCATTTTTTCAAGCTCACCACTCTTTTGGATTGCTTCAAAACGATCGGTGATTTCGCTCCATGCGGCATCAGAGAACCCAAGAACACTAAAGACTAGCTTGTCATAGCGTCTGTCATCTCGAGAAATAAGCTCTTGCTTTTCAAGATCCCAGCGTATTCCAGAATACTTTTCATCGGATTGGCGAAAAATAATCATTTCCTCATAAATTCTTTTTTCTACAAAGAGGTATTCAATGCCTACGCCATCAAATGGCATGTTTGGGTTTACCATTGAATCGTATTTATTTATTACGCAAGCCGTGTCAAGGTCGTAGCCCCAGCCGCCGGCGATGGGAAGATCTATGTTGAAGTCTTCATAAATGATTTGTCTGGGCGACTCTCTCGTCAGTAGCTGAGATGGTTCTCTTAGAAGGGCTGTCATTAGTAATATCGTTTCAGTGATTTAGTGAGTTCATCTTTAATGCGCTTTTTAAGGTTTGCCGGTCCAATAACCTCAACTCCAGATCCATGCTTTAGGATATCCATCACTAGCTCAGGATCCTGGTTGTAATCAAACTCAAGGTTGTAATAGCCATCTTTATCAAAGGCGCCTACTTGCTGGCCATGCCAATGCTCGCCAGCTACCCATCGAGCATGTTCAGGTGTAAAGCGTAGCCTAGCCCTTTGGGTGGCTTTACCAGAGAAGATTCCATAACTCTCGGCGAAATGCTCCTGACATTGTTTGTCCGATATTTCTTCCGCCTTTTTATTTAAAAGGGTTGCTTTACGAATACCGTCAACTGCAAAGCTACGTAAATCATTGCGAAGGTGACAGTAGGCATCTAGATACCAATTCTCTCGGTAATAAATTAGCCGTTGCGGGGAGATTTCACGCTCTGTGGTTTCATCACTGCTTTTAGAGTAATAGGCAATATCTAGGCGGTTACGCTTTAAGAGTGCTGCGCCAATTTCGGAGAAATTTTCAATAGAGTTTTTACGAGATCCTATACCTACTACCTTTATGCGCTTACGCAATTCCTTGGCAGATGTTTCGCTCTGACCTAAGATGCCATCAATGATGGCGGTAAGTGGTTCTATATGGGGCCCAATTAAGCCGCCCTGATCCAATGAAGAAAGTAAGTGCTGCATTAATACAAGAGCAGTCGCTTCTTTTTCTGAGAACCAAAGCCCAGGCATTTCAATCTTATCCACTTGGTCTGGATTCTCAAACTTATAACCCCCCATAAAGCGGTCATAAACGATAGAGGCTTTTAAACGACTGCGCAGGTACTCTAGGTCGCGCTTAAAGGTGGCGGGAGATATCTCGAGCTCAGATAGAAAGGCATCACGCGGGACGCACTTACGTTGCTGAATCATGTACTTAATGCGATGCAAGCGCTCTATATCACTCATGATTAATGATCTTTAAGTATGTGAAGTTAAGATCTTACCGTACTAGCTCATGAGATGAGCTTTAAATAGTGGGCTATAACCCGCAACCACAAATGATCTTATTTCCATAGGCTGGTATGCATCGATAGGGTTCATATAGCGTGCATTTTGGGTATGCAAATGCTGAATTTGATATCAACAGCAGAAATAAACTGCCAATTAATTTTTTCATCATGGATCCGCTATGAGAAGAGTTTTCTAAAATAAAGTCTTCGCCAGCTAACCGGCTCAGAAGAGAGAAATGATTCGGCAATTAGGGTGTCGGCTTGTTGAGCCTTTAAGGCATACTTTTTTGCAGCTTTTGAGGAAGGCATGCCGGCAATAACAGCCGCATCTAATGTTGCTTGCACGATAAATGGTTTAAATAGTGGATTGCTAGACGAGATTTGTAATGGCACCACGATGCTCATAATTAAGGCGCTATAGATCATGGCTACCTCTTCGCCGGTGTGTAGCCAACTCTATTTCCGGAGTTATCAAAGTAATTCGTAACGCCGCTTGGAGCTTTTACCTCATAGCCAATTCTGTTTCCCGAGTTGTCATAAACCCCATTTTTAGCGCTTGCATTGTAAGGACTGTTTTCCATGTTGTATGGGCTGTTGCGCATGTTGTACTGCGAGTTTTCCATGTTGTATGGGCTGTTCTGCATGTTGTATGGGCTGTTTTCCATATTTATTGTTTGTGCTGCGGTGAAAGCAGAGATTACCGAACCAACAATGATTAATAATGTGTTTTTGGCCTTCATTTAACCCTCCTTATAAAATCTATGAGTAATAATGAAGGTTTAAAGGCTCAAATAATGAGCTAGTAGTAACCCATAATAAAAACATGCAAAAACAAGTAAATAAGCGAATGAAGAAAATAAAGCTGGGAGAGTTTTTCTCAGGACCAGGCGGTATTGCATATGGAGCTCATTTAGCAGCAAAAAAAACGCAGTTATTTGAATTGGAGCACGCATGGGCTGTAGATAATCATGCGTCGACTTGTGAGACCTATATCCGAAATATTAAGGGCGCATCTCCAGACTCAGTTTTTTGTGAGGATATAAAAACCTTCAATTTTCAAAATCTAAATAATATTGCAAGCAATATAGATGGGTTCGCATTTGGGTTTCCGTGCAATGACTTTAGTCTCGTTGGTCAACAGAAGGGTATGCATGGTCAATTTGGTCCTCTTTATACATATGGAATTAAAGCTTTAAAGCAATTTCAGCCAAGCTTCTTTATTGCTGAAAATGTAGGAGGTATCACTAGCGCAAACAATGGTGATGCTATCGCTAAGATACTTCATGAACTAGAGGCTGCTGGATATTCAATTACACCGCACTTATATAAGTTTGAAGAATATGGTGTCCCGCAAGCTAGGCACCGTCTGATTATTGTGGGCATTAAAAAATCATTAGATTTGATTTTTAGAGTCCCTACGCCAACCCATAAAAATAAATTTAAAAGTGTTGCGGATGCGCTTGAGGCAAGGCCTATAGCAAGTAACGCATACAACCACGACAAAACTATTCAGTCGCCTGTAGTAGTGGAGCGTCTGAAGCATATTCTCCCTGGGCAAAATGCTTGGAATGCATCTTTGCCTAAGCACTTGAAGCTTAATGTAAAGGGCGCGAAATTAAGTCAAATTTATAAACGACTTGAGGCAGATAAACCTTCGTATACGATCACCGGATCGGGTGGTGGTGGAACGCATGTGTACCACTGGAGAGAGCCAAGGGCGCTAACGAATCGTGAAAGAGCGAGGCTTCAAACGTTCCCGGATTCATTTGAATTTATGGGCTCCAAGGAAAGTGTTCGTAGGCAAATTGGTATGGCAGTGCCCCCGTTGGGGGCAAAGGTTATTTTTGAGGCCGTAGTGAAGACTCTCCTTGGAATACCTTACAGCTCAATTGATGCTCCCTCTCTGCATGGTAAGGGCAGGTAATGGACATGATTGATCTTTCGCCCCCGGCAAGTTCTTTAATTGAATCTATTCGAAGCATTGGCTACTCATTTGATGCTGCAGTAGCAGACATTATTGATAACTCAATTAGTGCTGGCGCATCAAAGGTCGCGGTTAATTTAAATTACCTAAACGACAAATCAGTTTCTGTAACCATTGTTGATGATGGACGTGGAATGTCTCCTCCCGAACTACGTTTAGCCATGTCACTTGGGGGGCGTGGTCCAGGAGAGAAGAGGGGGGCGGATGACCTTGGTAGATTCGGCTTAGGTCTAAAAACTGCTTCATTTTCACAGGCTAAAAGATTGACTGTTATATCAAGAGCTAGTCTGGATGAAAATTATTATGGTATCGAATGGGATTTAAATGTTGTTATTGCGTCAAATAAATGGGAGGCTCGAGAGCTTAGTCATGATGATTGCTGCAATGAGTTATTGACTTTTAAGATCAAGCCCTTCGATGTTGGGACTGCTGTCATTTGGTCGGATTGCGATAGATTGATAAATGACTCGGAGGGGGGCGATGAAGTTGCGAATCATTTAAATCGACTTTTTGATGAGTTAAAGAAAAAACTGTCGCTGATATTTCATAAATATATTGATAAATCAAACTTTAATATCAAGGTTAACGATAGCACTTTAAAGGCAATGGATCCATTTGCAACGAAAGGCAAGGATGGATATGCAACATCGCAATTGCTTTTTAAGGAGACAAGAAGTGTCGATAGTTCGGAAATATCAATAACTGGTTATTTATTACCGCACATCAGTCGAATGGGAGGGGCGGCTCGAGAAAGGGAAATTTCAATCGATGCTGAGCATACGGGCTCACAGGGCCTCTATCTTTACAGAAACAATAGATTAATTGCCTACGGAGGTTGGCAGCAGATTGTGAGAAAGACGGAGGCTAATAAATTAGCTAGGTTGGAGATTTGTTTTGGAAATGATGCAGATCATCTGTGGCAGCTTGATATCAAGAAGTCTACTGCTACCTTACCAATCGCTCTTAGATCGAGATTGAGGGATTTAATTCGGGGTATCTCGAATAGATCCAACGAAGTTTTTGTTAGGCGTGTACAGATGAAGAAGTCAAACCCAAATTCTGTATGGGAACGAATATACGATAAAGAAACAAAATCTATTACTTATCAGATTGATAGGTCCCATCCTATTGTAGAGAAATTATTGGAAAGCTTCGATGGAAAAGATGAGTTGGTTGATGATTTGCTAGTGTTTATCGAAAATACATTCCCTGTCGATTTAATTTCCAATGATGTTGTAGCAGGCGATGGCAGTATTCCAAGGTCTATACAAGAAACGGAAAGCCAAATATCAGAGCTCGCAGAAATTGTGTCGGAAGCTGGTCTTTCGTTCGATATGTTTAAGGCAACTGTGATGGGGTGCGGTCTCTATAAGCTAAATCCCAAAGAGCTTGATGATCTAATAAATCACTATAAGGATCTTTTTGAAAATGAATGACTTAAATAAAGAAGCCTTTTTTGTTGATCTTATTGCGCGAGAGATTCTCAGGCTTGCATCAAACTCCGCCTTAACAGGGTCGGTACGACCAGCGTGGATAAGTGAGAACGTAGACCTTTTAGCAAAGAATTTGAATTACCCTTTAAATGAAGCGGCTAAGGAGCGGGTAGTCTCCTTAGTAAGGATGAAAATTGACGTTACTGTTGAGGACGCAGTAATCATTGTGGATAACAAGCCATTCAAAGAATGGTTCAAGCCTGAGATGTTGGGTGGCTACTGGGCCAGATTCTATAAATACCTAGTCCAGAAAGATCACATACCAAACGCTGTTTTAAGTCGCCTAAATGAAGACACCAATAAAATTTTAGGGAGAATGGCTGATCCGAAATCATTCGAGTACTTTAATTGCAAGGGAATGGTTGTTGGTGATGTACAGGCCGGTAAAACACTTAATTATTCTGCTCTCATAAATAAGGCTTGTGATGTAGGTTATCAAGTAATTATTGTTTTAACTGGCATTACGGAGGATTTACGAAGCCAGACTCAAGAGAGGCTAGATAAAGATTTTGTCGGTCAAAAATCTAGGGCCGGAAACCAGCAGGCTATGAATGCAGCGGGAACGGTAGGGGTAGGTCATGTAGATGGATCACTAAAACCATTCTGCCTTACGGATGTAGTTACAGATTTTAAGCGTTCCCGAGTTTTTCCTATAGATAGCGTTACCCAGCCGATTTTAATAGTTGCAAAAAAGAATAAATCTGTACTTGATGAAATTAATTCATGGATAAATTCTCAAAAGAAAAATTCAACTGATAAGGTTCAAAAACCATTTTTAATCATAGATGATGAGGCAGATAATGCCTCGGTAAATACCGGCAAGGTAGATGAGCAACCAAAGGTTATTAATCACGCGATACGTCGACTAATTGATAGCTGTGCCCGAGTCACCTATGTTGGTTATACAGCGACGCCTTTTGCAAATATTTTTATATCGCCAGACGACTCATATGATGCCGCGGATATAAAGGAGCTATTTCCAACAGATTTTATTGTCTCTTTAAGTCCTCCCGACAATTATTGTGGTGGCAATTTCTTTTTTGTTAATGATGAAACATCAGAAAGGGCTCTTGAATACATTAAGGATGCGGATAGTTATTTTGCTTCCAAGAAGAAAGCTCAAGCTCAAGCCCAGCTTGTAGAGCTTCCGCCATCCTTACATAAGGCAATAAGACAATTTTTTATTGCTTCAGCTATAAAAGATATAAGAAGGTCGTCTGCTCTAATCCCACCTAATCAGGAGAACTCTTTTGACAGTATGTTGATAAACATATCAACGCTTAAAAATACTCAAAATACAGTTAAACCTCTAGTCTCCGATGTTGTTGATAACATCAATAGATCTATCTCTGTCTCTCAGTTGGCGGATTCATCAAACGATCCGAATGCTATAGCTTTAAAAACGGAATTTTCTGATTCATTTGAGAATTTAGTTGATATCCCTGTTACATGGCAGCAAGTCCGCGAGGCTCTGATTTCGATGGATAAGCCGGCTGTAGTCTCAATCAATGGTGACTCGGATGATTCTTTAAAGTGGGATGAGCATTCACCGAAAAAAATAATTGCAATTGGTGGCCTCACATTATCAAGGGGCCTTACCTTGAACGGATTAACTATTAGCTATCTATATAGAAACTCCACTATGTATGACACCATTATGCAAATGGGTAGGTGGTTTGGCTACAGAGATGGATTCAGGGATCTTCTCCGTTTATGGTGCATGCCGCATGTTGCGGATGCCTATCAAAATGCTACAAAGGCTACTGAGGAGTTGCGGTCTGACATTATTCAAATGAATAAGCAAAAAATGACGCCAAGAGAATTTGGAATGAAAGTTTCTGCTTATCCAGGTCTTCTACCTACAGCAAAAAATAAAATGCAGCTTGGTGTAGAAGTTACACATAGCGTTTCATTTTCGGATAAAAAACGAGAGACGTACTTTTTTAATGTAGATCCGAGTATCGAGTGTTTTAATGAGGATCTTGTGCTTTCATTTGTTAAAAATTTAGCAAAAAATTATCCATCTACCTATACGGGAAGTGCGGATGGCTCAAGCAGGCATAAGTGTTTTTTAAATATTCCCGGGGATGTGGTTATTCCCTTGTTGATTGACTATAAATATCAACGTGGGAATAAGGACCTTCCTGAAAAATATTTTCGCGATTACATCAGTGAATTAATGCATAGCGAACTGAAGATTTGGAACGTAATTTTCTTTAGCCGAAAGACCGCTTCTTCAGAGTTTGGCCGGTCAGAGGCTCTAAGTGATGCCTTGGGTGAAGAAATTAATTCTCAAGAGCGAAGCATATTTTTGAAAATTTGGGATCGTCAGCGGGACTCAACATGCATTCCATTAAGTGCTAACAGGCAACTCTCTACAGGTGATATTTCTGAATTGGTTCCCGATAAGACGTTACCAACGTTGATTATTCACTCCATTAAGGCGGGTAACCCAACAAAAGATTTTGAGGTTCCGGATCATTTGCTGGGTGTTAAGGGTAGAGAGTTTTTTGGATTAACAATTCTATTTCCAACCACCTCTTCTTCAAGTAAGTCTGTGAAGTGCATTGCAACGCCTGATTATATAAAGCGGTATTTTGGAGATGATGATGGGGAGGAGGAGTTTTAATGCTTATCTGGGAAGGCCTAACAACTCCTGAGAAGGGTACTTTCTCTTTGCGGATGGAGCATCAAGCATCCTATGGCAATTGGAGCTGGCTAAAAACTGCTGATAGTGGCGTTGGAATCGTCTTGGAATTTCATGGAGGCGTTGATATTTCAAATATTGCGTCAACAAAATACTTTGAGGTTGAGGTTAAAAATGTCCCTCACATCGGTAACTTGCTGACTATAGTTTGCCGAGATGCTGAATTCTTTGGAATATTTGAGGTTCTTTGTAGAGATCTTATTGTTGCGGCAATTTCCGCTCAAGATTTGCCTGAAGCTGTTAGATTGATTGGTGATCGAATAGCGGCATGGACCAAACTCTTTGCACGCGGATACAAAGGATTGCGAAAAAATGAGGTTTATGGATTGGCGGCGGAACTATCATTTTTAAAAAAATGGCTTTCAGCTGATTTTTTAGAGAGGGTTGATGGATGGTCGGCCTCAAAGGGTAGTTCGCAAGACTTTATTTCTAACAATAAAGGAAAAGCAGTTGAGATTAAGGCTCGCTCCACATCTCAAAATGTCGTCAAAATTTCATCGCTCGAGCAGCTGGACTCTGGTACCCCACTTTTCTTGGGCGTATACCCTGTTGCACAAATTAAGGAGGGCGAATTCTTTGAGACGCTTGATAGTCTAGTCTGTGATGTTGCCAATAATTTAGGGCAACAAGATTTACTTATGTTTAACCAGTTGTTGCTTCTTGCTGGTTATATAAAAGGAGAGTATGAAGGCTATCGAATGAAGATTGGTCTACCAGAGTTTTATGAAATCTCCGCCGGATTTCCTCGAGTAATCAGATCTAGCATACCTAGTGAGATTATCAGTTGTCGATATGAATTAAATTTGGATAAGTGCAGTAACTACAAAATTAAAGAGGGCGAATTAGTTGAGTTATGGATGAGCTAATTACAGTACAGGAGTATTACGAGTCATTGCTTGGAGATATTAATCTATCTGCCAATATCGATGGATCGGCGGTTGAAATCAGTTTCCTTCGGCAGGCCCTGGATAAGCTTGTTGATTGTGGTGAAATCAATGATTACGATCTAAATGAAGATGGGAATGACTCCTCGGGTATGTGGAGGATTGACGCCATCTCCGTTGATAATATCTCCGAAGCATCAACCGGTGCAATTTCTCTCTTCGTATCCTTATTCGATAACTCACCAACGCCATCGAATTTAATAAAAACAGATTTAGATTCATTGTTAAGAAAAGTTAAGAGATTTGTTGAGTATTCTCTTGAGAAGGACCCATATACTTTTTTTGAACCCGGTGGATTCGCTTTTGAAACAGCTCTTGAAATTAAAAATAATTTTAAGAGTAACGCCAATAATTTTCGAATATTTGTTATCTCTAACCGACCAGCTAGCTCCCGAATTAGTGGTATTCCACCAATTGAAATTCATGGCGTAAAGGCGGATGTAATCGTTTGGGACCTTAATCGATTTTTTCAACTCGAGCTATCCGGAAGGGAGCGTGAAGACCTTGAAATTGATTTGTCAGATCGCCCGATAAAAGCCTTGCTAGCATCTAAGGCGGATGCGGACATGACATCAGTGCTGGCTGCTATCCCAGCCTCAACGCTTATTGACATTTATTCGAGATGGGGAGGGCGACTACTTGAGCAAAACGTTCGTAGCTTCTTGACATCAAAAGTAAAAGTTAATAAGGGCATTAGGGAGACTATTAAGTCTTCACCATCAAAGTTTTTTGCTTTTAATAATGGCATTACTGCAACAGCTGAATCAGCCACTCTAGAGGAGCGCAAGGATGGGTTGTACATAACGGCACTAAAGAATTTTCAAATTGTGAATGGCGGGCAGACAACAGCATCGCTCTATTCGGCTGCCACTAAAGATAATTTTGATATCTCAGAAATATTCGTTCAGATGAAGTTGTCTATAGTTAGCCAAGAAAAGGCCTCTGACATCGTTCCTTTTATATCCAGATATGCAAATTCGCAAAATAAGGTAACCGAAGCAGATTTATTTTCTAATCACCCATTTCATATTAGATTTGAGCAATTTTCCCGAAAAATCACGCCACACCCTAAACCCGGTTTCTTGGTCGGTGAGAGGTGGTTTTATGAGCGCGCTAGGGGTCAGTATGTGAATGAACAGGCTTATATGACTAAGACTGAAAGAATTAAGTTTCAGACCTTATACCCTAAGCAGCAGTTAATTACCAAAACCTCATTAGCTAAATACATTAATTCATTTGAAAAGATTCCTTTTGTGGTCAGCAAAGGGGCTGAGTTTAACTTCGGTAGATTTGCTGACAACATTGCAAAATTGTGGGAATCTTCCGAGGCGAACATTAACGAAGGTTTTTATAAGGCCTCTATTGCCAAGGCAATTATTTTTAAAACCATTGAGAATTTAATCGCCTCTCAGAAGGGTTCTTGGTACCTTGGCCATCGAGATAAGCTGGTTCCATACACAATTTCTTATGTAGCAAATGCCTTGTCGAGACATTCTAAGGAGATTGACTACGACTTAATTTGGCGAAGGCAGGAGGTACCTCAGGAATTGCAAGATCTTTATCTTAAGGTTGCCGAAAGGGTCAACACTCTAATGCATGCATCTGATAGGCCTTTTGGTAACGTTGCAGAGTATGCAAAAAGAGAAGTTTTTTGGAATGTCGTTAAAAGTGATAGTTCAACTCTTGATATATCAAGCATTGAGAAGTCAACAATTGGCGCTAGGGAGTTAAGAGACGCCGTATTTTATGAGCGGCTTAATCAAACGTTACGAAATAATCAGGACCTCGCGGTCACAATTAAAGCCATCACACCTGAGAAGTGGGCCAATGTCGAGGCCTATGTCATAGATACCAATCAAGATAATCCGGCAAAACTGACCCTCATTCGCAGGGCGGCAACTAGACCAGATTCCCTAACTGACCATCAGTGCAAAGCTTTAAATAAGATTCTGACTGACTATGAATCACATTTCAGGGGGTAATATGAGTTTGGCCGATTCTCTATGGGAAGAAGATGAAATCAGGGATGCGGTTATTGCATATAAGTCCATGCAAAACGATATCGCACTTGGAAATAAGATTGTAAAAAAGCAAATATATAAAACACTTTCCGAGAAGTGGGGTAGGTCTGAAAAATCCTACGAGATGCGCATGAGTAATATCTCGGCAGTGCTTGCTCTTCATGGAAGATCTTGGATAAAGGGTTTAAAACCGCTTTCCAATGTCGGCACTAATGTTATGGCGGTAATAGAGAAGTGTCTCAATGAAGCCGAGGGAGCTACTGACTTTTCTAGCGCTCCGTTCGAGATTGAGGTAGCAAATAAAGTAAAAAGTGGGAAAATTGACAAGCCTATCGGGAATGTACATCCTGGTAGCAGGCAATCAACGATAACTTTAATCGCAAGAGATCCTGACGTGAAAGCCTGGCTCTTGGTCAATGCCAATGGAGTTTGTGAGAATTGCAATTGCCAAGCCCCATTCATATCCTCAACTGGAATCCCTTATCTCGAAGTTCACCATGTAAAAAGGCTGGCTGACTCTGGGGCTGATACTCCGGAAAATGCTGTAGCAGTTTGTCCAAATTGCCATAAAGCCTTGCACTATTCTGAGTCAAGAGATGTTATCGTTGAATCCTTATATGAACGAATTGCTAGGCTAGAAAGGTGATCGTCCGTATTGGTTTTTTGTAGTCGTGTATTTGCGAAAATTATTCTGAAACATTATTGATTTCCACTAATTAATTTTTCAATCAATTCCAAAACGTTTTCTTGCGGGCTTAATTTCGGCTTTATGTAGCCTGTAGGTTTTCTACCCCTGGTATGGGTTCCAGTAAACATATTTAAACAGTCCCCAATATCTCGCAAAACTAAAAGAGCAATAGAAGCCCGCCTGTGTTCGGACTCTGCCTCTTTGGTCCTTTCACCGTTTTTAAATCGCCAATGCTTTGCACCTTTGGGCACATTACGTGGATATTGAGGTTGGTGTATCGCACACGCATGCCTAGAGTTATATGCGCATGGATTCTTGCAGCGCTGCCCATGCCTAGTCAGAACTTGACATTGTTTGGCGCCATTTAGTACGCTGGGTAACATAGTGCGGTATTAGACATTTAAAAAAATATGGTGTAGGGGGTCCTTGGGTGGCTAACTATTTTATTTTCCGTATTAAAAGGGTTTATTAGGGCATTTCGTGGGTTTCGTAGGTATACCCCCACCGTATTTTTTAGCTCACTGGTAATGAACAATTGCAAAAATACGGTGGGGGGGTACCCACAAAACCCACGAAGCCTTGCTCATAGATAAGACTCAGAAATGCGCGGATTTATTTTGTAAACAGTCGTCTTTCTTCCTCCGTTTTCAGATAAATGCTCAGTTAGCCAGTTATGTTCAACCAGTGCATTTACTGCCAAAAACACTGCATCTTTATTTGACAGGTTTGCCCAGCCCTTGTGAAGAACGTTGCGCTGTGTAAAGCCGTCCACTAACCTGCCTTGTAATAGCTTCTTGGCTAGCGCTTTTGTGGGGGCGGAATCCAGCCCATTAACTGAGCCGTAAGTTCTCTTGGCATGGGACTTCAGATACTTTGCAAATTGAAGTGCTGTTCTAAGACTTGCTTCAGATATTGGTCCTTGATGACCGTTTATCAAGTGGAACAATAACGCTAATCCTGGAACTAGACTTCGGTATTTAGCAAAGTGACTGTGCTCAGCTGGAGCAAGCGCCCCAGTACGTAGCATTTTTTCATTCCTCTGATACCAGTCATTAAATAGCACCTGCGCTGCGATATCAAAATGTAAAAGCAATACTCCAGCTGAATTTTTGGTGGAACCAGCTATACCTGTGTTGCTGAGTTGATTTAGGGAGTCGATTGCCTGATGCATTTGTGCAAGAGCCTCTTTATTGGATGGCCTATCAATGAGTTCGAAGTCGCCAGTTAGGTCTGGCCAAGCTAAAAGTTGGAAGCGCTGCAGTAATCCATCATTTTTGGAGTTACCGCTTTGAGCGTGCCGAACATACGCCTTAACTCTGTCTGGCTGGAAACCACCAAACACTGCTAATTGATAGCGAGTTAAGGTAATGGAATCGCGAGTTACTCTATCAAAGGTATAGTTACCTTGTCCGCCCCAGCCTGATAAGTAAAAGCCACGCGCTGCTTCTTGTCCTGGCGTATCCAGAGATTGAAGGAGGCCGGTAAGCTCATCTGCTAAAGCGAGTATTCCCCTGGGGTTTTCAGACAGTATTTCGCCTAATGCTTGGTAAGTTACATCGTTAACTATGTATCGAGCCTTTATTGGCTTTATTGGCTCGACTGGGAAAGTTGTCGATTTTCCAGACTTAAACGATGTCATTGCTTTATCAAATGCTATCTTGTCAGTGCGATACTGTGCACAGTCTTTTTTATATTGAGCTACTGCGATATCTTCTAGGTGCTGAAGCGGTTTAAGTGATGCATTAAGGGCTGGCGTCTTCATTGAACCTGGGGAGCCGATAATCCCTCCCCAAAAGCCAGCATGTACAACCCATGAGTCATCAAACTCCTTGGGAAGAATGCCTACAGTGTTACCTAATGCGGTGCCGGCACCAACTATTGTGGGGATGGCAACATAGTCAAGTGGGCAGCTTAGTCTCTCAGCAATATCTAAGCAGCCTTTTCGCAATCCCTCAGGTAGCCATTCTGGATCGAGCTCTAGGACAGGGAGCAAATCTCCAGGTAATTTTTGAGGTTCTGGCCAATCAATTTGATCTGGTGGCGACTCAGGCGAATCTGCATTACTTCGTTTGGCAGGATTTATCCAGCCTTGTCGCTGTGCCTCGGCAAATATATGCCTATAGTCAATGCTTGTTGGAGCTAACGAGTCCCAAGTGTCTGCCGCATCAAATGGATCATACTTTTTAGAGGTCATTGACCACTCTATCCATAAGCCACGGCCTACATCACCAAGGTTTTTTAAAGCAAGACCGGATTTAATCCAATCTTTGCGATCATCCGCTCGAATGTGAAGTAGGGCGCTGCGTAAATTTTGAATATCAGAAGGGTGTAAGTTTGTTGCCGGCGGTGAACTTTGTAATAGTGAGTCTAAAAGAGAGTTGCCTTGCACAACGGCATTTTTTGGTATTGTTCTCTCTTGCCACACTTGCAACAACTGCTTGGGGATTATGGGTATGTGACGCCAATCCCCCTTACCAGCCCATTTATATTCCGCACCAGTTTCTGGGTGAATAGAGGGTGGCAATAAATCCTGAACGGTTTTTCCATTGCTTGATGCACTACGAAATTCCAAGACCATAGCTTTTGTCTCTGGATCTGTTATCTGGCATGTTTCCATGAAGCCAGCCTCTGGAGGTAATCTGTATAACAGCTTACCCCGATTGTTGCGACCCGAGCTAACTTGTAATGCATCATCTGCATCCAAAAGAGCCTGTAAGTCCACCCCCCGATCTGCCAAGTATTTACTGGCTAAAGTGAAGTCATCAATATCCAGTGCGGCAGTGGCTGATGGTTCACAGTAAAGATGCGCGATTCCAACATTTCCACTAATTGCCGAAGCATGCCTTGGGTCTGTGACTGCGTTCTCACGGTTATTCCACCCTTTAGCTTTAGGCCCTTTTTCTCCCTTTGGAATAGGTACCAATGCAAGGCCATGACTTATATATTCGCTTATTAGTGCATTCATAGAGCAACCCCTTTGGTAGCAAGTGCTGTGATCAGTGCCTCCAAGCGAACGAGTACATCCTTGGAATTTTCTTTTGAGATCCATGGGGCAGTGTCATCCATAAAAAAATTACCATCGACGCTATTTGCCCATCCCTGGAAGTGAAAATAGTGCGGCCTTATTTGAACAACCTCAGCATGACTAATATGCATGTGCGTATAGGCGCTGTAATCAACCATGTTTGACCAATTAGTTCCCAAAGGCCTATAGTCTCGATTCACTAAGATGTATACACCAGGAGTTTCGGTCTCGTGAACAAGATATGGGATATATGGCCGAAGACTTTGAATAGCTTTTTTATTAAATTTATTCCACGGATCAGCATTAAGGCCAGATGCATACCGAAGACTCTTAATGGATGAAATAATTTGCTGCTGCCATATAGGCAAGCTGTCAAATGAAATTTGCTTTGTGGGATTGCGTTTTGTAGATTGTTTAGCTAGCATGGATTAGTGCCTCATTAATTAATGTGAAGTTGGTAGGGGGGTAGAGTTAGATTCGGGTTGCGGCACGATCTGACTCATTTTTATCTTGGATTTCATAGGCGCTCTGCAGCGATGCGGGATTTAAGCCACGCGTCGATTGCGTCACTTGGCCAGCCCGTACTTCTTGCAGTGAGCTTGACCCCTGGAGGGAAGAGATTAAGTCGGATTTGCTTGTAAATCGAAGAAGGCCTTAGGCCTGTGATTTCACAAACTTCTTTGATGCGATAGATCTTTATTGGCATTTATGGAGCCCTCAGTGGTTATGAAGACTCCATTGAAAAATATAGGATTGCTTTAAGTTGGCTATGTATTTCCTATACAACAATGCTTAGATTAGCTAGCGTTTTGGGCGCCCCCTAGAGTTCATACCCTGTCTTTTCTTGGTTGCCGCCTCTTTTTCTTTATATTTAGCAATCTCCGCTTTCAGCTTTTCAATTTCTAAAGATTTTTCGATTGTTATGGCAAACATAGCATCGGGATCATTTCGTTCTGCATCGCTAAGGTCTGTGGGGATTGCACTAATCTCGATAACTTCGTTTACGGACACATTAAAGCTTGCCTTGAAAGGGCACGCGGGAGTGCGGAACTCTTTTAATGGCCCTCGACGTTTATATAGCCACTCACCAAGGTCTTGGCATCTGTATTGCTCACGCTCTCGCTCGCCTTCATTCAAAATGACTTTCGACCTTATTGGATCGGGAACCTCTTTTTTAAAATCTGAAATGTAGTTGCGAGATCTTTCCGTCGCCTCCTTGCTTGTTTTGCCGCATTTAACAAGATGATTGGTAATAGCATCCTCTATGACATGTCGAGTTACGTAACCTTTTTTAGCCATATTTAAGCTGCCCTAAGTGAAGTAACATTCGCATTCATTTGGTTGCCCGTAGCTTTTGCATCGCACCAGTCTGCAAACCATTGCATCATTTTGATTCGCTCATCCATGAAGTTAGAGCGTAGATAGGCTCTGCGAATCTTGTTTTTCTCTGCATGATCTAGTTGCCGCTCAATAGCATCTGGATTAAATCTATTTTCATTTAAAACATCTGTAATTAAGGACCTCAGCCCATGAGCTGTTACTACAAACCCAAGTCTGTGTAAGGCAAGTCGTAAAGTATTCTCCGACATAATTTTATGTTTGCCTCTGCCTGGGAAAATGTAGCTATTACTGTCGCGATACGTTAGCGGCTTGATTGAGAGCAGAGCAGAAATTGCCTGTGATGGAAGTGGGACTTGATGTTCTCTGCCACTTTTCATTCTCGTGGTGGGTATAGTCCAGGTGGCATTTTCAAAATCAATTTCACCCCATAGTGCGCCACGGATGGAGTTATCTCTTAGGCCAGTGTAGAGTGCTAGGCGTAAGGCGCAAACAGTCTTGGCATCAAGTTTTTGATCTGTACCAGTTACATTTAGCGCATTAATCAGGTCGCCTACTTTGTTTTGGGGTAGGGCGGAAAAATGCTTAACTGGCGGCTTTTTAAAGTAGGGGTTGTCAGCCATATCTCGCGCTGGATTAATAGTTCCCCTGTGGGTTGCTCTTGCATATGAGAATATTTGCGCTGCTATTCCACGTGCTCTACGCGCTGATTCCTTTGTACCCTTGTCGTAGGACGCTTTAATGATCGTATAAAGATATGCCTCTTTAATGGAGTCGATTGGCATTCTTTCCAGGTCTGGCAGTAGGTAGCGCTTTAACAGTCCATCGTTTCGCTCGTAATAATGCGCGCTCCATTCGGATTCATTATGCGCAAGCCATTCTCTAGCAATAGCACCGAAGGTAGCCTCGCCCTTGGTTATCTGGTTTGCCTTTGCTACTCGATTAACAGTAGACGGGTTATCGCCCTTAGCAACGTGCTGCCTGGCTTCATCAATCTTCGCTCTCGCGATTTGTAAAGTAACTTTTGGGTAGGCGCCAAGTCCAGAAGACATCTCTTTGCCGCCAAGCCGATAGCGATATATCCACGTGCGACTGCCGTCGGGACGGATACGTAAACGCAGCCCAGCGCCATCGTTCAAATAGTAAAGTTTGGCCTTAGCTTTTGCAGCTTTGCATGAAGCTTCAGTTAGTAATTTTTCGGCAGCCATTAAGTTCTCCAGTACCCACACCAGTACCCAATTTTACTGTAGCTTTTGGTGTAGTGCTATGAAGTGCAATAACTTAAAGTACCCGTATTTATTGGGTTTAAAGGCGATTTATAGATTATGGTGAAGCTCTGTAAAGCCCAATTCGCCGCACACCTCTTCCGCCAAATAAAAAACCCCAGCCTAGAGCTGGGGTTTGTCTTTCTAGTAACTAGAAATTGTCGCTTGATTACTTCTTAGCAGCTGGAGCTGTTACTACAGCAGCAATAGCTTCTGTGTAAACCACTTTTACTTGATCATTTACCGCGATATCTTTGAGTAGGTCTGGATTCTTAACTTTAACTTTGAAGATATTCCCTTCAGGACCTTTGAGTGATACAACGCTTTTAGCAGCATCAATCTCTACTACATTCGCTACTGCAGTAACAGTATTAGTAGTGATCATGCCTGGCTTGTCACCTGCTGGAGCAGTAGCGGTAGTGGTAGTAACTTGCTCGCTAGGGGCGCCAGGATTTTTTACCTTAACCAATTCGATTGCTAAAGCTAACTCATAGACAACGTCGAAACGATCACCTACTTTAATTTCAGCAAAATTCTTTACTTCTGGACCAGCAACAATAGAAGTCTCGCCATCTTTGTTTTTCAGGGTCACAGTACGGGTAGCGGCATCAATCTTGATGACTTCGCCATCATAGATTAAGGCTGCTTCTTGAGCGACTACACCGGCCACTGGTTTTTGAGGTTTGTTAAACATCATGTAGGCAGCGATAGCAATGGCGGCGAGCACAATAACAATAATTACTTTTTTCATCTTGATTCGGATCCTTAGGAAAATTCAAAATCCCCAATACAAAGATAGGGGATGGGTAGAAAATACTATTAAATAGCATTTATATAGATTGTAGTACTGATGCTAAATAATGCACCAAACTCCCAATTGATCTCATGATCATTGGCTGAGAATCTGCCCGTTGTACGATATGGCTTATGAAGCTACTTATAGCCCTCTACTTCTTTATTCTGGCTACCATCCAGTTGGGCCTGTTTGCTGGGATGTTTCGCTATTTCCGTGTCAAAAGTAGCGTCAAACCCAGCCCCTATTGGATAGGATCTTTAGGGACAAGCATTGTTGCGCTTTTCATCTTTGGAGTTGGTGTAGCTACCAACCATGTTGGGACAAAAAATCCCGAATTTAATTTCACGATTGCTAACACCCTATTTTATGTTGCCGGTGTTCTGCAATTTTTATTTTGCCGATCACTCAATCAACCCATTAGCAAAGGGCTGAGAAATTTTTTCATTTTCTCCGTCATTATTTTTGTGCCTGTTTTTGAGTTTATGCGCATCAATGGAACATTTGAGATGCGCACCTCTTTTATGGTCATGATTTCTGCCTTCTTTTTTACTTGGCAGATCATTCAATTAAGACGCAAAAGAAAGGCTGATCCGTCACAGCAGCTTTTTTATATTCAATTCGCTACTGGAGCGGAATTGGTCTTGGCTTTAGGTCGGTTGGCCATTCTTGTAGCCTCAGGCTTAACGATTCGCGAAGTTGATCAGTTACCCCAAGTTTTAATTTTGTTTACCATTTTCCAGATCGTGATGAATACCCTTTCCTATATTGCGATTGGCGGATACTGGGCTGAGAAGATTGCCTTAGCAAATGCTCGCTCTGAGAGTGAAAATAAAGAGATTAGACAGCTGCTATTTGAGCGTGAAGGATTGATCACCTCTTTATTGAGGGCTAATAAGACGGCTGCTACTGGAGCTCTCTCAGCATCGATTGCACATGAGCTAAATCAGCCGCTAGGTGCTAGTAATTTGAATATTCAGTTCTTGCAAAAACGCTTGGCTGAGGGTGTTTTGACTCCCGACCAAACAAAAGAGGTTTTGGCGGCTTTACTTTCAGACAATCAGCGCGCTGCAACGATTATTCAATCCCTGAGATCAATTTTTTCAGATGGAAAAATTGGTGTAGAGAGAATAGATCTTAATGATCTGATTCAATCCGTTCTGAAGATTGCAAACCCTGAAATTCATTCAAAAAACATTCAAGTTATCCTGCAGCTCGGTGCCAGCTCTAAGATCAATATGAATCGCGGTGAAATTCAACAGGTTTTATTAAACCTCATTAACAATGCTATCCAGGGCCTAGCTGAATCAAGAAAGCCCCATAAAACTATTCAGATTCAAACGCGTGATGTTCCTGGCGGTGTTGAGGCGGTAGTGTTAGATAACGGCCCAGGCATTGGCAAGGAAGTGCAAACCCATTTATTTGAGCTACTAGCGGGCAGTCAGAAAAAAACTGGCATGGGTTTGGGTTTGTGGCTTTGTCGGCATATTATTTCCCGGCATGGTGGGCATATACGTCATGAGGCTACTCCAGAAGGTGGGGCGCAATTTATCTTCTTTTTGCCATTAGATCAGTCTTAATTTATTGGCTGTAGGGCTAATTGCCCAAAGACAAGGCACTGTTTACATTCGTAAAGTTGCTTTTTGAACTATTAACTGAAATTAGAAGCCCCCATGAAAACTCAATTAACCCTGATTGCTGTATCAATTGCACTTGTGTCTGGAAACGCTGTTTTAGCGGCTGGCGGGGGTGGGGTTGTGTCTGATCCGGGTGCCATGCAGGGTAAGCACTTTGATCCCAAGGGTAAGGCTCCCTCGACTTTTACAGTGGAACTACAAAATGGTTTGCGCAAAACCTTGCCTTTTGAGGATAAGCGTGATTTTGAAGAGTCTAAAAGGGGCTTTATCGCTGCACCCAAATATAAAACCATCATGGCTGATGCGGGGAATGTGGCCTGGGATATGGGTAGTTATGAGTTTCTGCTGCAGGGTAAAGATTTCGATAGCGTGCATCCCTCACTACAGCGTCAGGCGATTCTGAATATGGGCTATGGCCTCTATGAAGTGGTACCAGACAAAATCTATCAAGTTCGTGGCTTTGACTTATCCAATATTAGCTTTGTCAAAACCAATACTGGTTGGATTGTCTTTGATCCATTGACCTCAAAAGAGACAGCGAGAGCAGCTTTGGAGTTGGTCAATGAGAAGTTAGGCAAGCGCCCAGTAGTCGCAGTGGTTTACTCTCATTCTCACGCTGACCATTTTGGCGGTGTCCGTGGAGTAGTGGATGAGGCTGATGTGAAGAGTGGCAAAGTGAAGATTATTGCTCCAGCCGGCTTTATGGATCATGCCGTTGCAGAAAACGTATACGCGGGTAATGCCATGACACGCCGACTGTATTTCCAGTATGGTGTTTTGTTGCCTCGCAGCCCATTCGGCCATGTTGACCAATCGATTGGTAAAAATACTGCCGCAGGAAATCTCGGTTTAATCGAGCCAACCATTCTCATCAATGAACCATTTGAAAAGATGACGGTTGATGGGGTGGAGATGGAGTTCCAAAACACTCCTGGCACAGAAGCGCCTGCTGAGATGAATACGTATTTCCCACAGATGAAAGCATTTTGGGCTGCTGAAAATATTACCGGTACCATCCATAACATCTACACCTTGCGAGGCGCTTTAGTGCGCGATGCCTTGGCATGGTCTAAGAATATTAACAACGCTTTATATCGTTATGGCAATGAAGCGCAGGTGATGTTTGCTTCTCACTCATGGCCTCGTTGGGGTAATGATCGCGTTCAAGAAGTGATGCGTACTCAGCGCGATAGTTATGCACACTTGAACAACGAGGTTCTGCATTTGGCGAACAATGGTGTAACCATTAATGAAGTGCACAACGTGTACAAGCAGCCTGAGAGCTTAAAGTCTCAGTGGGCGGCACACAGCTATCACGGCTCAGAAGAGCACAACAGCCGTGCAGTAATTAATCGCTACTTAGGTTATTGGGATGCGAACCCAGCGACCTTGATCCCTTTATCTCCTAAAGATTCAGCACCGCTGTATGTTGAGATGATGGGAGGGTCGGCCAAAATTATGGCTAAGGGTAAGCAGCTCTATAAACAGGGCAAATACCGCGAAGCAATGGAGATCGTGAATAAGTTAGTTTATGCAGAGCCAAACAATACTCCTGCTAAAGATTTGCTGGCTGATATTTTTGAGCAAATTGGCTATCAAAAAGAAAGTCCTAGTGTGCGCAATAGCTTCCTAGGTGCTGCCTATGAGTTACGTCATGGCATGCCTTCTGGAGCATCCCCCAAGACCAATGGCCCCGACATGATCAGAGCAATGACCACTGAGCTTTGGCTCAATGCATTGGCAATTAGTATGGATAGCAAAAAAGCAGCTGGCATGAAGTTCACTATCAACCTAAGCACCCCTGATAATGGTGAAAAGTTTGTGGTGGAGATGAGTAACTCTGCTCTGACGAATATCAAGGGCTATCAGGATAAAAATCCAAGCCTAACAATCACCGTCAATCGTAGTGACCTAGAGAAAGTCATGGGTGGTCAAACTACTTTTGAAAAACTTCAGGCTGAAGGAAAGGCTCAATTTACCGGTGATCGCAAAGCATTCGATCAATTGCGAAGCACCTTAACTACCTTTACTCCGGACTTTGAGTTAATGCCGGGTACCAAGGCTAAAAAGGCTCCGCCTGCTCAACAAAATAAAGACCCATTTGAGGCGCCTCCAATCGCCAATTCAGACGGTGCTTAATGAAGTTAGGGCAGTAGCTGCTTAGTAGAAAAAATGGGCTCCTTGGAGCCCATTGTTCCTATCCAGAAGTAGTATTTATTTAAGCTGTGAAAGCGCCACCTTCTTCTAGCGCTTTCAAACTCTCACCCTGAATACCCAATTCTTGTAATAACTCTTGAGTGTGCTCGCCAAGTAAGGGGGGGTGCCTTGTTACTGCCTGAGGGGTCCCCATTAATTTGACTGCAAAACCAATATTGGGAACCTTGCCCTCAATAGGGTGATCAATCTCCATACGCATCTTGCGGTGCTGGCCGTGCTCACTATCAAATGCCTGAGGGTAGGTATTAATGGGGCCTGCTGGAATACCTGCCGCTAGCAGGGTCTCGACCCATTCTTCACTGGTCTTGGTAATAAAGGTCTTCTCCAGCTCTCTAGCAAGTATCAAACGATTGGCTAGGCGCAGTGGATTGGTTTTAAAGAGTGGATCTTCAAAGAGTTCTGGGCGCCCAATCTTTTCACAGAGAAGCTTCCACAGTTTTTGATTGGTAGCTCCCATAACAAAGTAACCATCAGCTGCTTTCATGGCCTGGTAGGGGGCGCTCATGTGATTAGCGGTCCCCAACTTTTCAGGTTCAACGCCTGTACCCCAATACTGAGAGGTATCCCAAATTGAGAACGCTAAAGCCGAATCAAACAAAGAAGCATCAATGAATTGACCTTCACCCGATTTGGTCTTGCCGATATAGGCTGACAATATTCCATAGACTGCAAAGAGGGCGCAACCAATATCGGCTACGGGAACACCTGCCTTTACTGGAGGACCATCTGGGTAGCCAGTCACACTCATGACGCCAGACATTGCTTGAGCCATTAAATCAAAGCCAGGGCGATCTGCCCATGGGCCTGTTTGGCCAAATCCGGAGATGCTGGCGTACACGAGACCGGGATTAATGTCTTTAAGTGATGGGTAATCAATCCCGAGTTTTTTCATGACCCCAGGTCGATAGTTTTCCACCAAGATGTCTGCAGTCTTCACTAATTCAAAGAAGACTTTTTTACCGGCCGCAGTTTTGAGATTGAGGGTGACGCTGCGCTTATTACGATTCATATTCAGAAAGCCCATGCTATCTGAACCTTTCATCTTAAATCCCATGGCGCCACGCGTTTGATCACCCGTGCCAGGCGGCTCAATTTTGATGACATCAGCACCTAGATCTGCCAGGAGCATGCAACAGTAGGGGCCCGCCATAACTTGACTGACATCGAGCACCCTAACCCCTGCTAAGGGCAATGGTTTGTTATTTGAAGCGTTCATTTTGTCTCAATATTTTTTATGTATAGAATGAAGTGCTACAGAACAGGTATCAATATAAATCATTAATCAAAAAAGTTTCGGAAGGCCTGTAGCTTAGGCTTTCAGGCATATCACTCATGTCCCACAGCGCACCCCAATCCAACGCACCATTAGCCCAAGTTCATTTGGAACTTCGTGATGGTATTGCGTTTATTACCTTTGATCATGTATCAGCGCGTAATGCCATGACGGTAGAGATGTATCAAAGTCTGCGCAAGATTTGCGAGGACTTGGCCAAAAATCCAGCCGCACGTATCGCCATTTTGCGAGGAGCTGGCGGAAAATCCTTTGTATCTGGAAGTGATATTGCGCAATTTGCAAACTTTGAGACTGGTGAAGATGGCATTAGTTATGAAGCGGGTATTGATGCTTATCTTGCACCCTTAGCTATATTGCCCATACCAACCATTGCAGTCATTGACGGCATGGCAATAGGAGGGGGGCTTGCGATTGCCACTTGTTGTGATTTTCGAATCTCGACTCCTGACGCGCGCTTTGGTGTGCCGATTGCTAAAACCTTGGGTAATTGCTTATCCGCTAGCAATATTGCTCTGTTAGTTGCGCATCTGGGTATTCATATTGTTAAGCGGATGTTGTTATTGGCAGAACTAGTGCCCGCAAAAGAATTGCTTGATCAAGGCTATCTCCTGGCCACGTATCCGGCACAGGAGCTAGAGAGTGAGGCACAAGCTTTGGCGAAGCGTCTTAGTCAATTAGCCCCCATCACCCAAAAGGTGAGCAAACTCACCCTGGCGCGCCTCATGAGCAATCACTTGCCTAATTGCAGTGATCTGATTCGGGAATGTTATGGCAGCGAAGATTTTAAGGAGGGTGTGGCTGCATTTTTGGCAGGCAAACCACCTACATGGACTGGCAAATAATCTGAGCTTATAAAAATAGCTCTTGAAGGTTATTGAGATAGCGCAGTCCTTGGGGTGTGGCTTTGAGCTTACTGGGGTGAGGATCTAATAAAGCCTTTTGACTTGCCTCATTGAGGGGTTTGGCAATGACATTGAGCGGTAAGCCGGTGCGCTCACTAAAGGTAGCGGTATCTACTCCATCACTGAGGCGCAAGACATTGAGCATGAATTCAAAAGGAAGGTCTTTAGCGGGAATATCTCTTGATTCAATTAAAGCATTACCTTTGGTTTCCATAGCCTCCATGTAGGTCTGCGGATGACGCTCTCGCACCTGTCTCGTAATGCGATCCGGAAAAGAAATCTTGCCATGTGCCCCAGCTCCAATGCCGATGTAATCCCCAAAACGCCAGTAGTTCAGATTGTGTTTGCACTCTTGATCTTTCTTGGCATAGGCAGAGACTTCGTAACGTCGATAGCCTGCAGCCTCAAGAAGCGCTAGGTTTTGCTCGAAGATGGCATCAATCTCATCTTCGCTAGGAAGCTTGGGTGGAAAACTTGCAAAATAGGTATTAGGCTCCAACGTTAAGTTATAAAAAGATAGGTGCGGTGTTTTAAAAGAGAGCGCAGTCTCCACATCTGCTTTGGCGTCTTCTAAGCTTTGATTGGGTAAGCCATACATCAAATCTAAATTGACGGACTTAAAGTGCTCGAGAGCAATTTCAATGGCGCGCTTTGCTTCTGCTCCATTATGAATACGTCCTAAGGCTTTTAATTGGGCATCTTGAAAACTCTGAATGCCCAAGGAAATACGATTGATTCCTGACTTGGCAAAAGCGGTAAACTTTTCTGTCTCCACTGAGCCGGGATTAGCTTCCATGGTGATCTCACAGTCAGGCTCGAGGTGAACCCGTGCTCGAATATCAGAGAGTAAGCGATCCATTCCCTTGGCAGAGAGCAGACTAGGAGTACCGCCGCCAATAAAAATACTGTGTACCTGTCTGCCCCACGTACGAGGAAGCTCAGTTTCTAGGTCAGCAATTAGGGCATTGATATATCGCACTTCATCAAACCCTTGCGGGGAGCTAGAGGTCACATCTTTAATTTGGTGTGAGTTGAAGTCACAGTAGGGGCACTTCTTTTCACACCAGGGAAAATGAATATACAAAGACAGTGGTGGCAAGGCCTTGAGTTGCGGCTGACTGCTCAAAGCAGATTGGGAAGAATTAAGCACGAGTTTGTAATTGCGCAATCAGTTCACGTAATGCTTGACCACGATGGCTGATCAGATTTTTTTCAGAAGGCTCAAGTTCAGCAGCCGTACACCCAAGCTCAGGCAAAAAGAAGTAGGGGTCATAACCAAAGCCATAACTTCCTTTAGCCTCATTGACTACTTGCCCATACCAACGGGTTTGCACAATCAGAGGCTCAGGATCATTGGCGCTCTCCACCATTACTAGGGCGCAGACATAATGCGCACCACGATCTGCCTTGCCTTGCAAAGCGGAGAGCAGTTTTTGATTATTGGCTGCATCGTTGCCATTGACGCCTGCGTAACGGGCGGAGCGGATGCCAGGTTCACCGTTCAGTGCATGGGCGCAGATACCAGAGTCATCAGCAAGTGCTGGTAGACCGCTAGCCGCACTGGCATGGCGTGCCTTGGCAAGAGCATTTTCTACAAAGGTGAGATAAGGCTCATCAGCTGCCGAGATAGCTAAAGCACCTTGAGGAATGACCTCATATTGAAAGGGCGCCAGAAGCTCCTGGAATTCACGAAGCTTGCCCGCATTATTGGAGGCGAGAACGAGTTTTTGCATCAGCACTAAACCCTTTACTCAAAGGCTTTTGTTTGAAGTTGCGTTAACTCTCGAATACCTTGCTCTGCTAAATCTAATAAAGCATTTAATTCAGTGCGGGAGAATGCAGCACCTTCAGCAGTGCCTTGTACTTCGATCATACCGCCTTTGCCGGTCATGACGACATTCATATCCGTATCGCAAGAAGAGTCTTCTGGGTAATCCAAATCGAGCACCGGAACACCTTGGTAGATACCAACCGAGATTGCGGCAACGCTATCGATGATGGGATCGGTTTTGAGTGTGCCATTGGCAAGAAGGGTATTGATGGCATCCCGTGCAGCTACATACGAACCTGTAATAGCAGCAGTTCTTGTGCCGCCATCAGCCTGTAAAACATCGCAATCAAGGTGAATTGTTCTCTCGCCCAAAAGGGTGAGATCAAAGACGGATCGCATTGCGCGTCCAATCAGGCGCTGAATCTCTTGAGTGCGACCTGATTGCTTACCACGCGCTGCTTCACGATCGCTACGAGTATGGGTGGAGCGGGGCAGCATACCGTACTCGGCCGTAACCCAACCTTCCCCAGAACCTTTTTTATGCGGAGGCACTTTTTCTAGAACGCTAGCAGTACATAGGACTTTAGTATCTCCAAAAGCCATTAAGACAGAACCCTCGGCGTGCTTGGTAAAGGCGCGGCTAATGGTAATCGGGCGTAATTCGGTGGGCGCACGGCCACTAGGGCGAGTGATATTGCTGGAGTTTTGGCTGCTCATGGGGTTTAGTCCTCAATGGTTGGGCAGAATCAGTAATGAATCTACAATGTCCATATGATATCGAGCATGACTGGTTATGGCAGCGCTTCTCGCCAAGTCTCCCTAGGAGGTGGTGTAGTTGCTGATCTGCAGGTGGAATGTAGGGCGGTCAATAGCCGCTTTCTGGATTTGGGCTTTCGTCTTCCAGACGAATGCCGTGGGGCCGAGCCTGCCCTGCGAGAAATCGTTGCCCAAAAGCTATCCCGAGGTAAGGTAGAGTTTCGTGCCGCCTGGCGCGTCAATTCTGGCTCTTCTGGTGCTGCAAAGGCAAATCCCCATGCATTAGGCACTCTGAACCGAGAACGTTTGGATGCGCTTTATACCCTTCAAGAGAAGGCGCAGGAAGCTTTCCCTCAGGCTGAAGCCCTGAGGATGGCAGATATTTTGCGTTGGCCTGGAGTGGTGTCTGAACCTAGGGGTGAAGAGGATGGGTGGGTTGCTGGAACAATAGAGGCTGCCCAGGCTGCCTTGTCGGTCTTAATGGAAAGCCGTCACGCTGAAGGCAAAGCATTAGTCACAGTTCTTACTAATATCACTGCCAAGATGCGTGAGATTGTGAAAGCTATAGAGCCCAAAGTGCCAGAGTATGTCGCGCAATATCAAGAGAAGCTGACAGAGCGCTTAGCGGAAGCTTTGCTAGCTCAAGAGCAAGGAAAAGTGAGTGGCGGGGCTGGTACAGAACTGATGGAGCGCATTCGTCAGGAAGTCGTGCTCTATGCCGTGCGGATTGATGTCGCTGAAGAATTTGCTCGCTTAAAAACCCATCTTCAAGCAGTAGATACTGCACTTGCAGGCAAAGGGCCAGTTGGTAAGCGCTTAGATTTCTTGATGCAAGAACTTAATCGCGAAGCAAATACGCTAAGCTCCAAGTCTGTTTCGGAAGAGTGCACTCAGGCGGCTTTAGAGCTCAAGCTTTTAATAGAGCAGATGCGCGAGCAGGTACAAAATTTAGAGTAAAGATTGCATATTCTTCATATGACAGCTAGCCCAAAGACCCCAAAGCCTAATCTTTCGCCTGCTTATCAAGGCAGTATGTTGATGATCGTTGCGCCATCAGGAGCGGGTAAGTCATCCTTGGTCAACGCCTTATTGCAAGAAGATGCTGCCCTCAAATTATCTTTATCGACTACGACCCGTGCGCCACGTCCTGGTGAAGTAGATGGCAAAGACTATCGTTTTGTTTCTAGGGAATCGTTCATAGCAGAACGTGATCAAGGCCATTTTCTGGAATATGCTGAGGTGCATGGCAATTTCTACGGAACATCACGCGCCTGGATCGAAGCGCAAATGAAAACCGGGCGCGATGTCTTGCTGGAGATTGATTGGCAGGGCGCGCAACAGATTCGGCAGATGATTCCGGAAGTTCAGTGGATCTTTATTTTTCCGCCCTCATTTGAGGCTCTTGAAGAGCGTTTGCGTAAAAGGGGGCAGGATGATGAAGCCACCATTCAACGGCGCTTGGCAGCAGCCCATTTAGAGCTCCAGCATGCACACGAAGCCGATTTCATTGTGGTCAATGATGATTTTGAGCAGGCCCTGACGGATTTACGACATATTGTTGCAGCAAGTCGTCTGCGCTCTGGACCGATTATGGCCCGTAACCCAGCGCTTTTAAGGCGTCTTGGGGTCTAATCAGTTATCCTATAGGTATTGAAGCTAAATTAAGTGAGTTCAGCATGGCCCGTATTACTGTAGAAGATTGTCTAAAGACTATTCCTAATCGTTTTGAGCTGGTATTGGCCGCGACTTATCGCGCACGTCAATTGGTTCAAGGTCACTCCCCACGTGTTGAGTCCAGAGATAAAGCAACCGTAGTTGCCTTGCGTGAAGTTGCTGCTGGTGTAACTGACCGTGACATGCTGACCAAAGTACCTTTGTAATTTAGGGGTTCCGGTGTGGAGCTCCCCTTAGGTAATCTCAACACATCAGACGCTTCAGGCCAGGTCTTGCCTAAAGAGACCAAAATCAGCGATAAATCCTCCATCATTGCTACCTTGTTGGCTCAATCGAGTCGACATTTATTTGGACCCACTTCGGCTCCAGCACTTCCTCTCAAGCATCAAGTTGTTTCGATTGAAGCTCTCATTTCTAAGCTGGACTATCTCAAGCCGGACGAAGTTGCTTTAATTAAAAAGGCATTTCAGTTTTCCGATGCCGCCCATTTAGGGCAGTACAGACATAGTGGTGAGCCTTACATTACTCATCCATTAGCTGTGGCTGAATTGTGTGCCACTTGGCGCCTTGATGCTGCCTCTATCATGGCAGCCTTATTGCATGATGTGATTGAAGATACAGGATGCTCTCAAACGGATTTGGTAGAAAAGTTTGGCTCAAAAGTTGCTGAGCTTGTGGAAGGTCTGACCAAGCTAGATAAATTAGAGTTTCAGAGTCATGCTGAGGCACAAGCAGAAAGCTTTCGCAAAATGTTTATGGCGATGGCGCGTGATGTCAGGGTGATCTTGGTCAAACTGGCGGACCGTACGCACAATATGCGCACGCTAGATGCTGTTCCCATGGAAAAGCGTCGCCGAGTTGCTGCAGAGACGCTCGAAATCTACGCCCCAATTGCCCATCGTCTTGGCCTCAATATTATTTATCGCGATCTGCAGGACTTAAGCTTCCGTTATTCAATGCCAATGCGCTTTAGGGTGATTGAAGGTGCTGTAAAGCGGGCGCGTGGCAACCGTAAGGAAATGGTTGAAAAGATTTTGCAGAACACCCGCATGGCTTTTGCTAAAGCCAATCTAGAAGTCGATTTGCAGGGACGCGAAAAAACGCTCTTTAGTATCTATAACAAAATGCGTAGTAAGCACTTAAGTTTTTCTCAGGTGCTCGATGTTTATGCTTTTAGGGTCACGGTGCATTCGATTGATGAATGCTATCGCGCCTTAGGTTTGCTCCACTCTCTTTATAAGCCCATGCCAGGGAAGTTTAAGGATTACATTGCCATTCCTAAACTCAATGGCTATCAATCGCTACATACAACCTTATTAGGCCCCTCCGGTGTGCCAGTCGAGTTTCAGATTCGGACTAGCGAGATGCATGCAGTGGCAGAGGCTGGTGTTGCAGCACATTGGGCATACAAAGATGGCTTGCCTGATATGAGTGAAGTACAAAATCGCGCTCATCAATGGCTGCAATCTTTAATTGATATTCAGGATAGCAGTGGTGATTCTCAAGAGTTTTTAGAGCACGTCAAGATTGATTTATTCCCAGATGCGGTTTATGTGTTTACGCCAAAAGGGCAGATTAGAGCATTACCCCGTGGGGCAACTGCACTAGACTTTGCCTACTCAATCCATAGTGATCTCGGAAATACTTGTGTCGCCGTCAAAATTAATGGCATGCAATTGCCTTTACGAAGTGAACTCAAGAATGGCGACATTATTGAGGTGGTTACCTCAACAAATTCACAGCCCAATCCAGGTTGGTTGGCTTTTGTGCGGACAGGCAAGGCGCGTGCCTCCATACGTCATTCATTGAAGACGAAACATTATTCGGAGTCTTTGCAGTTGGGTGAGCGCTTATTAGCGAGTGCCTTACGTCAGCAAGGGGTCGATGCAGGCCTTTTGTCCCCAGAGATTTGGGAAAAGCTACTTCATTGGACTGGCGATAAAACGCGCGAGGAAGCGTGTGTCAATATTGCTTTAGGCCGCAGATCAGCTCAAGAATTGGCTATTCGCTTGAAGATTTTGATTGATGATGAGGGTGGTTCTGAGCAAATGCGTTTAGGCGCTTCTGATTGGGTTTCTCCGCAACAAGAAATTGCTTCTCACCACCATCAACGTCAAGCCATCTTGGTTGATGGGCGAGAAGGTAATTCCATCAGTTTTCAGAGTTGCTGCCATCCTATCCCGGGCGATAACATTATTGGCTATCTCGGAAAAGGCGAGGGTTTGCAAGTGCACACCAATGACTGTCCGGTAGCGTTACGAATGCTCTCCAAGGACAGTGATAAATGGGTTGAGGTTGAGTGGGGTAAAGAGGTCAATCGTGAGTTTGAGGTAGATCTTGAGATAGATACTCGTCAAGGTAAGGGTGTTTTAGCTCGCGTGGCCAGTAGCGTGACGGCTGCAGATTCCAACATCATGAATGTCTCCATGAATGACCGCTACAAAGAAGATGCTGTGATGATTCGCTTTACGATTCAGGTTTCTGATCGCTTGCATCTCTCCAAGGTCATGCGCAGTTTGCGTGCTAATCACGATGTCATGCGCGTTACCCGTACTAAGACTAGTTAATCTACCCGCTTTTATAAGTACTGAATATCGAGAATTTCAATTTCAGTGGGACCGGTGGGCGTTTGGATTTTGACGCAGTCGCCCAGGCGAGCTTTAATAAGCGCCTTAGCAATGGGAGAAACCCAGCTAACGTGTCCCTTTTCTAGGTCAACCTCATCAACCCCCACAATCGTGATGGTCGTCTCTTGATCTGCGTTAACCCCCTCTAGATTGACATAGGTGACGGTAGCCCCAAAAAATACCTGCTGAGCGTCGGCATCACCAGATTTTCGGGCCTGGTTATCGACTACTACGGCAAATTCCAGACGTTGGTTTAGGAAGCGAATCCGTCGATCTATCTCCCGAAGACGCTTTTTTCCATAGATATAGTCCCCATTTTCGGATCGATCGCCATTCGAGGCTGCCCAGTGCACAACCCTGACAACCTCGGGCCTATCAAGGTTTAGGAGCTGTAAGAGCTCGCTTTTGATGCGTTCATGACCTGCAGGTGTGATGTAGTTCTTCTCTTCCATGGCATAATTATGGCTGTTGCGGCTGTAGCTCAGCTGGATAGAGTACTTGGCTACGAACCAAGGGGTCGTGGGTTCAATTCCTGCCAGCCGCACCATTCTTTACGGGGCCTAGTTGAAAAACTGGGCCCTTTGCTTTTCTAGGTGTTTCATTGAACGTACACGGACATCCCTTATAGTTTGGTTATGAGCAATTCTGACTCCTCATCAACCCCCCAGCCTTCGCCGATAGCGACCTGGTCACAGGTAGACCAGACGCATGCTCAGGTTTCTTTGGGTGGCGTGGTCAATGTCTATTCTTTGGCAGGGGTCTGGACACAGATTAGCCAACAGCAAGCAGCTTGGTTGCAACAGGGTGGTGGCAAGGGGCAACATCTCATTTTTGACGCCTCCAAAGTAAGCTCGCTTGATGGGTCAGCCTTTGCATTTTTGATTGATATTCAAGAGGCTCAGCAAAAAGGCGGCGGTGACTTTGAAATAGTCGGCTTAGATCCGAAGTATCAACCGCTATTGCACGAGTTTGATCCTATCAACAATCTCTTCCCGATTCCGGCTCCCAAGCCAAAGACCAGCTTTGTCGTCAGTACTGGCATGGCCACTCAAAATCTATTGGATGATGCACGTGGCTTAATTACTTTTACAGGGCATTTAGCAGCGGATTTGGTGTGGTCTATTCGCCATATCAATCAAGTGCGTTGGGGTGACTTTGTGAATGCAGCAGTTGAGGCTGGTATTGCTGCTTTGCCAATTGTGGGTCTAGTGTCATTTTTGATTGGGGTGATTCTGTCATTCCAGGCAGCAATTGGAATGGAACAGTTTGGTGCGGTTTCTTTTGTTGGTCCCTTGGCTGCACTTGGAATTGTTCGAGAGATGGGTCCATTAATTACTGCTATTTTGTTGGCAGGTCGATCATCCGCTGCTTTTGCGGCGGAGATTGGTACGATGACCGTCAATAGCGAGATTGATGCTTTGGTAACGGGCGGTTTAAGTCCAGTGCGTTTTTTAGTGGTCCCTAGAGTGCTCGCAGGTATTTTGGTGATGCCCATTTTGACCTTATACGCCGATATTGTGAGTATCTTTGCTTCCATGTTAACGATGCAGATTTACGGCATTCCATTCATTAATTTTTATAACGGGATGCTAGCTGCAGTTGGGCTTGAAGATATTTTGTCTGGCTTACTAAAAGCTACTCTTTTTGGCGTAGTGATCTCAGCAGTTGGATGTTTGCGCGGCATGCAAACGGGGACCGGTGCTGCCGCTGTGGGCATCTCAGCTACGCGCGCAGTAGTGAGCAGTATTGTCATGATTGTTCTAGTCGACGGCATATTCGCCTATATTTCTTATAGGACAGGTTTCTGATGGCAAGCTCCAATATCGCAATCGATGTACAAAATTTGACTGTGGGTTATGGGTCAAAGGTATTACTGCAAAATCTCAATTTTTCTGTCACCAATGGAGAGATTTTTGTCATCCTAGGCGGCTCTGGCTGCGGCAAATCCAGTTTGCTGAAAAACCTATTCGGTCTTTATCAGCCCTTAGGTGGAGATGTCTTTATTGAAGGGCAAAACATTACTACTGCCCAAGGCGCCGAGCGTCAAAAAATTATGACTAGTTTTGGGGTGATGTATCAGCAGGGTGCTTTATTCGGCTCGATGAATTTGCTTGATAACGTGACGCTCTTTATGGAAGAGTACACGCAGTTAACTAAGCCCCAAATGGATTTGTTAGCGCGCTGCAAATTAGATCTCGTTGGTCTACTCCCGTATGAGTCTTATATGCCCAGTGAAATCAGTGGCGGTATGCAAAAGCGTGCCGCGATTGCAAGGGCAATGGCACTAGATCCCAAGATCTTGTTTTTGGATGAGCCCTCAGCTGGATTAGACCCCATTACCTCTGCCGATCTGGATAGCACTATTCTTGATCTATCAAAAAATTTAGGCTTTACCTTTGTTATCGTTTCACATGAACTGGCGAGTATTTATTCCATCGCTGATAAAGTCATCATGTTGGATAAAGATGCCAAAGGCATCATTGCCGAAGGTGACCCTAAAGTATTGCGAGATACCAGTAAAGATCCTCGAGTACATCAATTCTTTAATCGCATCATGAGTAAGGACGCAGCATGAGCAATAACACCAACCCCAATTACTTTCGCCTAGGCATTTTTGTGCTGGCGGCTATCGGAGTGCTACTGGCCGTTGTTCTCATTTTTGGCTCAGGAAAGTTTTTTAAGAAATCTTTCTACGTCGAGACCTACATTAAGCAATCTGTCACCGGTTTAGATACGGGTGCTGCCGTGCGATTTCGAGGCGTCAAAGTTGGTCAAGTTTCCTTTATAGGCTTGACTGGTGATACCTATGAGAGGGACACTCCACTTCTTGAGCGCCGTGAATATGTCGTTGTGCGTATGCAAATTTTTGGTGATGGGGTGGATTCTGTAGATTTTGCTGGCTTAATTAAGAATGGTATGCGCGCCCGCGTGAAATCGATGGGGATTACGGGGGTTAATTATGTTGAGTTGGACTTTAGTTCCAATGCCTCTCAATATCCGCCGCTTCCCTATAGCTGGAAGCCCGAGTATGAGGTAGTGCCTTCCTTGCCTAACCAGGCAGATGAGATTATTTCTGGAATCCAAAAACTCATTAGCGTCTTAAATGGAATGGATGTGAACGGGACGCAGAAGAAATTCGATGATCTCCTGACTAATCTCAATCTCATCATGGCGGGTGATGGCAAAGATAACTCTGGATTAGTGAGTTCTGTTAAAGACTTAAATGTCTTGTTATCTCGCATTGCCAAAGTAACAGATAAAGGCGAATTGGAGATTTTGATTAATCAATTGGTTGCAACCATGGTGTCCTTGCGTCAGACGGTTAGTAGCGTGCAGGGCGACACCACAGCAACCATGGAAAATATTCGCCAGGCAACCGAAAATCTCAATGAATTTTCTCGTATCGCCAGCCAATCTCCCTCCACTTTGATTTGGGGTGAGCCGCCTCCAAAAATCACTCCTCCAATGAACGGAGTTCAAAAATGAGTATTCGCACTCTCAATTCCACTGTTCTCAAATGTCTGATTGGCGCTGCCACAATAGCTAGTCTTGTTGCTTGTTCTCTTCCACAGCGTCCCGCGATCACTACCACTAGTTGGATGATTGCTCCTGAGAGAACGGGCGCTCCAAATAAGCCTCGCTCTGATCTATGGCTCAAGATGGGCTCGGTATCTACAACGCCACCATTCGATGGTAAGTCTTTGGTCTACCGTTTAGGGGATCAGCGCTATGAAAAAGATTTTTACAATACCTACTCAGCGCTACCCAACGAAATGATTAGCAGTGCCACACGTCAGTGGATGAATCAAGCTCAGATTTTTGCAATGACGGTAGGGCAGGGCAATAGTTTTTTCCCTTATTACACACTACAAGCTTCTGTTGATGAGTTTTATGGAGATTATCGTGTGCGGCCTGAGGCAGTGGTCTCGGTGGAGTTCTTTTTAACTGTTACTAGCGGATCTAAATCCAATCCAGTGATTGGTACTAATCGCTATACCAAGCGCATACCTTTAAAAGACAATACTCCTAGTGCTTTAGTGCAGGGTCAGCAGGAGGCTTTGGCACAAATCTTAAAGGAGTATGAGGTGGCGCTTTATCAGTACGCAGCCAACCTGCCTAAGCCCCTTGGAAAACAATAATTCTGAAAATAAGTCATTATGACTATCTGGAGGAGATATGAATTTAGGTCTTAATGGAAAAGTAGCTCTGGTACTCGCTTCAAGCCGTGGCTTGGGTCAAGCAATGGCAGTTTCTTTGGCGCGAGAGGGCGTTAAAGTGGCCGTAACTGGTCGCAATCCGGCTGGTCTGCAAAAGTCGGTCGAACTGATTGAGGCTGCTGGTGGAAAAGCCTTGGCTTTGAGCTGGGATTTATCTGACCTCAACGTGATCGATAATATGGTCTCTCAAGTAGAAAAAGAGTTAGGGCCGATTGATATTCTGATTAACAACACTGGTGGGCCACCTCCAACACCGGCTGCTGGTCAAGACCCTGCGCTATGGCAAAAAAGCTTTAACGATATGATTCTTTCTTTGATTGCCATTACGGATCGTGTTCTGCCAGGAATGCGTCAGCGTAAATGGGGTCGCATTATTACCAGTACAACTTCGGGCGCAATTTCTCCGATTAAGAATTTGGCTATCTCTAATACCTTGCGCGCTGCATTGCTGGCATGGTCAAAAACTTTATCTGCAGAAGTGGCACAAGATGGGGTGACTGTAAATGTCATCATGCCTGGACGGGTGGCAACAGATCGTCTGCGTGAGCTCGATGAAGCACGCGCAAAACGTGAGAACTTAAGCTACGAGGATGTGGTTAAGCTGAGTCTGCAGCTCATTCCTGCAGGTCGCTATGGTGATCCTCAAGAATATGGCGATACAGCTGCATTTTTAGCGAGCCAAAATGCCTCTTTCATCACGGGTTCTGTCATTCGTGTTGATGGTGGTCAGATACCAGCCGTTTAATCTTAGTGCTATTGCGTTTTCTACAAAGGGTAAGTCGAGATTTTCGATCCAGTGAATTATTTTCACTACTGATAGCGCTCACCCTTTCAGTTCTTGCCCTATCGAGTGTTAGCTTCCTAGCTGACAGAATGCATAGGGCATTTGCTTTTGATGCCCGCCAGTTACTGGCTGCTGATTTGCTGGTGGTTGCAGATCAGCCGCTACCAGAGCGCTTTATCCAGGAGGCGAAAAACAAGAACCTCCTCGTCGCTCAAACTGTGGTCTTTCCTAGCATGGCAACTGCGGGATCAGAAAGCAAGTTGGCTTCTTTAAAGGCTGTTAGCGATGCTTATCCTCTGCGTGGTAAGTTGAAAATTGCACCAGAGCCACAATCTCAAACTCCAAAACCAAGCTCAGTGTGGGTTGATCCAGCAATGTTGGTTAGCTTAAATGCCAAGATTGGAGATGAAATTCTTCTGGGCGATAAGACATTTTTGATTGGGGGTACCCTTGAGCAGGAATTAGATCGTGGTGCAGGCTTTATGAACTTTGCGCCGCGTGTCATGATTTCGCTCGAAGATTTACCTGCCACCGGTTTAATTGGCCTGGGAAGTCGTGTGACGTATCGCCTCTTGGTGGCTGGGGATGATCGGCAAATCGCCAATTATGAAGAATGGGTCCAAAGTCAGATTGACTCACAAAGCTTGCGCGGTATTCGTATCGAAACGCTTGAGAATGCGCAGCCATTAATGCGCAAGACATTGGAGCGTGCGGAGCGCTTTCTATCTCTTGTAGCCTTACTAACAGCAATGGTTGCTGCCGTAGCGATTGCCTTATCTGCACGCCGTTATGTTTTAAAACAAGCCGATGTATGCGCTGTCATGAAGTGTCTAGGTGCAAGTCAGAATGGTATTTTGAGGCAGCAATTGAAGATGCTTGGCATCCTAAGTATCACTGCCACACTTGTGGGTGGTTTATTGGGCTTTGGAATTCAAGAACTGTTGACACGCATTTTGGGCAATCTGGTTTTGGCTGAACTTCCGGCCGCATCAATGTGGCCTGTGCTTTGGAGTGCCTTATTTTCAATCGTGCTGCTGTTAGGCTTTGCAGGGCCACCACTATTGAGTTTGGTCACCATTTCTCCAATCAGGCTGGTTCGCAAGGAGTTGGCCCATGTCAATATCAAATCAATTTGGGTTGCAGTCTTTGGCTTATTGAGCTGCTGTTTATTAATTGCAGTAGCTGCGCGTGATTGGAAGTTAGCTGCCTGGGTTGGCTTGAGTTTTAGTTTGGCGGTGGGAGTATTTGCTGTTGTTTCATGGGGATTGCTCCGCCTCTTGGGCGCTTGGTTTTCTCGTCAAGCTTCACCTAGCTTTGCAATGCGCTTTGCGTTGATATCGCAATCGCGTCGTGCGGGATTCGCGGTCATGCAAATATCAGCCTTGGGTATTGCTCTGATGGCATTATTGATGATCATGCTTTTGCGCCAAGACTTATTGACAAGCTGGCAGAGTAGCGTTCCCACGGATGCTCCCAATCGCTTCATGATTAATATTCAGGCTGATCAAAAGCAAGGCATCACTCAATCCTTAGAGAAGGCTGGAGCAGGTGAGCCCGTTTTTTATCCGATGGTTAGAGCTCGCTTGATCGAGGTAAATGGCAAGCCGATTGGCCCAAATGATTACGCAGAAGAGAATGCGCGACGCCTAGTAGACCGTGAATTTAATCTTTCTTACACCGACCAATTGCCCGATGGCAATCGCGTTACTGCTGGTAAGTGGATTGCTGGTAACGCACCGCAAATTTCATTGGAAGTAGGAATTGCCAAGACTTTGAAGTTAAAACTCGGTGATCAAATGAGCTTTGAAATCGCCGGCGAAAAAATTACAGCACCCGTTACTTCATTGCGAAAGCTTGATTGGAGTTCAATGCGGGTTAATTTCTTCGTGATCATGCCCCCATCTCAGCTTGCTAGCATGCCCCAATCGTGGATTACCTCCTACTATCAAAGCAGCGCGATTGAGGGCTTGGATTTTCAGCTTGCACAGGCTTACCCCAATTTAACGATCGTGGATGTAGCGACTTCTCTGCGGCAAATACAAGAGGTGCTAGATCGCCTATCTTCAGTTTTGGGCTTGTTATTTGCGTTTACGATTGCAGCAGCAATTTTAGTTTTACTGGCAGCAATTTCTGCTACTCAGGATGAACGTTTTAGAAGTGCCGCTCTCTTAAAGGCAGTAGGTGCCTCACGTCAGCTTTTGAGTCGCATTTCAATGATTGAGCTCGCATTAATTGGTGCGATTGCTGGTGTGTTGGCAGGCCTGTCAGCTGGGGCTGCTGCCTGGGCGCTGGGTCGTTTTGTGTTGGAAATTGAATTTAGCGCATTCCTACAGGCACTCTCCATGGGGGTGTCAATTGGAGTGCTTGTTTCTTTAATGGCTGGCTACCAGTTTCAAAGAAAAATTCAGAATGCCACTGCGATGGAATGCCTAAGAGAGGGTAACTAGCTTTTTAGGTAACTCAACTAAACGTGTTTTGGCTAGCCGATCTGGTAAGCCTTGTCGAAGTAAAGCAGGGACTCGATGCAAATAAATACTCAATGGCCAAAGAAACAAAGCTACAGCAAAGAGCATTTCAATAATTTGCCATCTCTGTAACTCAAAATACCATTGCAGCAATACGCACGGCACTAACCATAGCGATCCAAAGACATAGCGCCACATCGCTTGTCGACGTGATAAGTTGTATCCCCCGGGTCCGATCATACGAATCCGCCAGGTTTGCATTGCCAGAGTCTGGCCCGACTTAGTCCAATACCAAACAAAGTAGAGGCCTAATACCAAGTAAAGATATAAAAAAGTGAGCCAGCTTGGTAATGCAATCCCAAACAAAATCCCTAGACCTAAATTGGGTAGCAAAAAGGTAAAGGCAATTACTCCAAGCAAGACAAGTTGTTCATAGAGCGCACAAGATACGCGACGCCAAAAACTGGGCGAAGGAAGTACATTTAATTCTGCGGGAGTCATCAGTTTATTGGTCGCTTGGACCGCGATCTGAAGTTTCGCTTGGCGATGTTTCAGAGGCTTCAGAGTTGACTACTTCGGAGGGCGCTATAGGAGCTGGGGCAGGAGAAGGTAGTGTTGGCGCCAGATTGGATTTTTGAATGATTGGATGCTGCTGTAGGGTAGGCGCATTCATGGCAGATGGCTTTTTTCTTTTCACCTCTGCATTGGCCAATTTCTTTTTTTGCTCATCACTTAATTGTTGATAAGCATTCCAAGCTTCCGCTTTTTTCTCCGATGGAAATTTGAGGCTGCTTAAATAGTTTTCGCGTGCAAGACGACGATCCTTTTGGGAGAGTTTGGACCAGCTGTTCATGCGTGACTGTAAGCGTTGTTGATCGGCATCACTCATTTTGGGGTAAAGATTGGCAATCTGAATCCATTTTTTTCGAATTTCTGGTTTCATAAAATCCCAGTCACTCTCTAATGGAGTCAAAATCATTTGTTGCCGAGGGCTGAGGCTTTCCCAAGTGCCATCAGGTTTTTTTTCAGGGATGCCACTCGCTGTGCTTTGGGTTACGGCTCCCGTTTGAGCACTAGCATGGCCCGTGATTCCAAAAATTCCTACGCCAAATACTAGCGAGATGCTAAATATGGCTGTGGATTTTAGGTAATAACTCAGCTGGAACATGCGCTAGAAGAATTGGGTCTTCCGTTTAAGAAGGAGTATTTGATTTAGGCGCATCAAGGCTATCTTGCTCTGATTCTGCTAGATGGCCATTCTTCAAGAAACCTAAGAAGCCACTATCAGCATAGGCATCTGGCGGGACATCATCGGTTAGCAAGGCAATATCTAACTCGGCAATGTCATTAATGCGAGAGTCCTGCTGCCATTCAGCAATGCCTATCAAGCCAAATACCAGGACTATTAAAGGCGCAATCCAGCTGACATAGTTCCAGATTGTGCGGGAGCCCGTTGACCAGTTACCAGAGGTGCTTGCAAATACAGGCTGCTGGACATAGATCTTTTCTGCTTTCTGAACAGAAAGCGCCTTCATGCGAGCTGCATGGAGACGATCTTGGATGCCTGCTGGCAAGGATTGGGATCCATGCTGGAGTAGGGCGGCAGTAGCTAGACCAAATTGGTCGACTTCTGTTGGGTCTAAGAGATCTTGATTCATGCGGTTCACAGCGTAATTCCTTTTAATTTCAATGCTTTAGCTAGAGCCTGGGTGGCTCTTGAGCAATGGGTTTTGACACTTCCCTCGCTACAACGCATCGCTAGGGCTGTTTCAGTAATGCTCAGCTCATCCCAATAACGCATCAGGAAGGCTTCTCGTTGACGGGCGGGCAATTTTGATATTTCTGTCTCCAAGGCCTGTAAAAGCTGACTTTGTTCCAATTTTTGCGCACCATCCTGGTGAATTTCACTGTCATCAGGTGCGGAAAGTGACTCCAAAGGGTCAAAATCATCGTTTTCATCGGATTTTTTGCCCATATTGGAGAATAGAGTGACCCAGGCATTTCGCACCTTTTGGCGTCTAAACCAGTCATGAATGCGGTTTTGTAATATTCGCGTAAAAACCAGGGGAAGCTCTGCTGCAGGTCGATCACCGTACTTTTCAGCCAACTTAATCATGGCATCCTGAACAATATCCAAAGCTGCATCGTCATCCCTCACGGCGTAAACCGCTTGTTTAAAAGCGCGCTGCTCAACACTGCTCAGAAAATCAGATAGTTCTTGGGGTGAAGCCATTGCGCAGATGGGGCCTGATTCGGATGGAATTCGTCTATTTTAGGGTATTGCTATAGAATATAAGGCTTACTACCTAGAATCTCATTTACGAAGTGGTTTTTTCCGGTAGCAGCGCCGTTCGAACTCGGGCCACAAGCAAGAGACAGAACAGACCAAACAATTTTTTGCCGAAAATTGCAAAGGACGAAAGAAAATGAATACAAGCAGCGCCGAATTTTTAGCTTCCAAAGCGAAGCAAGACACAATGAATCCAAATCCCGTAGTTAGCCCTCCAGAAATGATTGGGGCGGAAATGCTTGTAAAAGCATTGCACAAAGAGGGTGTTGAATTTGTTTGGGGTTACCCAGGCGGTTCAGTTCTCTTTATCTACGACGAGATTTTTAAGCAAGATAAGTTCGAACATATTTTGGTTCGTCATGAGCAGGCTGCAGTCCATGCTGCTGATGGTTATGCGCGCGCAACCGGTAAGGTTGGCGTCGCCTTAGTGACCTCAGGTCCTGGCGTAACCAATGCTGTTACTGGAATTGCTACTGCCTACACGGATTCGATCCCAATGGTGATCATTAGCGGTAACGTACCAACTTATGCAATTGGTGAAGATGCTTTTCAGGAAGCGGATACGGTAGGTATTACACGCCCAGTGGTGAAGCACAACTTCTTGGTCAAGGATGTCAAAGATCTTCCCTTGGTTATCAAGAAGGCTTTTCATATTGCTCAAACTGGCAGACCGGGGCCTGTGTTGATTGACATTCCAAAGGATGTATCAGCAGCTAAAGGACCTTTCGTTTACCCAGAAGTTTTGGAGATGCGTTCCTATAACCCGGTTGTCAAAGGTCATAGCGGACAGATTCGTAAGGCAATTTCTTTATTGCAAGAAGCCGAGCGCCCTTATATCTACACGGGTGGCGGCATTATCTTGGCCGATGCTGCACCAGAATTAAAAGAATTTGCCGATTTACTTGGTTATCCGGTCACCAATACCTTAATGGGTTTGGGTGGCTTCCCTGGCACTAGCCCTCAGTTTGTCGGCATGCTTGGTATGCATGGCACTTACGAAGCCAATATGGCGATGCAGCACTGCGATGTGTTGATTGCGATTGGCGCACGTTTTGATGATCGTGTGATTGGTAACACTGCCCATTTTGCAAGTCATCCTCGCAAGATTATTCATATTGATATTGACCCATCCGTGATTTCTAAGCGGGTGAGGGTTGATGTGCCGATTGTGGGCAACCTCAAAGAAGTATTGCAAGAGATGACTGCGCAGTTAAAGCTTGCAGGTCCTCGCAAGAACGGTGAGAAGGTTGCTGCATGGTGGGAGCAGATTAATGAGTGGCGCAAGAAAGATTGTCTGAAATATGACGAAGCCTCTCAAATTGTTAAGCCGCAGTATGTTGTTCAGAAATTGTGGGAGCTCACCGGTGGTGATGCCTTCATTTGTTCTGACGTTGGTCAGCATCAAATGTGGGCTGCGCAGTTCTACAAGTTTGATAAACCACGTCGTTGGATTAACTCTGGCGGATTGGGAACTATGGGCGTGGGCTTACCTTACGCTATGGGTATCAAGAAAGCATTCCCTGATAAGGATGTTTTCACGATTACTGGTGAAGGCTCAATCCAGATGTGTATTCAAGAATTGTCTACTTGTAAACAGTACGACACTCCAGTGAAGATCGTATCTTTGAATAATCGTTACCTTGGCATGGTACGTCAGTGGCAAGAGCTCACTTATAACAAGCGTTATTCCAGCTCTTACATGGATTCATTGCCAGATTTTGTGAAGTTGGCTGAAGCCTTTGGTCACGTTGGTATGCGCATTGAAAAGAAATCTGATGTTGAGGGTGCACTTAAAGAGGCGATTCGTCTAAAAGATCGTACCGTATTCATGGACTTCCAGACTGACCCAGAAGAAAACGTTTGGCCTATGGTTCAAGCGGGTAAGGGTATTACTGAAATGCTTTTGGGTAGTGAGGATCTCTAATGCGACATATTATTTCTGTACTCATTGAGAATGAACCAGGTGCTTTATCACGTGTAGTGGGTTTATTTTCTGCGCGTGGTTACAACATTGATACTTTGAGTGTTGCGCCAACGGAAGATCCCTCTTTATCACGCATGACCATAGTGACATTTGGTTCTGATGATGTGATCGAGCAAATTACCAAACATTTAAATCGTTTGGTTGAAGTGGTCAAGGTTTTTGATTTAAGCGAAGGTCCTCATATTGAGCGCGAGCTCATGATGATTAAGGTACGCGCGGTAGGTAAAGAGCGTGAAGAGCTCAAACGCACAACGGATATCTTCCGTGGTCGCATCATTGATGTGACTGATAAGAGTTACACCATTGAATTAACTGGTGATGGTGCCAAATTAGATGCCTTTATTGATTCGATTGATCGTGCCTCTATTCTAGAAACTGTCCGTTCGGGTGGTTCTGGAATCGGACGCGGCGAGCGTATCCTGAAGGTTTAATTTTATTAACTGATTACTGCATTAATTACATTTTCAAAACAAGGAAAGAGCATGAAAGTTTTTTACGATAAAGACGCTGATTTGTCACTCATTAAAGGCAAGAAGGTCACCATTATTGGTTATGGTTCACAGGGTCACGCACATGCATTGAACCTCAAGGATTCAGGCTGCAATGTGACTGTGGGTTTGCGTAAAGACGGCGCTTCCTGGAGTAAAGCTGCAAATGCTGGTTTGACAGTGAAAGAAGTGGGCGAAGCAGTTAAAGATGCTGATGTCGTGATGATGCTTTTGCCTGATGAGCAAATTGCTGAGGTTTACAACAAAGAAGTGCATGGCAATATCAAGCAAGGCGCTGCGCTTGCTTTTGCTCATGGCTTTAATGTTCACTATGGTCAAGTGCAGCCACGCGCTGACTTAGATGTCATCATGATTGCTCCTAAGGCTCCTGGTCATACTGTTCGTGGCACATACGCTCAAGGTGGCGGCGTTCCTCACTTGATCGCTGTGTATCAAGATAAATCTGGTTCAGCTCGTGATGTGGCTTTGTCCTATGCAACGGCAAACGGCGGCGGTCGTGCTGGCATTATTGAAACCAACTTCCGCGAAGAAACTGAAACTGACTTGTTCGGTGAGCAGGCTGTTCTTTGTGGCGGCGCAGTGGAATTGATCAAGGCAGGCTTTGAGACTCTGGTTGAGGCTGGTTACGCTCCAGAGATGGCCTATTTTGAGTGCTTGCATGAGCTCAAGTTGATTGTGGACTTGATCTACGAGGGTGGTATCGCCAATATGAACTACTCCATCTCTAATAATGCTGAGTACGGTGAGTATGTAACTGGCCCACGTGTTGTTACAGAAGATACTAAAAACGCCATGCGTCAGTGCCTGAAAGATATTCAGACTGGTGAGTATGCAAAGAGCTTCATCTTGGAAAACAAAGCAGGTGCGCCGACTTTGATTTCACGTCGTCGTTTGAATGCAGAGCATGACATCGAAGTGGTGGGTGCAAAATTACGCGCCATGATGCCTTGGATTGCGAAGAACAAATTAGTTGATCAGACCAAGAACTAAGCTTCATTCAGTTAAAAAATTGTTGTAAATAGATAGGCTCAGAATAAAGATGATGTATCCACACCCCATTATTGCAAGAGAAGGTTGGCCATATTTGGCACTAGTGGGGGCAGTGACCTTGTTAGTCCATTATTTAGGTGGCATTGCATGGTCTTGGCCTTTGTGGATTATTTTCATCTTTGTTCTGCAGTTCTTTCGCGATCCGCAGCGTATTGCAGCCCTGGGTCGTGACTTGGTTTTGTCACCTGCCGATGGTCGCATTGTCGTTGTAGAAAAGACTATGGACCCTTATGCGGAGCGCGAAGCACTCAAAATTAGTGTGTTCATGAATGTATTTAACGTTCACTCGAACCGTAGCGCAGTAAATGGCTTGGTGAAAGAGATTCAGTATTTCCCTGGTAAGTTTGTTAACGCGGATTTAGATAAAGCATCGACAGAAAATGAACGCAACGCAGTGGTCATTGACGCTAACGGTCAGATCGTGACTTTGGTCCAAGTAGCGGGCCTCATTGCCAGACGTATTCTTTGCTACATTCATGTGGGTGATCGATTGAAGGCGGGTGAGCGTTATGGCTTTATTCGCTTTGGATCTCGTGTGGATGTATATTTACCTTTAACGGCTGAGCCATTGGTAAGTGTTGGCGATAAAGTATTTGCCACTAATACTGCGCTGGCTCGTGTGCCTGGTTTAGATTAATTCGTCTTTATTTAAGGTCTTCCTTGACTTCATTTCGCCGTCGTGGCCGTTTAGATCGCAATCGTTTGCAACGCTCTCGCGTGGGGAAAACTCAGGAGGAGTGGGCAGATGATTTGGGTGATGGCGTAGATTTTGAAGTAGAAGAGCTGCATGCCGATAAGCCGCGAGTTCGCAGTAAAGGTATTTACCTCTTACCCAATGCCTTTACTACTGCTGCCTTGTTCTGCGGTTTCTTTGCCATCGTCAATGCCATGAATCACCATTTTGAGATTGCTGCAATTGCTATTTTTGCATCTCTAGTGCTTGACGGTATGGATGGTCGTGTTGCTCGGATGACCAATACCCAAAGCGCCTTTGGTGAGCAATATGACTCCTTAGCAGATATGGTTTCATTTGGAGTTGCTCCCGCCTTGGTTGCTTATGAGTGGGCCCTTAAGGACTTGGGTAAGTGGGGTTGGTTGGCTGCCTTTACGTATTGCGCTGGAGCTGCTTTGCGCTTGGCACGTTTTAATGTGAACACTGGTGTTGTCGACAAGAAGTTTTTCCAAGGGCTGCCAAGTCCTGCGGCAGGCGCCTTAATGGCCGGCTTTATTTGGCTAGCGGATGATAATAAGATTCCCGTACGAGATAGCGCAATTCCTTGGATCACTTTCTTTTTGGCGGTATATGCTGGCTTGACGATGGTTTCCAATGCCCGTTTTTATAGTGGTAAGGCGCTTGATGTTCGCTATCGCGTCCCGTTTGGAGTCATGGTGCTCTTGATTCTGACCTTTGTACTGATTTCATCTAACCCACCCCTGACGCTATTTGGTTTGTTTGTTGTTTATTCCATTTCTGGATATGTCATTTGGGCATGGGAACGTCTCAGCGGACGTCGTTTTAGCTAAAAAATCATTTTTAGGTTATATTAAAACCATGTTAATCAATTTCTCACCCCTAACCGGTCTTCTTCTGCTAGCACTGAGCCTAAAGCTTGGGGCGGGTAAGGCCTGAGTTAATGAGATCACAGTAGTACATTAACCACCACATACCGGCCCCAGCAAATTGCTGGGGTTTTTGTTTTTAAGGCTAAGTAATAGTTAGCAAGTATTAGTAGTAAAGATAATGATGCAATATTGAACTGGAGAGTAGTGATGAGCGACAAAGTAATCATTTTTGATACCACCTTGCGAGATGGCGAACAATCGCCAGGCGCCTCCATGACGAAGGACGAGAAAGTGCGTATTGCACGTCAATTAGAGCGCCTCAAGGTTGATGTGATTGAGGCAGGTTTTGCGGCTAGCTCAGAAGGTGACTTTCAGGCGATTTCCGCGGTTGCTGCTGCAGTCAAGGACTCGATCGTTTGTTCGCTTGCTCGTGCCAACGATAAAGATATCACCCGTGCAGCCGATGCTTTGAAGGCTGCCAATGCAAAACGTATTCATGCTTTCTTGGCAACTAGTCCATTGCATATGGCGGTGAAGTTACGCATGTCTCCAGAGGAGGTATTGGAGCAGGCCAAACGCTCGATTCGATTTGCTAGAAATTTGGCAGAAGATATTGAGTTCTCTGCAGAAGACGGTTATCGCTCTGAAATGGACTTTTTATGCCGCGTTGTGGAGGCGGTGATTAAAGAGGGCGCCTCAACAATCAATATTCCCGATACGGTAGGTTACGCAACCCCAGAGTTGTATGGCGAGTTTATTAAAACCTTGCGTACACGGGTGCCTAACTCGGACAAGGCTGTGTGGTCAGTGCATTGCCATAACGACTTAGGGATGGCTGTAGCCAACTCATTAGCTGGGGTGAAGATTGGTGGTGCACGTCAAATTGAATGCACGATTAATGGCTTAGGAGAGCGCGCTGGCAATACTGCCTTGGAAGAGATTGTGATGTCTTTACGTACACGTAAGGATTACTTTGATATGACGTGCGGCATTGATGCTACTCAGATTGTTCCTGCCTCTAAGTTAGTCTCACAGATTACCGGGTTTGTTGTTCAGCCCAATAAAGCAGTAGTCGGTGCGAATGCTTTTGCGCATACCTCTGGCATTCATCAAGATGGTATTTTGAAGAATCGCGATACCTATGAAATCATGCGTGCAGAAGACGTGGGTTGGGCTACCAATAAAATTGTTTTGGGGAAGTTATCTGGCCGCAATGCATTTAAGCAACGCTTACAAGAGTTGGGAATTGCTATTGAAGCTGAAGCTGATTTGAATGAGGCATTTATTCGCTTTAAAGCTTTAGCTGACCAGAAGTCTGAAATTTTTGATGAAGACATTATTGCCATCATGTCAGATTCTGCAGCGGCAGAAGAGGGTGAGTTCTATAAATTTATTTCTTTAAGTCAGCATTCTGAAACAGGTGAGCGTCCAAAGTCTAAAGTCACTTTCCGTGTTGGCGATAAAGAGGCAAGCTCAGAGGCTGAAGGTAACGGCCCAGTAGATGCAAGCTTGAATGCCATTGAGGAGATTGTGAAGAGTGGGGCAGAGCAGTTGCTCTATTCAGTCAATGCGATTACTTCTGGAACGCAGTCTCAAGGCGAAGTCACTGTGCGATTGTCTAAAGGTGGGCGCATCGTCAATGGCGTTGGAACTGATCCTGACATTATTGCGGCATCAGCTAAAGCCTATTTATCGGCATTGAATAAATTGCACGACCCTAGCCAAGCCAAACTCAATGCGCAGATGACCCCGTAAGTAAGGGCATCTGCAATACCTTCTTTATTTATTGAGATCGGTATTCTGATAGTACTTAGTGCCTTTGCCGGTAATTTCTGCGGCGAGGCCTGAGTCTGTGAGTTGGTACATCAACACCCCAGGCGCCACCACGGCGGCATCTTGATAGGCACCGCCATCGGCTTGATATTTAGCTGCGGCAGTAACTTGTCCGCCAAAAGTCCATCCAGAATTTTTAAAGTCATTTAATGCCGCTTTTGTTTGGAAGACAAAGATATTCTGAAAGGATTTAATGCCAATGCCCAGACCCGCTTGGACTTCAGCCATATTCATATAAACAGGCTTGGAATCTTTTTCAATGACTACGCCGCTACCAGTTCCGCCACCAGCAATCAAGATCTTCATCCCAAAATTACTAAAAGTGGCATAGCCAACCGATTTGTCAATAAGCTCTTTGGCCTTAGGCGAAACCGCATAGAGTTGCTTTAGCGTTTCATCACTCTTTTTGAGGATATCCTGCCGCTGCTGGGCAGTGGTTTTATCGGAACTAAAGGGATTGGAAAACTGCGCATGACATAAAGCAGGGGTAATAGCTAATATACTGACAGCTAATAAGCGAATGAGTTGGGCATGCATGGATCTTCCCCTGGTTTTATGTCGGTTTAGAAATAATTCCGTCTTTATACTCCATTTAGTTTCATTTAATCTTTCGCTACCCACTATGTCATCACTGATTCGCCTTACGGTTATTTGCTCCATTGTGTTTTTGACTGCTTGTAGCAGCTTGCAGCGTAAAGCCGCTGTTCCCTCTGACCAGATGGGTCAAGCACAAATAGCTGGATTATCTGGCGTGAGATATATGGTTGCCAGTCAGGCTAGCATCGATCAGATGGCAAGCGATATTGAGGCAGGATTTAAAGTCCGGAGTGCGGCAAGCTTAAATTCCGCAGCAAATTATTTATCACTATCGGGCGGCGGTGATGATGGCGCCTATGGTGCAGGTCTTTTAATTGGTTGGTCCGAGCGTGGCGATCGCCCGCAATTTAACTTAGTGACCGGTATTAGTACAGGCGCCTTGATCGCCCCATTTGCTTTTATGGGCAAAGAGTATGACCCAGTGCTACGTCATGTGTATACCCAAGTGGGGCCGGAAGATATTTACATTGAACGAGGCCTGATTTCGGGGATTTTGGGAGACGGTCTGTCAGACACCACCCCTTTATATCAACTGATTTCTAAATATGTTGATGAGAAATTCTTAAAAAAGGTGGCTGATGAGTACGCCACCAAAAATCGTTGGTTATTGATTGGCACCACCAATTTAGACGCCGGAGTACCAGTAGTTTGGAATATGGGTAGGATTGCCAGCATTGGAACGCCTGAAGCTCTGGAGCTATTTAGAAAGATTATGCTTGCCTCTGCCTCTATTCCTGGGGCGTTTTCCCCCATGCTGTTTGATGTTGAGGTTGCTGGGAAGAGTTTCCAGGAGATGCATGTCGACGGTGGCGCTATCACCCAGGTTTTTCTCTATCCAAGCGCTTTATCTGCACGCGCACAAGATCTCAAGCTCAAGCTCCAAAAGCAACGCAATGCTTACATTATTCGTAATTCGCGTTTGGATCCTCAATGGCGCGAGACCGAACGGGGTACTTTAAGTATTGTTCAAAGAGCTATTTCAAGCCTTATTCAGACACAAGGTGTAGGAGATCTATATCGCATCTATCACACCACCCAGCTTGATGGGGTTGGTTTCAATTTGGCATACATTGGCTCGGACTTTAAATTTCCGCATAAAACAGAGTTTGATACTGCCTACATGCAGGCCCTTTTTGATTATGGCTATCGGCAGGGCATCGCTGGCAAGGAGTGGCAAAAGTACCCACCAGGCTATAAACGGGGATTTGATGAGAATTTGCCTAAAAAGTAGGCATATACCCCTCATTTTTTGATAAATTCTATATAAATCAAATACTTAAGATTTTTTCATGCCTTCATATTACTGATGGGGGGGTAGCGGCATCGATCAAAATGGAGGCCAATCTGATACAATTCGAGGGCTTTGATTTTTAAAGCTTTTTTGTTTTATTCGATTAATAAATGCACGACACAAATTGGGTGAAAGCTCAGGTGTTCGCAAGTAAGGAGTATGAAAATGGCAGTTGCTGATATTAAGACGGCGGAAATCGTCAAAGAGAACGCGCGCAGCGCAAACGATACGGGTAGCCCTGAAGTTCAAGTTTCATTGCTTACAGCCCGTATCAATGAATTAACCCCCCATTTCAAAGCTAACGCAAAAGATCATCACAGCCGTCGTGGCTTGTTGAAGATGGTTTCACGCCGTCGCCGCCTCTTGGATTACCTCAAGGGCAAGGATTTGGGTCGCTATCGCGCATTGATCGAGAAATTAGGTCTCCGTAAGTAATTCTTATCGGTATGCAATGCCATCTTTCTTAGGGTTGTTTCTTAACGGAATCAGTCTTAAGCAGATGGCATGTTTTTTTGAGCGCTTCAAGATTATTTGTGTAGGGGATCGTGTCATTCCAATGAGTTTCTGGATTACAAAATCCAGTGCCTCCCTGGAATGGCATCCCTTGTAGTCTTAAATCGCTCCAGTGTTGTCGTGACACTGCTTTATCCCACGGCAAGCGCAATACCCATGTGGGTTTTGCGTGAACAATTTGGAGAAGATCAGAATGACAATGTTTAAAAAAGTAGCAAAGACGTTTCAATGGGGTAACCACCAAGTAACAATGGAAACAGGTGAGATCGCTCGCCAATCTGGTGGTGCTGTCATCGTTAACGTGGATGACACCGTAGTGATGGGTACAGTGGTTGCCTCTAAGTCCGCTAAGCCAGGCCAATCATTTTTTCCATTGACAGTTGATTATTTAGAGAAAACTTACGCTGCAGGAAAAATTCCTGGTGGCTTCTTCCGCCGCGAAGGTCGTCCATCTGAAGGTGAGACATTGATCTCCCGTTTGATCGATCGTCCATTACGTCCATTATTCCCTGAAGGCTTCTTAAATGAAGTTCAGGTTGTGGTTCATGTGTTGTCTATCAACCCAGATGTTCCTGCTGATATTCCTGCATTGATCGCCGCTTCAGCAGCCTTGGCGGTTTCAGGTATTCCTTTTGCAGGTCCAGTTGGTGCAGCACGCGTTGGTTATGCCAACGGTCAATACCTCCTGAACCCAACTCGTACAGAGCAAGCCACTAGTGAGATGGATCTGATTGTTGCTGGTACGCAGGCTGCCGTATTGATGGTTGAGTCAGAAGCAAATCAGTTGTCTGAAGAAGTGATGTTGGGCGCGGTTGTATATGGTCACGAGCAAATGCAAACTGCGATCAACGCTATTAATGATTTAGTGCGTGAAGCTGGTAAGCCTGAGTGGGATTGGACTGCAGCCCCTAAAGATGAGCCATTTATTGCCAAGGTAACTGCTTTGGCTGAGGCACCATTGCGCGAGGCTTATCAGATTCGTCAAAAAGGTGCACGTTCAGACAAGCTTAAAGAAATTTCTAAAGAAGTATTGGCAAAGTTATCCGAAGAGGGTGATGTTGATGCGGTTGCTGTGAGCGACATCATGTTTGAAATCGAAGCGAAGATTGTTCGTAGCCAGATTTTGAATGGCGAGCCACGGATTGATGGCCGCGATACCCGTACTGTTCGTCCGATTGAAATTCGTAATGGCGTATTACCACGTACACACGGTTCAGCATTGTTTACCCGTGGTGAAACGCAGGCTCTCGTAGTAGCTACTTTAGGAACTGCACGTGATGAGCAGATCATTGATGCGCTCGAAGGTGAGTACCGTGATCGCTTTATGTTCCACTACAACATGCCTCCGTTTGCTACTGGCGAAACTGGTCGCGTAGGTAGCCCTAAGCGTCGCGAAATCGGTCATGGTCGTTTGGCTAAACGTGCATTGATTCCCGTATTGCCAAGCGCAGAAGACTTTGCATATAGCATTCGCGTAGTTTCAGAAATTACTGAGTCCAATGGCTCTTCATCTATGGCTTCAGTTTGCGGCGGTTGCTTAGCCATGATGGATGCTGGTGTTCCGGTTAAGGCACACGTTGCTGGTGTAGCTATGGGCTTGATTTTGGATGGCAACCGTTTTGCTGTGTTGACAGACATCTTGGGTGACGAAGATCACCTAGGCGATATGGACTTCAAGGTAGCGGGTACTGCAAATGGTATTACTGCTTTGCAAATGGATATCAAGGTTCAAGGTATTACAAAAGAAATTATGCAAGTTGCTTTAGCGCAAGCTAAAGAAGGCCGTTTGCACATTTTGAGCAATATGCAAGATGCTATGGGTTCAGTTCGTACTGAATTGTCTGCACATGCTCCAAGGATGGTTTCTTTCAAGATTCATCCAGACAAGATTCGTGAAGTAATCGGTAAGGGCGGCGCAACAATTCAAGCCTTGACTAAGGAAACTGGTTGCAGCATCGACATTAAAGATGACGGTACTGTAACGATTGCCTCTACTTCTGCTGAAGGTATGGCTGAAGCAAAAGCCCGTATCGAAGGCATTACTGCCGAAGCTGAAGTAGGCAAGATATACGAAGGCCCAGTTGTGAAGTTGCTCGAATTCGGCGCTTTAGTCAATATCCTTCCAGGTAAAGACGGCTTGCTGCATATCTCTGAAATCTCCAATGAGCGCGTAAAAGAAGTGAAAGATTATTTGGCTGAAGGTCAAATTGTTCGTGTGAAATTGTTAGCTGCTGATGAGCGTGGTCGTTTGCGTCTCTCTTTGAAGGCTGCAATGGCGGATGAGGGCGGCACGATTGCTCCTTTGGCTGGCGCGTCTGAAGTTGCAGAGGCTGCTGCTGAAGCAGCTCCTGCATCTGGCGAAACTGCTTAAGTTATTGATTAAGTTATTTAGTTAGCGAGCGAGAATTCATATGCGCGTAATGGAAATCAAAGAATTTGGCGCCCCAGAAATGTTGGTGGCAGCTACTCGTCCTGATCCAGTAGCACCTGCTGCTGGAACGGGTGAGGTTTTGATCAGGGTATTGGCTGCGGGCATCAATCGCCCAGATGTTTTGCAACGTAAAGGCCATTACCCAGTTCCTGCAGGCGCGTCTGATATTCCTGGGCTTGAAGTGGCTGGTGAGATTGTCGGAGGTGATTTAGCTCACGCTGACAATCTTTTTGGACTCAAAGTTGGCGACAAGGTTTGTGCGCTAGTGCAAGGTGGTGGTTATGCAGAGTTGTGTACTGCACCGATTGCGCAATGCCTACCATATCCCAAAGGTTTTACTGATCAAGAAGCGGCTTCATTGCCAGAGACTTTCTATACCGTATGGAGCAATGTTTTCATGCGTGGCGAATTGTCTGAAGGTGAGACGCTATTGGTACAGGGTGGTTCGAGCGGTATTGGCGTGACTGCTATTTTGATTGCTAAGGCTCTAGGTCATAAAGTGTTTGTTACTGCCGGTACTGATGAGAAATGTGCTGCCTGCGTAGCTTTGGGTGCTGACTTGGCCATTAACTACAAGACGCAAGATTTTGTAGAGGAAGTTAAGAAAGCTACCGACGGCAAAGGTGTCAATGTGGTGCTCGACATGGTCACCGGCACTTACGTGCAAAAAGAAATTGAGTGTTTGGCTGATGATGGTCGTATTGTGATTATTGCCATCATGGGCGGATCAAAAGCCGAAGTAAATACTGGGCAAATTTTGCGTCGTCGTTTAACCATTACCGGCTCTACCTTGCGCCCACGTCCAGTGTCATTCAAGAAGCAGATTACACAGCAGTTACATGCTCGTATTTGGCCCTTGCTCGATGCAGGTAAATTAAAGCCCGTGATTTATAAGACCTTTGCCTTAGATCAAGCAGCTGATGCCCATCGTCTGATGGAGTCATCAGAGCATGTTGGCAAGATTGTTTTAACTGTTTAAGCGTTAATGTAGATTACATGCGACCACTCATTGTCATCGGCAACTGGAAAATGAACGGCAGTCTTGCGAGTAACGCAAGCTGGTTTAAATCCGTTTGCCGCGGCATGGAGCAGGGGATGCCTGCAGGGCGTAAATATGCCGTGTGTGTACCTACTCCTTACTTGGCGCAGTGCAGTCAGTTGATTCAAGATCATTCCCCGGCCTTCCTGAGTTTAGGGGCTCAAGATGTTTCTGCATTTTCTGTGGGTGCTTACACCGGTGAGGTAGCTGCTTCCATGTTGAGAGAGCTCGACTGCACTTATGTGATTGTGGGGCACTCTGAACGTCGCCAATATCATCGTGAGACTGATGAGCAGGTAGCTGAAAAAGCCCTACAGGTTTTAGATAACGGGATGACGCCGGTCATTTGCGTTGGCGAATCAGCCGATGAACGCAATTCTGGCCGTGAAGTTGAGGTAGTTCGAGGACAGATCTCAAAGCAGGTAGCTGTTCTACAGGATCGTTTGGCCGACTGTTTAATTGCTTATGAGCCGATTTGGGCCATTGGTACGGGTAAGGTTGCTAGCGCGCAGATGGCTCAAGATATGCACCATGCAATTCGCTTGCAATTGGCTGAGTTTGATGAGGACGTAGCGTCCCATGTAGGAATTTTGTATGGCGGCAGTGTGAAGCCGGATAATGCCGTTGAACTTTTTGCAATGCCGGATATTGATGGCGGGTTAATTGGGGGCGCTTCATTAAATCCCCAGGATTTTCTTGCTATTTGTCAGGCCTAGTTTTTTATTTGGAGATGAGCCATGGAATGGTTTAAGACTTTATTGATTGTTTTGCAGGTAATTTCAGCATTAGCTGTCATCTTGCTGGTATTGCTCCAGCAGGGTAAGGGGGCTGATATGGGCGCTGCCTTTGGTTCTGGTTCCTCTGGAAGTCTTTTTGGGGCTAGTGGTTCTGCGAACTTTTTATCCCACACGACTGCTATTTTTGCGGCTGTCTTTTTTGTCTGTACTTTGGGTATTACTTGGATTGGCAATAAGAAAGAAGTAAGCCCCGGCGTTCTATCGGGAACGGTAGCTCCTGCGGCAGCCCCAGTTGCTGAGCCAGTAGCTCCCGTTCAAGATCCTAGTAAGCCAGCCGTTCCAAAGTAAAAAAGTCGTTTTTTTGGTGTTTTATACCCCTTATTTTGGGGTGTAGTAGTGGTGCAATGCAGTAGAATTGACGGGATTTACAAGATGCCGACGTGGTGAAATTGGTAGACACGCTATCTTGAGGGGGTAGTGGCTTAGGCTGTGCGAGTTCGAGTCTCGCCGTCGGCACCAAAATGCAGAATTTTTAGGAGTTCATGCCGTAAATCAAGGTTTTATGTAACGGAATTATTGAAAATTTGAAGCTTCATAGGATTAACCAGACGAAAAACTCAGGGCCATTTTGAATCTCAACAATTACTTTCCCGTTCTGCTTTTTATCCTCGTAGGTATTGGGGTGGGTTTAGTCCCCATGTTCCTCGGAAAAATTTTGGCCCCTTCAAAGCCAGATGCTGAAAAATTGTCACCATATGAGTGTGGTTTTGAGGCTTTTGAAGATGCGCGTATGAAGTTCGATGTGCGCTACTACCTCGTTGCAATTCTCTTCATCCTATTCGACTTAGAAACCGCATTCCTCTTTCCTTGGGGTGTGGCATTACGTGATATTGGCTGGTTTGGCTACGCTTCTATGGTGATTTTCCTCTTGGAGTTCATCGTAGGTTTTGTATATATCTGGAAAAAGGGCGCTCTCGACTGGGAGTGATCGATATGGCATTAGAAGGCGTTCTAAAAGAGGGATTTGTAACTACGACTGCGGATCAGTTAATTAACTGGACCCGAAATGGCTCTTTATGGCCCATGACTTTTGGTTTGGCGTGCTGCGCTGTTGAAATGATGCACGCTGGCGCCTCTCGATATGACCTCGACCGTTTTGGCGTGGTTTTCCGTCCATCACCACGCCAATCTGATTTGATGATTGTTGCTGGCACCTTGTGCAACAAGATGGCGCCTGCATTGCGTAAGGTCTATGACCAGATGCCTGAGCCACGCTGGGTCATTTCCATGGGCTCATGTGCCAACGGTGGTGGCTACTATCACAACTCCTATTCAGTGGTGCGTGGTTGCGACCGCATTGTGCCGGTCGATATTTATGTTCCTGGCTGCCCTCCTACTGCAGAAGCGTTGATCTATGGAATTATTCAGTTGCAGTCGAAGATTGCTCGCACTAGTACGATTGCGCGGAAGGCTTAAATCATGTCAGATCGATTAATTCAACTAGCAGGCAATTTAGAAAAAGTTTTAGGTAAGCGCATGCAGTCCATTGAGATTGCCTTAGGTGAAGTCACTGTTGTTGTTAATGCGGATACTTACTTTGAGTCTGCCATGCTCTTGCGTGACGATCCATCTTTAGCCTTTGAGCAATTGATTGATTTGTGTGGCGTTGATTATCAGGATTTCCGCGAGGGGCAGTGGGGCGGCCAGCGCTTTGGAGTGGTTTCACATCTCTTGTCATTGGCGCATAACTGGCGCTTGCGAGTTCGCGTATTCGCACCCGATGATTCCTACCCACTTGTTGCTTCTGTGACTCCAGTTTGGGCATCGGCCAACTGGTTTGAGCGCGAAGCATTTGACCTCTACGGCATCTTGTTCGAAGGTCATGACGATTTGCGCCGTATCTTGACTGACTATGGCTTTATTGGCCATCCATTTAGAAAAGATTTCCCAATCTCAGGCAATGTAGAAATGCGTTATGACCCAGAGTTAAAGCGTGTGGTTTATCAACCCGTCACTATTGAAGCGCGTGAGATTACTCCCCGTATCGTGCGTGAAGAGCAGTACGGAGGTTCGGTATAAGACATGGCACAAATTAAGAACTACACCCTCAACTTTGGCCCTCAGCATCCTGCGGCACACGGCGTTCTCCGCTTGGTGCTTGAGCTTGATGGTGAGGTGATCCAGCGTGCTGACCCACATATTGGTTTATTACATCGCGCTACTGAAAAATTAGCTGAGACACGCACCTGGATTCAGAACGTTCCTTATATGGATCGCCTGGATTACGTATCCATGATGGCCAATGAGCATGCATATGTGATGGCCATTGAGAAGTTGCTGCAAGTCGATGTGCCTTTACGTGCCCAGTACATTCGTGTCATGTATGACGAATTAACCCGCTTGCTAAACCACTTGTTGTGGATTGGGTGTCACGGTTTGGACGTTGGTGCTATGGCGGTCTTTTTGTACGCCTTCAGAGATCGTGAAGACATTTTTGATATGTATGAAGCGGTTTCTGGTGCGCGTATGCATGCTGCTTACTATCGTCCAGGTGGCGTCTATCGTGACTTGCCTACGCAAATGGCGCAGTACTCTAAATCGAAGATTCGCAACGCATCAGCGGTTAAGCGCTTAAATGAAAATCGTAGTGGTTCATTACTCGATTTCATCGAAGACTTCTCAAGTCGCTTTGATGCGAACGTGGATGAATATTGCAATTTGTTAACTGATAACCGTATTTGGAAGCAACGCTTGGTTGGTATTGGTGTTGTGACTCCAGAGCGTGCTTTGCAGCTGGGCTTTACTGGCCCAATGTTACGTGGTTCTGGTATCGAGTGGGATCTGCGTAAGAAGCAGCCATACGAAACGTATGACAAGCTTGACTTTGATATCCCGGTTGGTGTGAATGGCGACTCTTATGATCGTTATTTAGTACGCATGGAAGAGATGCGACAATCAAATCGCATCATCAAGCAGTGTGTGGCCTGGTTGAAAGCGAATGATGGCCCTGTGATGAGCGATAACCATAAAGTCTCTCCACCAAAGCGTGTGGATATGAAGACCAATATGGAAGAGTTAATTCATCACTTCAAACTCTTTACTGAAGGTATTCACGTTCCTGATGGTGAGGCTTATTCAGCAGTAGAGCATCCAAAAGGTGAATTTGGTATTTACTTGATTTCTGATGGTGCTAATAAACCATACCGCATGAAGATTCGTGCGCCAGGATTCGTGCACCTTTCTGCGATGGATGAGATGTCACGTGGCCATATGTTGGCCGACGCTGTAACTATTATTGGTACCCAAGATATCGTGTTCGGGGAGATTGACCGCTAAGACAGCGTGCCAAGGATTAATTCATGACAACAACGATTCAACTATCTGACAAAACGCTCGCAGACATTGCGCGCAATGTCGCGAAATATCCCCCAGAGCAAAAGCAGTCTGCTGTGATGGCTTCCCTTATTGCTGCACAAACTGAAATAGGCTGGGTTTCACCAGAGGTGATTGAAACAGTTGCTCAGATTTTAGGTATGCCGACCATTGCAGTCGATGAAGTAGCTACTTTCTACAATATGTACAACACCAAGCCTATTGGTAAGTACAAGCTAGTTATCTGCACCAATCTACCTTGCCAGCTAACTCATGGTGAAACTGCAGCCAATTATCTGAAAGAAACTTTAGGTATTGGCTATAACGAAACTACGCCTTGTGGCACGTTCACCCTAAAAGAGGGCGAGTGCATGGGCGCCTGCGGTGATTCACCGGTAATGCTGGTGAATGACAAGCGCATGTGTAGCTTTATGAGCAAAGAAAAAATTGATGCCCTGCTTAATGAACTGCGTGCAGAAGGGAAGGCAGCATGACCAGCTTGCACGATAGACACATTAAGCCCTTGATTCTTGCTGGATTAAACGGCAATAACTGGCGCTTAAAAGATTATGAAAGTCGTGGCGGTTATCAACAACTGCGCCGCATTATTAATGAGAAGATTGCACCAGACGCCATCATTGCTGAATTAAAAGCATCATCTCTGCGTGGTCGTGGCGGTGCAGGTTTCCCAACCGGTTTGAAGTGGAGCTTTATGCCCCGTCAATTCCCAGGGCAAAAGTATTTAGTCTGCAATAGTGACGAAGGTGAGCCCGGTACGTTTAAAGACCGCGACATCATGCGTTACAACCCGCATGCTTTGATTGAAGGCATGATTATTGGTGCCTACACCATGGGCATCGGTACCGGATATAACTATATTCACGGCGAAATCTGGGAAGTGTATTCACGCTTTGAAGAGGCGCTAGAAGAGGCGCGTGCTGCTGGGTATCTTGGCGACAAGATCATGGGTAGCGATTTCAATTTCCAATTGCATGCTTCTCCTGGTTGGGGTGCATACATCTGTGGTGAAGAGACGGCACTCTTAGAGTCTCTTGAAGGTAAGAAGGGTCAGCCTCGCTTTAAGCCACCTTTTCCTGCAAGCTTTGGTTTGTATGGCAAGCCAACCACGATTAACAATACTGAAACATTTGCTGCGGTGCCATTCATCATGGCAATTGGTGGTCAAGCCTATTTAGATTTAGGCAAACCCAATAATGGTGGAACCAAGATTTTCTCCGTATCTGGTGACGTAGTTCATCCAGGTAACTATGAAATTCCACTCGGTACCCCTTTTGCTGAATTATTAAAGCTTGCTGGTGGCATGCGTGATGGTAAGGCTTTGAAAGCGGTCATCCCTGGAGGCTCATCAGCACCCGTTGTGCCAGGCGCACAAATGATGGACCTCACAATGGATTACGACAGCATTGCAAAAGCAGGCTCGATGCTTGGTTCTGGTGCTGTCATTGTGATGAATGAAACACGTTGTATGGTTCGGGCTTTAGAGCGCTTGTCTTACTTCTATCACGAAGAGTCATGCGGTCAGTGCACCCCATGTCGTGAGGGTACGGGTTGGTTATGGCGCATTGTCCATCGTATTGAGCATGGTCAAGGTCGCCCTGAGGATTTGGATTTGCTAAACGATGTAGCGGCCAACATTCAGGGCCGTACGATTTGTGCGCTGGGTGATGCTGCGGCGATGCCAGTGCGTGGCATGTTGAAGCATTACATGGATGAATTTGCGTACCACGTAGAACATAAGCGCTGCTTAGATTCTGCAAAACCTTTATAAGTTATTGAGCACGGGACATCTTAAAGTGAGCATGGTTGAAATCGAATTAGATGGTAAGGCAGTAGAAGTTCCGCAAGGTTCGATGGTGATGCACGCCGCGAACAAAATCGGCACTTATATTCCCCACTTTTGCTATCACAAGAAATTGTCTATCGCTGCGAACTGCCGTATGTGTTTGGTTGAAGTGGAGAAGGCCCCTAAGCCATTGCCAGCATGTGCCACACCAGTGACACAAGGCATGAAAGTTTTTACGCACTCAGCCAAGGCGGTAGAAGCTCAACGGTCAGTCATGGAGTTCCTCCTGATTAACCATCCTTTAGATTGCCCTATTTGCGATCAAGGTGGTGAGTGCCAGTTACAGGATTTAGCAGTAGGTTACGGTAAATCCAATTCGCGTTACGAAGAAGAGAAGCGGGTGGTTTTCCATAAGAATGTGGGTCCACTCATCTCTATGCAAGAGATGTCACGTTGTATTCATTGCACCCGTTGCGTTCGCTTTGGTCAAGAAGTGGCTGGCGTTATGGAATTGGGCATGGTGAACCGCGGTGAGCATTCTGAAATTACTACTTTTGCTGGCCAAACGATTGATTCAGAATTGTCTGGAAACATGATCGATATATGCCCAGTTGGCGCGTTAACCAGTAAGCCATTCCGTTATGCAGCCCGCACTTGGGAATTAGGCCGCAAGCGCTCAGTAAGTCCGCATGACAGCTTAGGTACCAATACCACCATTCAAACTAAAGCAAATAAAGTGATGCGGGTTGTCGCTCTGGAAAACGAAGCAATTAATGAGTGCTGGATCAGTGACCGTGATCGCTTTGCCTACGAGGGTTTGAATAGTGCAGATCGTCTGACTACACCAATGGTTAAGCAGGGTGGCCAGTGGCTAGAGACTGATTGGGAATCAGCAATGGATTACGTTGCGCGATCACTCAAAACGATTTCTGCTGAAAGTGGTCCTGAGGCAATCGCTGCCTTAGCGCATCCAATCTCCAGTTCTGAAGAGTTGCACTTGCTACAAAAAGTCATTCGTGGCCTCGGTTCAAGTCAAGTAGAGACTCGTTTGCGTCAAACGGACACTCAGGGTGCTGCAAGTGCTCCTTGGTTAGGTATGCCTATTAGCAAATTGAGCGAGCTCGATCGTGTTTTGGTGATTGGCAGTTTCCTGCGTAAAGATCAGCCATTAATTGCTGCGCGTCTTCGTACTGCTACCAAGCGCGGGCTTCAAGTCGCGCGTATTGATGCGGGTGGTGATGATTGGCTAATAAATACTGCAGCCAATATTTCAGTGGCACCAAGTCTGTGGATTAATGCATTAGGCGAAGTTGCTAGTGCAGTTGCTAAAGCAAAATCTGTGGCTTTACCCGCCGGTATTTCGGTATCTTCCATTTCACCAGCAGCCCAAGCGATTGCTGATAGCCTCATATCAGGTACTACCAGCGCAGTGTTAATCGGTTCTGCTGCTCAATTTCATCCAGCCGCTTCCAGTCTGAATGCATTGGCTCAATTTATTGCTGCTCAGACAGGCGCTACTTTGGGATTCTTGCCGGTTGGTGGGAATGCAGTGGGTGCAAGCTTAGTGAATGCAAATGGCGCTGGTGTTCAGTCCGTACTCTCAGGTGAGCGTCGTGCGGTTATTTTGATGAATATTGAGCCAGATGCAGATTTGCCAAATCCCCAGCAAGCACGCGCAGCCTTGGCAAAAGCCAATACTGTGATTGCCCTGAGCGCTTATCAGAGCCCTGATTTATTAGAAGTAGCTGATGTGATTTTGCCAATTGCTGCCTACACCGAGACAGTCTCTACCTATGTTAATGCAGAAGGTCGCGCGCAAACGATTCAACCTGCTGTCAAGCCTTTGGGTGATAGCCGTCCCGCCTGGAAAGTGCTTCGTGTACTGGGTGGCTTACTAAATCTTGATGGTTTCCTATTCAATATGCCTGAAGAAGTTTTGGGTGAGGCCTTGCCAGAAGACTATTGCAAGCTTCTGAATAATCATGTTTCAGCTAGCGTCCAAGCTAGCGCAGCGAGCTCTGGTTTAGAGCGCGTGTCTGATGTCAATATCTATAGTGGCGACCAGATTATTAGGCGCGCTCCAGCATTGCAATTAACCCGTGATGCTAAGCGTGGTAATCAAGTTGGCATTGGTCAGCAATTGTTTAATGAGCTTGGTCTTAAAGAGGGTGATGCAGTACGAGTCACTCAGGATGGTTTATCTGTAGATCTTCCGGCTTCATTGGAGTCTAGCTTGGCTAATGGGGTCATTAGAGTTTCTGCTGCTACTTTGGCTAGCGCTAAATTAGGGTCTATGTTTGGCCCTGTAACTGTGAGTAAGGCATAAGGGACGAGATGGATAATTTCTTGAACCTCATTACCACCCAAGGTGAGGCTATCTTTGGATCCTTGTGGCCTATGGTGTGGGCATTGGTGCGTATCGTAATTATTGTTTTGCCGATGTTTGGCGCAGTTGCTTACCTCACGCTTTGGGAGCGCAAGCTGATTGGCTGGATGCATATTCGTCTGGGCCCTAATCGCGTGGGTCCATTGGGTTTATTGCAACCGATTGCTGACGCCTTAAAGCTCTTGATGAAGGAGATTATTTCTCCAGCACGAGCCAGTAAAGTTCTCTATGTCATCGCTCCAGTGATGGTGATCATGCCGGCATTTGCTGCCTGGGCAGTGATTCCATTTCAAGCCAAAATGGTTCTGGCTGATGTGAATGCCGGCTTGCTATACGTCATGGCGATTACTTCTATTGGTGTGTACGGAGTGATTTTGGCGGGTTGGTCATCAAACTCTAAATATCCCTTCCTCGGAGCTATGCGTGCATCAGCACAAATGATCTCCTATGAGATTGCGATGGGCTTTGCTCTGGTGACAGTGTTGCTGACTTCTGGCTCTTTGAATTTAAGTGAAATCGTTGCCTCACAAGAGCAGGGCTACTTCGCTAGTATTGGTTTGAACTTCCTGTCATGGAACTGGTTGCCATTACTACCGATGTTCTTGATTTACTTTATTTCTGGTGTTGCTGAAACGAATCGCCATCCATTTGACGTGGTTGAAGGTGAGTCTGAAATTGTGGCAGGCCATATGGTTGAGTACTCTGGAATGGCATTTGCCATGTTCTTCTTGGCTGAGTACGCCAATATGATTTTGATTGCTGCCTTGGCCTCAACCATGTTCTTAGGCGGTTGGTTACCGATTGTGGATTTGCCCATCTTGCGCGATATTCCAGGCTTCTTCTGGTTATTCGCTAAGACATTCATTCTTCTTTCTTGCGTGATTTGGTTGCGTGCTACTTTGCCGCGCTACCGTTACGACCAAATTATGCGTTTGGGCTGGAAGATCTTTATTCCCATCTGCGTATTTTGGGTGGTTGTCGTTGGTGCATGGGTAGTGTCCCCATGGAACATTTGGAAATAAGTTGACTAATCATGTTTAAGAAAATTTCCCAATTCATCGATAGCTTGATGCTCAAAGATATTTTGACTGGTATGTCTATTACTGGAAGATATCTCTTTAAGCCAAAAATTACCGTTCAATATCCAGAAGAGAAGACACCTCAGTCTGCTCGTTTTCGTGGTTTGCATGCTTTACGCCGTTATGAGAACGGCGAAGAGCGTTGTATTGGTTGCAAGTTATGCGAGGCAGTTTGCCCGGCCTATGCAATCACCATTGAAACTGCGGAGCGCGATGATGGCACTAGGCGTACTAGCCGCTATGACATTGATTTAACCAAGTGTATTTTCTGCGGCTTCTGCGAGGAGGCTTGCCCGGTAGATGCGATTGTTGAAACCAACATCTTTGAATATTTTGGCGATAAGCGTGGCGATTTGTACTTCACTAAAGAAATGCTCTTGGCGGTAGGTGATAAGTATGAAAAAGATATTGCCGCTAACCGCGCAGCGGATGCGCCTTACCGTTAATCGAATAAAGCTAAATATCCTATGACATTCGATCCTTCCACTCTCTTCGCAGTATTTTTCTATGCCTTTGCTGGACTTTTGGTGATTTCAGCTTTGCGTGTGATTACTGCCCGTAACCCAGTCCATGCTGCATTGTTCTTGGTGCTGTCTTTCTTTTGCGCCTCTGGTTTGTGGATGCTACTTAAAGCAGAGTTCCTAAGCTTAGCCTTGATCTTGGTTTATGTAGGCGCTGTGATGGTGCTCTTCTTATTCGTGGTGATGATGCTCGATTTGGATCTAGAGCATCTGCGCCGGGATTTCAAGAAGTTTCTCCCTGTGGCATTTTTGATGGGGGCGGTAATCGTCCTAGAGCTTTCTATTGTTTTGATTCGGAGTTTTGTGGGAACTAGTGCGCCAGTTCAGCCAATGCCTGAAGAAATGATGGCAAGCAATACCCAAGCACTGGGTATGTTGATCTTCGTTGACTATGTTTATGCTTTTGAAGTTGCAGGCGTGATTCTCTTGGTAGCAATTATTGCTGCTGTTGCCTTAACTTTACGTAATCGTAAAGACTCTAAATCTCAAAACGTTCATGAGCAGGTCAACGTGAACTCTGCTGATCGTATGCGTGTCGTCAAGATGGACTCCGATATGGCTGCAAAGCAAGATACACGCGGGGAGAAGAAATGACTATTACCCTAGCGCATTACTTGGTGCTTGGCGCAATATTGTTTGCGACCAGTGTTGTTGGTATTTTCTTAAACCGTAAAAATGTTATCGTCCTCTTAATGGCAATTGAATTGATGTTGCTTTCGGTGAACATGAACTTTATAGCCTTCTCCCATTACTTGGGTGACATGGCTGGTCAAGTATTCGTATTCTTTATTTTGACTGTGGCTGCTGCTGAGGCGGCAATTGGTTTGGCAATCTTGGTAGTGCTCTTCCGTAAGGTTGACACCATCAATGCTGACAACCTTGACCACTTAAAAGGCTAGTGATGCAATTAACCTTAACTGTTCCCGTTCTCTGCGCAATTCCGCTTGCGCCCTTATTTGGTTCTGTCATTGCAGGCTTTTTTGGAACTAAATTAGGTGGCAACCGAATTGGTCATGGCGCATGCCAGTTTGTGACGATTCTCGGCGTCATGGTTGCATTTGTTCTGTCTTGCTTTGTATTAGTGCAGGTGATGGATGGTTTTTATTTCAACGGTACTGTCTATCGTTGGATGCAGTTGGGTGAGCTCAGTCTGGACATTGGATTTTTAATTGATCCACTAACTGCCACCATGATGTGTGTCGTGACCTTTGTGTCGCTGATGGTTCACATTTACACCATTGGGTATATGCAAGGGGAGGAGGGCTATAACCGCTTCTTCTCTTATATCTCACTCTTTACTTTTGCCATGCTGATGCTGGTGATGAGTAATAACCTCTTGCAGCTCTTCTTTGGCTGGGAGGCGGTAGGCGTTGTTTCTTACCTCTTGATTGGTTTCTATTTTGAGCGTCAGTCAGCTGTGTTTGCCAATATGAAGGCTTTCTTAGTGAACCGTGTTGGTGACTTTGGCTTCATTCTGGGGATCGGTATTTTGCTAGCTGGAACTGGCTCAATGCAATACGACGTGATTTTTTCCCAAAATAGCGCCTTAGCTGCTCAGACCTTGCCAGGTACAGACTGGAATTTGCTGACGGTAGCTTGTATTTGCCTCTTTATCGGTGCGATGGGTAAGTCGGCTCAGTTCCCATTACATGTCTGGTTGCCAGACTCTATGGAAGGCCCAACGCCAATTTCTGCATTGATTCATGCGGCAACCATGGTTACTGCCGGTATTTTCATGGTGTCGCGTATGTCACCATTGTTTGAGTTATCTGATGCGGCCCTGAGTTTTATTTTGGTGATCGGCTCAATTACTGCGCTGTTTATGGGCTTTCTGGGCATCGTCCAAAACGATATCAAGCGTGTGATTGCGTATTCCACCCTGTCACAGTTGGGTTACATGACAGTTGCTCTCGGTGTATCCGCTTACCCAATCGCCATCTTCCATTTGATGACCCATGCATTCTTTAAGGCGCTCTTGTTCCTTGCTGCTGGCAGTGTGATTTTGGGTATGCATCATGAGCAAGATATGCGCAAGATGGGTGGCCTATGGAAATACATGCCGATTACTTGCTTGATGATGCTATTGGGTAATCTAGCTTTGATTGGTACCCCGTTTTTCTCCGGCTTCTATTCCAAGGATTCTATTATTGAGGCGGTAGCTGCCAGTCATATTCCAGGTGCTGGATTTGCCTACTTTGCTGTGATGGCGAGCGTCTTTGTTACTGCCTTGTATTCCTTCCGTTTGTATTTCTATGTATTCCATGGCAAAGCTCGCTGGGGCCATGATGATGCTCACGCACACGACCATCATCATGAGCATGCGGAGCAGGGCGATGATCATGCACATCACGGTTTGGCACCTGGTCAAAAGCCGCATGAATCACCTTTTGTGGTGACATTCCCATTAATACTCTTGGCTATTCCATCAGTCATTATTGGTTATTACACGATTACCCCATTGCTGTTTGGAAGCTACTTTGGTGATTCTATTTTTATTGACATTGCAAAGCATCCCGTAATGAGAGAGTTAGCACAAGAATTCCATGGCCCTATTGCAATGGCGATTCACTCATTTACCTCCCCGGTTCTACTCTTAGTCGTCTTGGGTGTATTGACTGCAGCAATTGGCTATCTTTGGGCGCCTAAGTTGCCTGCTAAGTTTGCTGAAGCATTTGCCCCAATTAAGAAGCTTTTGGATAATAAATACTATCTCGATGACTTAAACCAAGCTGTATTTGCTAAAGGTTTACTGTGGATTGGTGGTGTCTTGTGGCATCGCGGTGATCAGCAGGCAATCGATGGTTTCTTGGTGAATGGTAGTGCGCATGCGGTAGGGCGCTTTTCTGCTGTGATCCGTCATTTGCAATCCGGTTATCTCTATCACTATGCCTTCGCAATGATTGCGGGCTTGGCGGTATTGCTGGCTTGGGTTTTATACGCTTACCTGCCTTTTGTTCGCTAGGCCTTTGTTACTTAAGTAGCCATCATGATTCTTTCTTACGCCATCTGGATCCCGATTGTTTTCGGCATCATTATTCTGTTCTACGGTTCGGAGAAGCCTTCCGCTGGAGTGCGCTGGCTCGCGTTGACTGGCTCAATTTTGGGTTTCATTGCGACGCTCCCCTTAATTATCCAGTTTGATATCGCTAACCCCGGTATGCAGTTTGTTGAGAAGATTAGCTGGATTCCGCGCTACGATATTAATTACTACCTTGGTATTGATGGCATCTCTGTTTGGTTTATCGTCTTAACTGCATTCATTAACATTTTTGTTGTGATTGCCGCTTGGGAGGTGATTGAAACCAAGGTCTCCCAATATATGGCTTCGTTCATGATCCTTTCGGGGTTAATGATCGGTGTATTTGCTGCTTTAGATGCTTTACTGTTCTACGTATTCTTTGAGGCGACTCTGATTCCGATGTACATCATCATCGGTGTATGGGGTGGTCATAACCGTATCTACGCGGCGTTTAAGTTCTTCCTGTACACATTGCTAGGGTCATTGTTGACTTTGGTTGCAATGCTTTATCTGTACAACGTTACCAATACCTTTGATATCTTGGCTTGGCATAATGCGCGCCTGGATATCGTTGAGCAGATGTTGTTGTTCTTTGCTTTCTTTATGGCATTTGCTGTCAAAGTGCCAATGTGGCCGCTCCATACCTGGTTACCAGACGTGCACGTTGAGGCGCCAACAGGTGGCTCAGTGGTGTTGGCTGCCATCATGCTAAAGCTTGGTGCCTATGGTTTCTTGCGCTTCTCATTACCGATTGCTCCAGATGCCAGCCAGTATCTCGGACCATTAATTATTTTCCTATCATTGGTGGCAGTAATTTATGTTGGTGCTGTCGCCTTAGTGCAAAAAGATATGAAAAAGCTCGTGGCTTACTCATCAGTGGCGCACATGGGTTTTGTGACCCTCGGCTTCTTCCTATTTAGCCCTCTGGGTATTGAGGGCGGTATTGTGCAGATGATTTCCCATGGCTTTGTTGCTGGCGCCATGTTCTTGTCGATCGGCGTTCTTTATGACCGTATGCATACCCGTCAGATTGCTGATTACGGTGGCGTAGTTCATCGCATGCCAGCGTTCACAGCCTTTGCGGTGCTGATGGCGATGGCTAATTGCGGCCTACCAGCAACCTCTGGATTCGTGGGTGAGTTCATGGTGATTTTGGCTGCCGTGGACTATGACTTTGTGATTGGTCTCTTGGCGGCAACTGCCTTAATGCTTGGTGCCGCTTACTCCTTATGGATGGTCAAGCGCGTATTCTTTGGCGCAATTACTAATGAGCATGTTGCTGCATTAAAAGATTTAAATGCACGCGAGTATTTCATGATGACCGTATTGTCTATTTGTGTGATTGGTATGGGTGTCTATCCCAAACCGTTTACTGATGTGATTCATCCAGCCGTGATTAATCTGCTACAGCATGTTGCTGTCAGCAAACTCTGAGTACAAGCTAATGCAAGAATTTGATCTATTCGCCATCCTGCCGGAACTTGTTTTATTAGTAGCTGCCTGCCTATTATTAGTAGTTAGCGTCTATGTACCGGAGCGCCAGCCATCTACACCTGGTGTAGAGCAAGATATTTTCCATACGCCACGTGGAGTTGGTTTCGTCTACTTCTTTACGATTATTTTGCTGGTTTATCTTGTTTTTGTTTATTTAGCGCGGATGGCTGACCCATCTGTTGTTGCTATGAATGGTTTGTTTCAATCAGATCCATTCTCCAATCTGCTTAAAGCCTGCTCCTGTGGCGCAGTCCTCATTAGCTTGATCTATTCGAAGCAATACCTTACTGATAGATCAATGTTCCGCCCAGACTTCATTGTGTTGGCCTTACTTGCGCTATTAGGTCAATGTATTTTGATTTCTGGTTCGAATCTTCTGACTCTTTATCTGGGCCTGGAGTTAATGGCTTTACCAACCTATGCTTTGGTAGCCATGCGCCACAGCAATGAGAAGAGTGTTGAGGCAGCAATTAAGTACTTCATTCTCGGAGCCTTGGCATCCGGTTTCTTGTTATATGGCATGTCTATGCTCTACGGCGTGACTGGCTCGCTAGACCTAATCGAGATCTTTAGAACAGTCGCTGATCCTCGTGTAAATCATTTGGTAATGGCGTTTGGTCTAGTCTTTATTGTTTCTGGATTGGCGTTCAAATTGGGCGTTGTGCCTTTCCATATGTGGGTTCCTGATGTTTATCAGGGCGCACCCACCGCAGTGACATTGATGATTGCCGCCGCACCTAAAATTGCTGCATTTGCATTGTTATTCCGCCTTTTGGTTAATACTTTATTGCCACTACTGGGCGATTGGCAGCCAATGCTGGTATTGCTAGCGGTTTTATCTTTATTGGTTGGTAATATCACTGCAATTGCGCAAACCAATATGAAGCGTATGTTGGCCTATTCTGCGATTGCGCAAATGGGCTTTGTATTGCTTGGCATGTTGTCAGTCTTTGATGATCACGCGTTTAGCGCATCGATGTTCTATGCGATTACTTATGTGTTAACCACACTGGGAAGTTTCGGCCTGTTGATGATGTTGTCACGCAAGGGCCATGATTGTGAAACCATTGATGACCTTAAGGGTTTGAATAAGCGTCACCCTTGGTTTGCATTTATCGGCCTGGTCATGATGTTCTCCTTAGCTGGTATTCCGCCTACCGTTGGTTTTGCTGCCAAATTGGGTGTGCTTGAGGCCCTGGTTGATGGCGGACATACTTTCTTGGCTGTGATTGCTGTGATTGCTTCACTCATCGGTGCTTTTTACTACCTTAGAGTGGTTAAGGTCATGTACTTTGATGAGCCAAAGGCAGAACATGTCTCTGAAGTTACTGGTTCAAGCTATGCAAAAGGTATTTTGAGTTTGAATGCGATATTTGTGCTGATTTTGGGTATCTTCCCAGCGGGATTGATGGCGGTATGTCTAGATGCAATGCGACGGACTTTATTGGGTTCATAAAAACCCAATAGACCCATGAAAGGCTCCTTATTGGAGCCTTTTGCTTTTGTGTCATCATGATTTTGTATGATGGGCTAAACGGAATTTCCCATTTTGTAGTGATGACTGTGAGTAATGAAGATGACTGAAAAATCCTTCCAAGATTTACCACCTGGTGATGCACACTTGCGTGAAGAGCGCCTCTCTGGTGAAGACATTTACGGCGGCATTTTTCTGAAGATGAAGAGGGACCAAGTGAGCTTGCCTGATGGTAAGCAAGCAGTCCGTGAGTACTTAACCCATCCAGGCGCAGTAGCTATTTTGGCCGTTCTGGATGATGGTAGGGTGCTCATGGAGCGCCAGTATCGATATCCGATTGCCAAAGCCTGTATTGAGATTCCTGCGGGTAAGTTGGAGATTGGAGAGGATCGCCTTCTATGCGCAAAGCGGGAGTTAGAGGAAGAGACGGGTTATAGCGCAAGCCGTTGGAGTTTTATTCGCCGCATTCATCCGGTGATTTCTTATTCAACCGAGTTTATTGATATTTACCTTGCAGAAGGGCTGGTATCGGGCAAAAGCCATCTCGATGATGAAGAATTTTTGGATGTCTTTGCTGCACCACTAGAGCAACTGATCGCCTGGGTCGAGGAGGGTGAGATTACTGATGTCAAGACGACTATCGCGACTTATTGGCTGGATCGTTATCGCAGGGGTTTAGTGAGCCCTAAGCCTTTGACTTAGCTATTTCATAAACCTATTAAAATAGGGGTATTGAATTTAGCACTTTTACCCCGATATAGGTCTTATGAAAGTTTATAACCTAGCTTGCCCACTGGATCATCGCTTTGAAGGATGGTTTGCCTCTGAGGAGGATTGTCTTGCACAGCAAGACAAGGGGATGCTTGCGTGCCCAATTTGCGATAGCACCGATATTACTCGGATGCCTTCGGCCCCACATATTGCCAAATCCAGCTCCAGCAAAGTAGAGGTGGCCTCCACAGAATTGACCGTGAAAAACTCCGATACTGGTTCTACCAGTGGGGCCTTGAGCGGGGAAGTCGTTGCTTTAACGGGAGGCGATCATTCCCAACTAGAGGCACAGGTTCAGGCAGCTTTTTTAAAAGGTATGCGCGACCTCATGGGGCGATCAGAGGATGTGGGTGCTGCATTTGCTGAAGAGGCACGCAAAATTCACTATAAGGAATCACCCGAGCGCAGTATTCGTGGGCAAACTACTTTAGATGAGGCTGAAGCCTTGCGTGAAGAGGGTATTGAGGTAATGGCAGTTCCGATGTTGCCCACCCTTAAAAATACCTTGCAATAGCCAGCTACCGCTTTAAATCCCCTATACTTGCTGTGCATACTGGCGCTAAGTTGATCGCGCCTTGGTCCCACAGAATATTGGATAGGAGTGATACCCATGAAACGCTTAGTTTTGGCACTATTTGCTGCAGTTTTAACGCTGTCAATTTTGGCATGCTCCAAAACTCCAGACTCCAAAGAAATTAAAGTCGCAGTTTCTCCTGCATCGCCACCAATGTTGTTTGATGACAAAGGCCAAATTGTGGGCGTAGATATGGATATTTTCCAGGGCTACTGCCAATCACGAGGATGTACATTTAAAGTCACACCATACGACTGGGCTGGAATGCTGGGAGCGGTTTCTAGTGGTCAGGCTGATGTGGCTTTCTCAGGCATTTCGATTACCGATAAGCGCAAAGAGGTGATGGATTTTTCACAGCCATACTATGACAATGCGTGGCATCTAGTGAGCATGAAAGATAAAAATATTCAGATCACCGATTTAAATCAGCTCAAGAATTATTCCATTGGCTATCCCCGTGGCATGGCATATGACGATCTCATTAAGAACGAGTTGGAGCCAAAGGGCTACTATTCATTAAGCAAGGTTAAGCTTTATCCATCTTATGCAGAAGTGATTACAGATCTGCAGAATGGCAATCTTGACCTCGCGTTTATCGAAGAGCCTGTATTTCTGAATTATGAAAATAAGCTCAAGCTACCGATTCAAAGTAGTTATGTCTTTAAAGGCTTTGATAAGCTTGGTTTTGCATTTGCCAAGGGCTCAAAGTTACGCGATGATTTTGATAAGTACCTCAATGAAATTGGCCCAGACAAAATCAAAGCAATCCTTGATAAGTGGATGAAGTAATTTAAGGACATCATTACTCCCTCGGTGTAGTTGAGGTTTCTCTGTGACTTTCTTAGACATTCTGCTGAAGTTAGCGCAGGGAATCTCTTACACGATCATCGTGACGCTGGTTTGCTCGGCAACCGGTTTATGTGTTGGTCTTACGCTTGCCAGTTTGCGCCGCCTCAATTATTCCGTTTTGACTTTTGCTATTGACTGCTATACCTATGTATTCCGCGGCGTACCCGTTTTAGTGTTGTTATTCATGGTGTATTTTGGTTTGCCGGGGCTCGGTTTTAAAGTCCCACCTTTAATGGCAATGGCACTTAGCCTGGGTTTAGTTGCCTCCGCTTATTTGGCTGAAGTATTTCGTGGGGCTTTTAACTCTGTAGATCCAGCTGAAATATTGGCGGCTCAAGCTATGGGTATGTCGCGCCTTCAGGTGCTGGGCTATATTGAGTTACCACAAATGTTACGCTTTTCAGTGCCAGGCATGGTCAATGAGTTCACCTCAATATTGAAGTATTCTCCATTCGCTTATACAGTTGGCATCCCGGAAATTACCAAGCAGGCTACGACTTTAACTTCCACCACCTTACAAGGGGTAGAGGTGTATCTTGCCGTCGGAATTCTATATTTCTTGATCTATCGAATTTGCCTCTTTGGTGTTCAGATCATCAGTCGACGCTATCAAATCCCTGGAATAACACCAGCATGAAGATTCTTATCACCCTTTTTAGCGGGGCCATCCAATGGCATTAATTCAAGTTAGAGACTTGGTTAAAAAGTTTGGCGATCAAACTGTTCTCTCCAATATTAATCTCGACCTCCAGGAAGGGGATGTACGTGTTCTGATGGGAGCCTCTGGATCGGGCAAGTCGACTTTATTGCGCTGTCTTAATCGCCTAGTGGAGCCTACATCTGGATCTATTGTGTTTCGGGGGAAAGAAGTTCTGGGTCCTGGAGTGGATGTGAAAGAGTTGCGTAAGCAGATTGGTTTTGTCTTTCAACAATTTGCTTTATATAGCCACTTAAATGTGTTGGATAACGTCGCACTGGGGCTGCGTAAATTGCAGGGCATGAGCAAGCTTGAGGCAAAAGAGAGGGCACTTCATGAGCTCTCACACTTTGATATGACTTCCCATCAAGATAAATATCCCGCTCAACTTTCTGGCGGTCAAAAACAGCGTGTAGCCATTGCTCGCGCGCTAGCAATGGATCCTGCAGTTTTGGTATTGGATGAGCCTACTTCAGCGCTTGACCCTGTCATGTCTAGAGATGTGGCCGACTTAATTAATCATCTACATGGTGAGGGGATCACCATGATTTGCGTTACCCATGATCTCAATTTGGCGAGCAATATTGCTGATACTGTGATGTTCCTTGATCGTGGAGTCATCCGAGCGGATGACCGTATTGAGGTATTAAGTCAACATCCAGATCCTGAGATTCAAAGTTTCTTTGGTAATAAGGAAAAGGCCTGATGGGAGCTTGGTCATCATTCACTCGGGATTTGCTAGAGCAAATGCCTTTGATTTTGACTGGGCTCGTCAATACACTTCAGCTTGCCGCCTCCATTAGCATCTCCGGATTGCTTTTAGGAATATTGGTTTTTTATCTCACGCTGAGTAAAAATAAACTAGTGCGTAATTCGATTAATGCCTACATCTCCTTCTTTATTGGGATGCCCTTAATTGTTTTACTCTTTCTGATGTACTACGGCTTGCCATCATGGGGCATTCGACTATCGCCATTTACTGTGGCCTTTATTGGTTTTACCTTTAATGTAGCTGCATACAATGCCGCTTACCTGAAGACTGCCTATAACGGTCTAGATAAATCTCAATTAGAGGCAGCTAGTGCACAAGGTTTTAACCCCTTGCAAATTTTTCAGCTGATTACTTTGCCGCAAGTATTGCGTTTATCGATTCCGGCATTAACCAATCAAGTCATTGCTAACCTTAAAGATAGTTCGGTAGCATTTTTAATTCAGTACACCGAATTTTTTGCCCGTGTCCAAGAATTAGCGGCCACCAATTTTCAATTCTTCAAAGCCTACTTTGCGGCTGCCTTAGTCTACTTAGTGCTCGTATCGATTATCGTTCTCTGCGCACGCGCAATTGAGAAGCGCTATTTCATCCCAGCGTAATCTACTCATTTAGGATAAAAAAATAGCGATCCGAGGATCGCTATCATTCATTTAGGACAAGCAGCCATCCTTTTGAATTCTGATTACTTTGAGGTTGGCATCACAAACTCGGCGCCTTTAGCAATGCTCTCAGGCCAGCGCTGCATCACACTCTTTTGCTTGGTGTAGAAACGAACGCCTTCCTTGCCGTAAGCATGCATGTCGCCAAACAGCGATTTTTTCCAGCCGCCAAAGCCATGCCAAGCCATCGGAACTGGAATGGGCACATTAATACCGACCATCCCAACCTGCACTCGACGCGCAAATTCGCGGGCAATATTGCCATCACTCGTAAAGCAGGCTACGCCATTGCCAAACTCACAAGAGTTCACTAAATTCAGCGCCTCTGTAAAGTTGGCTACCCGCAAGCAGGAGAGGACTGGCCCAAAGATTTCTTCAAGGTAAATCTTCATGTCGGGAGTGACATTATCAAAGAGGGTGCCACCAATAAAAAAGCCATTCTCATTGCCAGGTACTTTGAGGCCACGGCCATCAACCAAAAGCTTAGCTCCTGCAGCTACGCCACTATCGATATAGCCGGTGATGCGCTCTAGGGCAGCCTTGGTAACGATAGGACCCATTTCTGCATCGAGTTCCATGCCATTTTTCACTTTGAGAGTTTTGGCGCGCTCAATCAGTTTTGGCATGATCTTGTCGGCGACATCGCCCACTAAGACTGCGACGGAGATTGCCATGCAGCGCTCGCCTGCTGATCCATAGGCTGCTCCAATAAGAGCATCAATGGTCTTATCAATATCAGCATCGGGCATAACGACCATGTGGTTCTTGGCGCCACCTAATGCTTGAGCACGTTTGCCAAAATGGGCGCAGCGCTCATAAATGTAATTGGCGATTGGAGTGGAGCCCACAAAACTCACCGCCTTGACGTCTGGGTTTTCAATTAAGGCATCAACCGCTTCTTTATCGCCTTGAACCACGTTAAATACGCCATCAGGCAGGCCGGCTTCTTTTAAGAGCTTGGCCATCAATAGCGAGGCGGAAGGATCGGTGGGGCTAGGTTTAAGAATGAAGGTGTTGCCACAAGCGATGGCCACTGGGAACATCCACATCGGAACCATCACTGGGAAGTTAAAAGGGGTAATTCCGGCGACAACACCTAAGGGTTGACGCATGACCCAGTTATCAATATCTGTAGAGACTTGCTCGGTGTAGTCCCCTTTGAGTAATTCAGGGATGCCAGTGGCAAATTCTACGATTTCAATCCCACGGGTTACTTCACCCTGTGCATCGGTAAAAACTTTGCCATGCTCAGCAGTAATAATCGCTGCCAATTCATCTCTGTGGGTGTTGAGAAGCTCAAGGTATTTGAACATGATACGAGCGCGGCGAAGGGGGGAGGTCTGGCTCCAGCTCTGAAATGCTGCCTGGGCTACCGCCACCGCTTCATTGACTTCCTTGCGGCTCGCTAGCGCAACACGCCTAGCCACGGCGCCTTTTGTGGGGTTGAATACATCACCAAAGCGACCATCCTTGGGGTTAACAACGTGGCCGCCAATGTAATGGCCAACATCTTCTTTTGATTCAAAGGCTTGTGGTGTATTCATGGTAATAGACTTGATCTTTGTTTTACTAGTTTTTGGCTTGCATAAGTTAATTGAGCCAGCTGGCACAATCAATTTATGGTCTCGTATATCCTACATCTAATATTCTATCGTTTTAGCCAGTTTCCCGCATTTTTCGATCTAAAAGGTGATCAATGAGTCTTCTATTCTCTCCCTACACTTTAAGCTCTCCAAAAGGAGATTTAAGCCTATCGAATCGTATTGTGGTGGCGCCCATGTGCCAGTATTCAGCAGTCAATGGGCAGGCCCAAGATTGGCATTTGATGCATTGGGGTAATTTACTCAATAGCGGGGCAGGTCTTTTTATCATTGAGGCGACTGGAGTCACTCCTGAGGGTCGTATTACGCCAGCTTGTTTAGGGCTATGGGATGACGCTACCGAAGCGGCGCTATTGGACAAGTTGACTAGAGCTCGTAACCTCGCTCCCAAAATTCCGGTATTTATTCAGCTAGCTCATGCTGGACGAAAGGCATCCAGCGCGACGCCATGGCAGGGCGGCCAGTTACTCACGGCAGAACAGGGCGGCTGGGAAACCTTAGCTCCTTCACCAATTCCCCAATTGGATGGTGAGAGACTTCCACATGAGCTCTCTAAAGCGGAGCTAAAAGATTTGATTGCTGCTTTTGTCCAGTCTGCACAACGCGCCGAGCGTATTGGTATCGATGGTATTGAGTTGCACGGCGCCCACGGCTATTTACTGCATCAGTTCTTGTCGCCAATTGCCAATCAGCGTACCGATGAATATGGCGGCTCCTATGAAAATCGCATTCGTTTTCTGCTGGAGTTATTTACTGCAGTGAGAGCTGCTTATCAAGGCGTTCTCGGTATTCGGATCTCGGCGAGCGATTGGATTGAGGGTGGTTGGACGCCTGAAGAAACTGCCGATTTTGCTTCGCGACTAAAACCCTTGGGATGCAATTTTGTACACATTTCTTCTGGTGGAATATCACCCTTACAAAAAATTGCTATTGGACCGAACTATCAAGTTCCTTTTGCCAAGATTGTGAAAGAGCAATCTGGCATTCCAACTATGGCAGTTGGTTTAATTACTGAGCCGGCCCAAGCAGAAGCCATTTTGCAAGCAGGAGATGCAGATCTCATTGCGCTAGCAAGAGCATTTTTATATAAGCCACGTTGGGGTTGGGAAGCGGCTGCAGCCTTGGGTGGAACTGTGCTGGCCAATGAGCGCTATTGGCGTTGTTTACCAAGAGAGGCGCAAGCTGTATTTGGTGCTGTCAAAGTAGGGCAGCGATAATCACCATTGGATGACGACAAAGTATTTTTAGATTAAGGCAATTGAGACGCAGATGAAGCAACACAGTGTGAGAGAAGCATGGCTGGAAGATGCCGTGAGACATTTAGAGCCCGTATTTTCTAAAGCAGGTTATGCCATTCCCCCTGTTAGGGTGTCGTGTGGCTTTCCAGCATCGAGTAGCCCAAGAACGACTTTGGGCCAATGCTGGCCCCGTGAGCGCTCCGGTGGTGGTGTCAATGAAATATTTATTTCTCCCAAGTTGGATGATCCCGTGCAACTTCTTGATACCTTGGTACACGAGCTATGCCATGCAGTAGATGATTGCTTTAGTGGTCATGGGGAAGACTTTAAGGGGATTGCACAAACAGTTGGGCTTGAAGGGCCTGCTAGGATGGCCCACGCTACCGAAGAGTTGATGGTGAGATTAATGATGATCAGCCAAGAGCTGGGACCGTATCCCCATCAGGCAATTGTTTTTCCGCCGCCAAGACCCAGTAATGCGAGTCGCAATAAAGCGAAATGCGGTCAGTGTGGTTACGAGGTTACGCTCTTAAAAAAATGGGCCACCTATGGCGCCCCAATTTGCCCTAAAGACAATATTCGTATGCAAGAAACTATTACTGAAACTATTGAAAATACCACCGAGCATGATACGGAATCCGTAACCGGAAAAAAACAAAAGGCTGATGATATTCGTCGCGCTATTAGTTAATTAAAAAATATCAAGTGAGATACGAAGAGACACCATGAAAAACAATAAACAAATTAAAAACCCCAAAATTGCCGTTATTCCAGGCGATGGAATTGGTAAAGAGGTGATGCCGGAGGGAGTAAGGGCATTACAAGCCGCAGATAAAAAATTCAATATTGGCATGCAATTTGATCACTTTGATTTTGCTAGCTGTGACTACTATCTCCAGCACGGCAAAATGATGCCAGACAATTGGTTTGAGACCCTCATGCAATATGACGCGATCTTTTTTGGCGCTGTAGGCATGCCCAATATTCTGCCGGACCATGTGTCTTTGTGGGGGAGCTTAATTCAGTTCCGTCGCTGTTTTGATCAGTATGTGAATTTGCGTCCCGTGCGCCTTTTGCCGGGCGTGCCTTGCCCACTTGCCAATCGCAAGCCTGGCGATATTGATTTTTATGTTGTTCGTGAAAACACCGAAGGGGAGTACTCTAGCGTCGGCGGGAAGATGTTCCCCGACACAGACCGCGAGTTTGTCATTCAGGAATCGGTCTTTACTCGCCAAGGGGTAGATCGCATTCTTCAGTATGCCTTTGATCTTGCCCAGAGTAGGCCTAAAAAACATTTAACTTCAGCAACAAAATCGAATGGAATTGCCATCACGATGCCCTATTGGGATGAGCGCGTAGAAGCGATGTCTAAGCAATTTGGTGATGTGCGTATGGATAAGTATCACATTGATATTTTGACTGCTCAATTTGTGATGAACCCAGATCGTTTTGACGTAGTTGTTGCTAGCAATCTCTTTGGCGACATATTGTCTGACTTGGGTCCAGCATGTACCGGTACCATTGCTGTAGCGCCATCCGGTAGCATTAATCCAGAAGGTAAATTCCCCTCATTGTTTGAGCCTGTGCATGGATCTGCACCAGATATTTATGGGCAAATGATTGCTAATCCTATTGGACAAATTTGGAGTGGCTCGATGATGCTCGATCATCTAGGTTATCCAGAGGCCGGTAAAGCGATTTTTGATGCCATTGAGAAAGTGCTCGTCTCCCCGCGCGCTCCAATGACTCTGGATTTGGGTGGTACAGCAAAGACGGATGAATTGGGTGCGGCAATTGCGGCACAAATCTAAGTAGTTAGTATTTTATGAACGCTACATATTCTCGACTAATTGAGCAAATGCTTCAAGCATTTCAGAGTCAGCAATTAGAAACGGCTAATAAATATGCAACTATGATCCTTAAGCTTAATTCAAAGGATCTAGTTGCTCTTCAGGTGCAGGGCCTTTGTCTAGCAATGCAGGGCCGAGTAGTTGAATCTGTAGCCCCCCTGTACAGAGCATCAAAGCTAGATCCAAATAATCTTGAATTGTTGTCTAACTTGGCCAAGGCTCAATATGGCGCTGATATGTACAGTGAGGCAATTCAGACTTATAAAACGCTTGATCGTTTAATGCCAAATAATCCTGAGCTACTGACTGATATGGGTACATCACTAGCGAAGTTAAGGTTTTACGATGAGGCACGTGCATGCTTTGAGCGGTCTATAGAGATACAGCCTGACTATTTTTTGACTTGGTCAAATTATGGCAATCTTTTATCTGAATTAGGCTCGTCTGTTGATGCAATAAATGCTTATGAAAAATCTTTAGCATTTAAATCTGATTATCCCGATACATGGACTAATTACGGGAATGCCTTATTTGATTTGGGCCGCTTTAAGGAGTCTCGCTTAGCTCATGAGCAGGCCCTTAATTTAAATCCTGAGTTTGCTGAAGCATGGTCTAACTATGGGAATACTTTGCTTGAATTAAAGGATCCTGGCGACTATGAGGCATATCAAAAAGCATATGCTTTAAAGCCTGATCATTCTTTTTTGCTTGGTCAATTGTTTGGTGCCGCCACTACCCGATGTGACTGGACAACATCTGATGTATTGGAATCCGAAATCATTTCTAAGCTTGCATCATATAAAAAGGTAGTCCACCCCTTTATTCTTTTGCAGACAAGCGCTCCAATAGAGTTGCAAAAGTTGGCCTCATCAATCTATATTCAAGACAAGGTTGGGGAGAATGAGGCGCCTCCTTCAGCACGATTACAGAAATACATACAAAGGGATAAGGTTAGGATTGGATACTTCTCCTCTGATTTCAAGGTGCATCCCGTTGGAGTATTGTTTGACAATATATTGCAATTTCACGATAAAAATCGATTTGAAATATATGGATTTTTTCTAAATTCTCCGACTGGAGATGCAGTTGAGAAAAGTATTGCTAATAAATTTACTAAAGTCTTTAATCTTCATGGTGTGGGTGATTCAGATGCCATCAATTTGATTAGGGATCAAAATCTAGATTTAGCAATTGACCTCAATGGCCATACAAGTGGGGCTAGACCTATTTTATTTGCAGAAAAAATTTCACCAATTCAAGTAAATTACTTAGGCTATGCAGGAACCTCTGGCGCAGACTTTTATAGTGCATTAATTGCGGACGAGGTTGTCATTCCCCCTGAGCAAAAAATACACTATTCAGAACCTGTTTTTTATTTGCCGCATTCTTTTTTCCCGGTGGATACAAGTATTTCAATTGAATCTATGGGAGACATGCCCACAAAAGGTAGTGAAGGATTGCCTGAGGCTGGCTTTGTATTTACTTGTTTTAATAATGCCTACAAGATTAAGCCAGCAATTTTTGATATTTGGATGACGCTTCTAAAGAATGTGCCTGGAAGTGTTTTATGGCTCTCCAAACCAAACTCTACTGCTATTGCAAATTTGCAAATTGAGGCACAAAAGCGTGGAATTGATGCATCAAGACTGATTTTTGCTGATCGTAAAGAAGGGCGCTCGGAACACCTCAGCAGATTAAGGTTGGCGGATTTATTTTTGGATACCCCTAACTACAATGCCCACGCAACCGCTGCGGATGCTTTATGGGCTGGAGTGCCAGTGTTAACGCTAATTGGTAATAGCTTTGCTGGTAGGGTTGCAGCTAGCCAGCTTAATGTATTAGGTCTAACAGAATTAATTACCCACTCTGATAGCGAGTATCTTGCAAAGGCGCTGGACCTAGCGACTCATCCTGGCGCGCTAAGAAGTATTCGCAGTCGATTGGCTGAGAGTCGCGGCTATTCTCCCCTGTTTAATACAAGGCAGTATGTTGCTGACTTAGAGTCCTTATTGGTTGATTTGCTTAATAAGGTCAATCAGCATTAGCAACTTGACTCCATATGGGGTCCTTTTTGCTGGCCTTAGCAATATCAACCAAGATTTTTTCATGTAGCTGACAGTCTTCATTGCTCGCATTGATGAGCTTGAATGAAGAGGGAAGCGCTTTGATTTGTCCGGAAGCGTCTGTGCCAACGGTATAGTCAATGAGGTCAATCGATAGGTCTTCTTGACCGCGTGTCATGGCGACGTAGACTTCGGCTAAAAGCTGAGCATCTAATAGAGCGCCATGCAAGGTACGATGTTGATTGCTGATGGCAAAACGTTCGCATAGGGCATCGAGAGAATTTCGTTTTCCAGGGAACATCTGACGAGCATCAAGCAGTGTGTCAGTAATCTTTGAAGCTAGCCCTCTAAATGGCGGGCGCTTGAGAAGGGCGAATTCATTATCAAGAAATCCTAAGTCAAAGGCTGCGTTATGAATTACCACTTCAGCGCCATCCACAAACTCAATCAGTTCTTCAACGATGTTGGCAAATACCGGCTTATCAGATAAGAACTCACGTGAAAGTCCGTGGACAGCAAAAGCACCTGCATCGATATCGCGCTCAGGATTGATGTAGTAATGAAAGGTGCGGTCCGTCAGCCTACGACTAACCATTTCAACACAACCAATTTCAATAATGCGGTCACCCGTGGCAGGATTTAGCCCAGTGGTTTCAGTATCGAGAATGACTTGACGCATTAGGTGCCTTCCAGAACAGATTGAGGAATTTGCATTGGACCATTGCCTGCATATTTATCTAGATAGAGATAGATTACAGGGGTAATGATGAGGGTAACAAATTGAGAGAAGATTAAACCCCCAGCTACGCTAATGCCTAAGGGTTGACGCAATTCAGCACCCGCACCTAAGCCGAGCGCAATTGGTAGGGCTCCCATCAGGGCGGCAATCGTAGTCATCATGATGGGGCGGAAGCGCAAAATACAGGCTTCACGAATCGCTTTTTCAGGAGTTAGCCCTCGATTACGTTGCGCATCTAATGCAAAGTCAATCATCAGAATCGCATTTTTCTTCACAATACCAATCAACAATAAGATACCAATCGAGGCCACAATCGTCAGTTCAAAACCAAAAATCCGCAGTGCCAGGATGGCGCCAATTGCGGCAGAGGGTAGGCCAGCCAAAATCGTGAGTGGGTGAATATAGCTTTCGTATAAAACACCTAAGAGAACATAAATGACTCCGAGGGCGCTAAGCAATAAGATAATTTGGCCAGATTGATTGCTTTTGAATACCGCTGCGTCACCACCATAGCTAGTGATGATCGAGGGCGGCAGTTTAATTTGCTCGGCAAATTTATCAATAGCCTTAGTAGCATCGCCCAGAAAAACATCCGGTGCCAAATTGAAGGAGATAGTCACCGCAGGAATCTGACCTTGATGGTTTACCGATGTTGGTCCTACTGTGCGTGTAAACGTTGCTAAGCTTGATAAAGGGATCAGCGTATTGGTTGATCTGCCTCTGACATAGACTTTATTGAGGTCAGTTTCAAATTGCCGATCGTTTTCAGCGGTCTCCAGAATAACTCGGTAAGTGTTGACTGGTGTATAAATCGTCGAGACTTGGCGTTCGCCAAATGAAGAGTAGAGTGCTGTACGAATATCAGCAATCGACACTCCTGCGCTGGCAGCTTTTTCACGGTCAATATCAATTTTGACATTTAAACCTTTTAACTGTGAGTCGCTAGTGACGTCTCTGAAAATAGGGTCAGCGCGCATCTTCTCGAGCATCTTTTCAGCCCACTCATTCACGCCTTCAAATCCGACGCTCTGCAAGGTGTACTGATAGCGGCTTTTGCTGCTTCGACCACCAAGTTGTAAGTTTTGCACCGGACTCATATAAATCTGAATGCCAGGTATTTCTTTAAATTTAGCCCGTAACCCTTCCATGACCTTGCTCATCTTCTGGCGTTCGCTCTTGGGCTTGAGAATCACAAAGAATCTACCGGTATTTCGTCCTGAGCTCATGCCTCCCCCCAAAATCGAAATGGATGTTTCCACGTTTGGATCGTTATCCACGATCACTGCGGCACGGTCTTGTAATTCCAGCATCGTTTTAAAAGAGGTATCCTGCGCTGCCTCTACCGTGATGCGGAGTTGCCCAATATCTTCTTCTGGGAAGAATCCTTTGGGGCTAAATGCAAAGAGGGCAATGGTGACGATGAAAGTGGCTATCGTTCCCCACAACACTTTTTTTCTATTAACGAGTGCGAGGTCTAAATAATGGGTATAGGTATTGAGGGACCAGGTAAAAATGCGATCAAAGCCCTTTGTGAATGGATAGCTTTTTGATTCTCCATGCTGCTCTTTGAGAAAGCGACTACATAGCATCGGCACAATAGTCAAAGACACTACTGCAGAGACCAGAATAGAGAGGGTGACAACAACTGCAAATTCTCTAAAGAGAAGTCCGATCGGCCCTGCCATAAAGAAGAGTGGAATAAATACTGCCACAAGAGATAAGGAGATGGAAACAATCGTAAATCCAACTTCCTTACTTCCTTTTAACGCTGCCTTGAGCGGACTCATGCCACTTTCGATGTAGCGCATGATGTTTTCTAGAACAACAATCGCATCATCCACCACCAATCCAACCGCCAGAGTAATACCCAGTAGTGAAATATTGTCTAGGCTGTAGCCCATAAAGTAAAAGACAAAAAAAGCGCCAATCAGAGAAATCGGCAAGCTAATCGAGGGGATGACGGTGGCTGCGATATTCTTGAGAAATAAGAAGATCACTAAAACAACCAAGGCGATCGTTAGCAGTAGTGTGATGTTGACATCATGAATCGACTCAATAATTGATGTTGATCGATCATTAATGAGGCTAAGCTGAATGGATTCTGGTAGCTGAGCCTTCAGGGTGGGGAGCAATCGTTTAATCTCATTGACGACTTCCACCGTATTTGCATTGGGCTGTCGCATTACTCCCATGGCAATTGAACGCTCCCCTTTAGCAGTCGCAAAAGTTTTAACATCCTCGTAACTCTCTTCAACAATTGCAACGTCTTTGAGGTACACCGGGAAGCCATTGCGTTGCGCAATGATTAGATTGCCAAATTCTTCTGCCTTCACTAACTGGGGATTGGCATAGATCGTAATCAGTTGGCGTGGGCCATCCAGTGTGCCGATAGGGCTATTGGTGTTGGCTTTATTAATCGCTGCAGCCAGCTCATCCATGGTGATATTACGATTACCCAGGGCATCAGGTTGGGCGCTGATGCGAATCGCATATCGTTTAGCGCCATAGACATTGACTTGCGAAACGCCGCTGATGGTAGACAGATTTGGCGCCATTAAATTTTCAGCGTAATCATTAATTTCAGATAGGCTGATCGAGGGCGAGCTCATCCGAATAATGATGACGGGAGTGTCTGCTGGATTGATTTTGCGATATGACGGTGGAATCGTCATTTCGATAGGCAGTCGTTTTTGGGCTCTCAATAAGGCTGCTTGAACATCAACAGCCGCCTTATCAATATCGCGATCATTATTAAACTCCAGGGTAACGCTGGTCGCCCCTAAAGTGCTATTAGAGCTAATGATTTTGATGCCATCAATAGTAGAAAACTCTTTTTCGAGAGGTAACGCTACAGCCGAAGCCATGTTCTCAGGTGATGCACCTGGTAGGCTTGCGGTAACCGAAATAATCGGTGTATTGAAGCTAGGTAGGGCGGCAACTGGAATCTTAAAATAGGCAACACTGCCGGCGATAACGGTTGCTAGCGAGAGCAACACCGTCATTACCGGTCGTCTAATACATAATTCTGAGAGCGTCATTTTGTTTGGGCTGCAGGAGCGTTGGCTGGTTTAGCTTCGCGCACTTTGCTTCCTGCTCGCAGATTCTGTTTGCCTTCAACGACAATGCGTTGACCAGGTTCCAAACCATTTACAACGGAAGTACCTTGGTATTCATAACTCACGGTGATGGGCTTAGGCATTACTTTGTCATCTTTATCCACAACGTAGACTAAGCGGCCTTTAGGATTCATGACGATCGCTTCTGATGGAATTGCGATGACATCTTTGAGGGTATTAGCGTTTAAGGAGACGCGCGCAAACTGGCCTGGAAGTAACTCATACTTCTCATTTGGTATTTGCGCCTTAACGCGAACCGCAGCTATTTGAGGATCAATTTGGTTATCGACAACAATGACTTCACCATTGAAAACGCGCTGAGTGTTATTGCCAACAGTCACTTGTACTTTCATGGGTACATCACTTTGTTTGCTTTCTAGTAGAACAGGGATATCTTTTTCTGGAATAACAAACTGAACATTAATGGGGTTGAGTTGCGTAATCGTGACCATCGAACTGGTGGTGGAGGTCGATGAGGCATTGGTTGCGCTAATCACAGTATTGCTGGCCTGCACTAGTGTTCCGGGGAACACATTAATGATGCCGGCTTTTCCATTGATAGGAGAGCGAATAAAGTCAAAGGAAAGTTGGACACGCGCAGCATCAGCAGCTGCCTGAGCAGACTTAGCGTTGGCAAGTGCCGTTTCTAATCCTGCTTTTGAAATAAAGTTTTTACCAACCAATTCTTTGGCGCGTTGATATTGCTTTTGGGCATCATCGGCCAAGGCTTTGAGTTTTTCATAGTTGGCGGTATCGGTGCGATTATCCAGGGTAAATAAGAGTTCACCCTCTTTTACCTCTTGGCCATCTTTAATGTGAATCTTCTCAACCTTATTGGTGACCATTGGGCGAATATCCACAATACTGTTAGAGACAATGTTTCCAGTAGCCTCAATAACGAGTGGAATATCTTTCTTTTCGGTCACGATGCTAGTAATGGTTTGTACGCCACCACCTTGCTTCTTGCTAGCCGGAAAAAAGTGGTCGTAGGCTTTGGATCCTGCAAACAATATGATTGCTAAGATCAAGAGACGCCATTTGTACTTGATCACAAATGATTTAGTACTGGCGTAGTCTATTTTGTGTAATCTGGAGAAAGCGGGGGAGATCTTTTGCCACACTTTGCACAAGCGCGACATCACCCAGCCCTTGAGTAATGGCAACTTGGCAACAGTTTTATCTAAGGCTGATTCTATTTTGGACACAATCTCGAATTTTTCTAGGTTTTATATCGGTTTAAAGCTCTTTTTTTGAGCTATCTTTCATTGCCTCATTCTCTCATAAGACCATTAAAAATGGGCTTGACGGCAATGCTTTGTCCTAAGGTAAAAATTCCTCTACGCCCCGATTGGCAAGCAGATCGGCTAGCTCATTTCCGGGGTGTCCATTGTGTCCGCGTACCCAATGCCAGGAAATCTGGTGTAAGGGGAGGAGAGCATCAAGCTCTTGCCATAAATCCGCATTCTTAACGGGATCCTTGCTGGCCGTCTTCCAACCTCTTTTTTTCCAACCTTCGAGCCACTCAGTGACGCCTTTTTGGACGTACTGCGAGTCAGTCCAAAGCTCTACAGAGCTGGTTTGCTTAAGGGCTCGAAGCGCATGAATAACTGCGCTAATTTCCATGCGGTTATTGGTGGTTAGTTCAGCGCCTCCATGCAGGTGTTTTTCATGCTCACCTGAACGGAGGACAGCACCCCAGCCTCCTGGCCCAGGATTGCCTTTACAGGCACCATCGGTATAAATGACGATATGGGGTGTGGATTTAGCAATACTCATGGCGTTAATTTACTGTGTCTTTGCTATCGACTAAATTTTGATGACTTTCAGTTGCTGGACTCAGTTGGGGAATTGCTGGAATGCGTTTCGTTTGAATCTGACCAATCAAGCGCATGCCTGGGTGGCGTTTAATGGCAGAAACGATAAAAATAGCTCCAAAAATCGGCCACCATCGATTACCTGCAAGCTCCATAAAATCCATTCTGGCCATGTTTGATTCTTTGGTGAGAGGGAGTTTGTAACAACCAAAATGACCCCGATCCAGAGAAAAGTTGAGTAATTGCAGCCAATCTTTTACGCGAATGAGACTGATAAATTGACCATCCCGGGGGAGGTAGGGGTTGCCAATTAGTCTGCTTAAGTATTGACGAGCCCCCCAAAGGCTTGCTGGATTAAACCCAGAAATAATGAGTCGGCCTTCAGGGCGCAAAACACGTTCAGCCTCTCTGAGTACCTGATGGGGGTCAGCAGCAAACTCTAATACATGGGGCAGTACCAACAAATCGATACTTTCAGAGGCAAAGGGTAGTTCTGATGAGTGACCTTCAATTTGATGCCAATTGAACTGATTGGGGTGTTTTTCTCGATCGGAGGATTCAATCACGAGGGCATGTAAAGGCATGCGATTTTCGGCCAAGGTATTGATCTGCGGTAAACCCACTTGCACCGCATGAAATCCAAAGACATCGGCCACTATTTGGTCAAAACACTGCTGCTCCCAATTTAGGATATATTTTCCTGGTGGGGACTGAAGCCACTTCTCCCATGAACTCCATGGTGGGGCTGGCATCGGCGATAAAGGGGGTGGGGTTGGTATCATCGGTTTATGGATAAGAATACTTTATTGCACGTATGGCCGATACCGGCTTTTGATGACAATTACATCTGGTGTATTCATGATGGTCGATCTGCGTTAATCGTTGATCCAGGTGATGCTAGCCCAGTATTGCAATATCTGGCACAGCAAGAGCTTACCTTGACGGGCATTTTAATTACTCACCACCATGCGGACCATACTGGCGGCATTCTGCAGCTATTACAGGCTCTAGGTTCGGACATTCCTGTTTATGGCCCTGCCACCATAGATATCCCTGGCAGAACACAGGGTCTATTGGAAGGGGATAAGGTAGAAATTGCTAAGCCTCGGATTAGTTTGGAGGTATTTGAGGTTCCTGGACACACCTTAAGTCACATAGCTTATTTTGCAAATATGCAGGCTAATGTGGTCGAGCCCATGTTGTTCTGTGGCGATACCTTGTTTGCCTCTGGTTGCGGTCGTCTATTTGAAGGAACGCCAACGCAGATGAGCCAATCCCTAGCCAAATTTATTGCTCTGCCTAAAAATACGCTGGTGTATTGCACTCACGAGTACACCTTATCAAATATTCGTTTTGCCTTGGCTGTCGAACCAAACAATGCCAATTTAATTACCTGGGCAGAAAACGCGAAAGCACTTCGTGATCAAGGTTTGCCTACTCTGCCAACAACGATTGGCCAAGAGTTGCAAGTCAACCCATTTATGCGCTGTGATCAAAAAGAGGTAATAGAAGCAGCCATGCAGATTTCTGGAGAAAAATCTTTGCCAAGTCCCGCCCATGTTCTTGCGGTGATTCGTGCATGGAAGGATCGATTCTGATGTTCTGGCGCTATGCGGCAATCCTATTGATAGCCGCTTTGTCAGGGTGTGCTGGTACAGGCGATTGGTCTTCAGATTCTGCTGGTCGTTCTGATCCGCGGGCAGCAAAAGCGAAGCGGGTCAATCTCAAGGATCAATCTGTTAGCAGCATCTATGCGCCATCGAGCAATTTGTGGATACGTATCCGCGATGGCTTTCAGATGGAGCCCATGAATACTCCGCTAGAAATTGAGCAGGTGCGTTGGTTAAGTGCCAGACCGGATTATGTGCATCGCTCAATGGAGCGTTCTTCACGCTACTTGTTCTATATCGTACAAGAGGTGCATACACGCAATATGCCGATGGAGATTGCGCTATTACCCTTTGTTGAAAGTGCTTTTGTCACCCATGCTAAGTCCAGCGCAAAAGCTATGGGCTTATGGCAATTTATGCCAGCAACCGGCAAAGATTTTCAATTAACGCAAAATGTTTTTCGCGATGAGCGTAGAGACGTCTTGCAATCGACTGATGCTGCCTTAGATTACTTGCAGCGCTTACATAACCAATTTGGTAGTTGGGAGCTCGCTTTAGCAGCATACAACTGGGGCGCGGGTAATGTTGCCAAAGCGCAAAAGCGCAATCTTGCTGCTGGTTTACCAACGGATTATTTAAGTCTGAAGATGCCTAATGAGACGCGCAATTACGTCCCCAAACTCATGGCGTATCGACAAATTGTTTTGGATCCCCAGGCCTACGGAATTGTGTTGCCGGAATTAGAAAACCATCCTTACTTCATTGCAGTCGATGTAGAAAAGGATATTGATGTGGACTTGGTCATTAAATTAGCTGAAATTCCATCGGAGGAATTTCATAATCTCAATCCTTCATTCAATAAGCCGGTCATTTTGAGCAATGCCAATCAACAGATTTTGTTGCCCTTTGGCCATGCAGAGGTCTTTCAGGAGAACCTCAAAAAGTACACCAAACCGCTTTCCACTTGGACAGCAGTGCGGATTGCTAGAACCGAGACTGTTGATAAGGCTGCCAAAACTTTGGGGGTTGATGCAAATGCGCTAAGAGAGATCAATAACATCCCCAAGGGCATGCGGATTAGAGCGGGATCTACGGTGCTGATCCCTAAAACCAATCAACACGCTGGCGATATCTCGATGGCCATGGCTGAGAATGCCAATCTGAGCTTAGTGAAACCCGCTCCAGCGCCTAAAAAATGTGCAAAAGGGGCTAAATGTCCCGCAGCAAAGTCTTCTAAAACCGCCTCCGCGGCAAAAAAAGGGGGTTCTCAGCATAAACACGCATCGACAGGACTTGCAAATTCTGCGAAAAAAGGGACTGTGAAAGCTACTAGCCCCACAGCTAAGACATCTGCTGCTTCGGGGGCTAGCAAAATTCAATAATTTTTCGAATCTTTAACTTACTTCATTTAGGTTGACCATGTCTTATAAATCAGAACACGAACGCTCCATTAAAGACCCAGACGGTTTCTGGGGAGAGCAGGCAAAACTCATTCACTGGGAAAAGCCATACAACACCGTTCTGAATTATGCGAACCCGCCATTTGCAAAATGGTTTGAAGGTGGATTAACCAATCTTTGTTACAACGCTGTAGATCGTCACCTTGCCGATCGCGCTGACCAAATTGCTCTTGTTGCTGTTTCCACCGAAACCAATGTAGAAAAGGCATATACATTCAAAGAGCTCTACGAAGAAGTTAATCGTATGGCTGCTATCTACAAAGCCAACGGTGTTCAAAAAGGCGATCGTGTTTTGATCTATATGCCGATGATTGCCGAAGCGTGTTTTGCAATGCTAGCTTGTGCGCGTATTGGCGCTATCCACTCCGTAGTATTTGGTGGTTTTGCATCCCATAGTTTGGCTTCACGTATTGATGATGCTAAGCCAAAGATGATTGTGACATCAGAAGCCGGTTCCCGGGGTGGCAAATCAGTTCCGTATAAGCCATTGCTCGATGAGGCTATTACGCTGGCAAGCTACAAGCCTGAAAAAGTATTGATTGTGAATCGTGGCTTAACAGAGTTCACTACAGTAGCGGGGCGTGATTTGGATTACGCCAGCGAGCGCCAAAAACACCTAAATGATTTGGTGCCAGTTGAGTGGGTTGATGCAACCCATCCATCTTATATTTTGTATACCTCAGGTACTACTGGCAAGCCTAAAGGTGTTCAGCGCGATACAGGTGGCTACGCAGTTGCCTTGATGTCTACGATGAATCATATTTTCTGTGGCAAGCCTGGCGAAACCATGTTCACCACCTCCGACATTGGTTGGGTGGTAGGTCATAGCTACATTATCTATGGACCCTTGCTTAATGGAATGGCAACGATCATGTATGAAGGCACACCATTAAGTCCAGATGCTGGCATCTGGTGGAGCTTGGTAGAAAAGTACAAGGTCTCCGTGATGTTCTCAGCACCTACCGCAGTGCGCGTTCTCAAGAAACAAGACCCTGCATTCTTAACAAAATATGATCTTTCGACATTACGTGCCTTGTTCCTGGCTGGCGAGCCTTTGGATGAGCCTACTGCGAGCTGGATTCATGATGCAATTAAGAAGCCGATTGTCGATAACTACTGGCAGACAGAAACTGGCTGGCCAATGCTGGCTATTCAGCGCGGCGTAGAGGTCATGCCGCACAAGTTTGGTTCACCAGGCGTACCTTCCTTTGGTTACAACATGAAGCTACTTGATGATGCAACTTCAGAAGAGTTGGGCTCAGACAAGAAGGGCGTCATTGCTATTGAAGGCCCATTGCCTCCCGGTTGTATGCAAACTGTTTGGGGTGATGACAAGCGTTTCGTGAGCACCTATTGGGAAACTATTCCTGGGAAGACGATTTACTCCACCTTCGATTGGGGCATTAAAGATGATGATGGTTACTTCTTTATCTTAGGAAGAACGGATGACGTGATTAACGTTGCCGGACATCGCCTAGGGACGCGCGAGATCGAGGAAAGTATTTCCGGTCATCCAAACGTGTCTGAGGTAGCGGTGGTAGGTATCGAGGACAAACTCAAGGGTCAAGCTGCCATTGCCTTTGTCATACCCAAGGATTCTTCTAATACCGCGACTTTAGAGGCGGAGTGCATGAAGACTGTAGATAGCACTTTAGGCGCTATTGCTCGTCCTGGCCGCGTGTACATCGTTACCGCCTTGCCTAAGACACGTTCAGGCAAGATTGTGCGACGCGCTCTCCAAGCAGTTGCTGAAGGGCGCGATCCTGGTGATATCAGCACTATGGAAGATCAAACGGTTTTAGGTCAAATCAAGACCATCATCGAGCAGAGCGTCAAAGCTTAAGCAGCCCTTTTTTGATGCAAAAATTACCCCATGGGTCCTAGGACTAATGGGGTAATTTGCTTTTAGGCCTAATTGGCTGGGGATTCAAGGGTTTAGAGTGCAAAACTGGTATCATTACTAGGTTCGAAACTTAATAAATTACCCTAGCGCTTAAAGACACTCACCTCCCGCACAAACAGTCCTGGGTTGGTCTTTTTGGGGTGTTGAGCGTCGGATGGAGCAGGGACTGGAGATGGTTTGTCACCCTTGCTTCCTTCTTTTCCTCCCGCCGTGTTGGCTTTAGCCGACGGCACTATATTTCCCGGTCTTAGTATTGGCGCTCCTGGCGAAACTGCTGGCGAAGTTGTTTTTAATACTGCTCTTACTGGCTATCAAGAGATCATTACTGATCCAAGCTATTCCCGCCAAATCGTTACCTTGACCTACCCTCACATTGGTAATGTTGGGGTTAATGCGCAAGATGCGGAGTCTAATCAAATTCATGCGGCTGGATTAGTCGTTAAAGACCTATCTAAGCGAGTATCTAACTTTAGATCTGAAGAGAGCTTAGATGCTTACCTCTCAAAAGCAGGGGTAGTCGGTATTTCAGGGATTGATACTCGTAAATTAACCCGCATTTTGCGAGATAAAGGCGCTCAGTCTGGTGCAATCGTCGCTGGCAAGATGGGTGATGATGTCGAGAGTCTCAGCAAAAAGGCCCTGGAGTTGGCTAAAGCATTCCCAGGCATGGCCGGCTTAGATCTGGCCAAAGTCGTTACGACTAAATCCCCATATCAATGGCGCGAAGCTGAGTGGGATCTACATGGCCCAGACGGAAAACCTGCATACAGAACTTTAGATGCTAGTAAGCCAATCAAAAAAGTCGTTGCTTATGACTTTGGCGTCAAACGCAATATTTTGCGCATGTTAACGGAGCGCGGTTGTGAATTGACGATCGTGCCAGCGCAAACCAGCGCGGCAGAAGTATTGGCCATGAATCCTGACGGAGTCTTTTTCTCCAATGGCCCCGGCGATCCTGGACCATGTGATTACGCGATTGCTGCTGCAAAAGAAATTATTGAAAAGGGTGTCCCAACATTCGGCATTTGCTTGGGTCACCAGATTATGGGCTTAGCCGCTGGCGCCAAAACGTTGAAAATGAAATTTGGCCACCACGGCGCCAACCATCCAGTGAAAGATTTGGACACTGGGCGTGTAGCGATTACATCGCAGAACCACGGCTTTGCTGTCGATGCAAATTCATTGCCAGACAATATTCGTGTCACTCATGTTTCTTTGTTTGATGGGTCCCTACAAGGACTTGCTTGGAAGGATAAGCCTGCTTTGTGTTTCCAAGGCCATCCAGAAGCTTCGCCTGGGCCACATGACATTGCCTATTTATTTGATCGTTTTGTGGAGCTTATGAATGCTGCCGCTGTTGGTAATAAGGGGGGCAAATAATGCCTAAGCGTAGCGACATTAAGAGCATCCTAATTATTGGTGCTGGGCCGATTGTGATTGGTCAGGCCTGTGAGTTTGACTATTCTGGTGCGCAAGCTTGCAAAGCGTTGCGTGATGAGGGTTACAAAGTGATCTTGGTGAACAGTAATCCTGCCACCATCATGACTGATCCCGAGATGGCAGACGTGACCTATATCGAGCCAATCACCTGGGAAGTAGTTGAGCGCATTATTGCTACCGAAAGACCTGATGCGATTTTGCCAACGATGGGCGGGCAGACCGCCTTGAACTGTGCGCTCGATTTGCATCGTCACGGTATTCTTGAAAAATACGGTTGTGAGTTAATCGGCGCATCCCCAGAGGCGATTGATAAAGCGGAAGATCGCCAGAAATTTAAAGATGCGATGACCAAAATTGGTCTTGGATCCGCTAAGTCAGGCATTGCGCACTCAATGGAAGAGGCGCATGAAGTGCAGCAACGTATTCAGAAAGAGACTGGTAGCTTGGGTTTCCCGGTCGTCATTCGTCCTTCATTCACCATGGGTGGATCAGGCGGCGGAATTGCGTATAACCGTGAAGAGTTTGAAGAGATTTGTAAACGAGGTCTGGATTTATCACCAACCCGTGAACTCTTAATTGAAGAGTCACTCTTGGGCTGGAAAGAGTTTGAGATGGAAGTGGTGCGTGACCGTGCCGATAACTGCATCATCGTGTGCTCCATCGAAAACTTAGATCCAATGGGCGTGCACACGGGTGACTCAATTACTGTCGCCCCCGCACAAACCTTGACGGATAAAGAATATCAATTGATGCGTAATGCTTCAATTGCGGTATTGCGTGAAATTGGTGTGGATACTGGCGGATCAAACGTACAGTTCTCCATTAATCCAGTTGACGGTCGCATGATCGTGATTGAGATGAACCCCCGTGTTTCACGTTCATCTGCATTGGCTTCTAAAGCAACGGGTTTCCCAATTGCGAAGATTGCTGCAAAGCTAGCAGTGGGTTACACCTTGGATGAGTTGAAAAATGACATTACCGGTGGTGCAACTCCAGCATCATTTGAGCCATCCATTGACTACGTTGTTACAAAGATTCCACGCTTTGCTTTTGAGAAGTTCCCACAGGCAGATTCTCGTTTGACAACGCAGATGAAGTCCGTAGGTGAGGTGATGGCGATAGGCCGTACTTTCCAAGAGTCATTCCAAAAGGCTTTGCGTGGCCTTGAGGTTGGTGTTGACGGCTTAGATGAGGTCTCCACTGATTTGGATGACATCATCCAAGAAATCGGCGAACCAGGCCCAGATCGTATTTGGTATTTGGCCGATGCATTCCGTATGGGAATGGGCTTAGATGAGGTCTATAACGAGACCAAGGTTGATCCTTGGTTCTTAGAGCAAATTGAAGAGCTCATCACGATGGAAGCGGAGCTGAAGCAACGCAAGATCGATAGCCTCTCTGCTGCTGAACTGCGTTTTGTTAAGCAAAAAGGTTTCTCAGATCGTCGTTTAGGAAAACTATTGGGCGTAGATGCTGCCTCTGTGCGCGCTGCACGTCATCGCTTGAAAGTGGTCCCAGTTTATAAGCGGGTAGATACCTGTGCCGCTGAGTTCTCTACAAACACTGCTTATCTGTATTCCACCTATGAAGCAGAGCATGGCGAGTGCGAATCTCAGCCCACTACCAAAGACAAGATCATGGTCTTGGGCGGTGGTCCTAACCGTATTGGTCAAGGCATTGAGTTTGATTACTGCTGTGTACATGCTGCCTTAGCTATGCGTGATGATGGTTATGAAACCATCATGGTGAACTGCAACCCAGAAACTGTTTCTACTGACTACGATACTTCCGACCGCTTGTATTTTGAGCCTTTGACATTGGAAGATGTTTTGGAGATTGTTGCTAAAGAAAAACCCAAAGGTGTCATCGTTCAGTACGGCGGTCAGACTCCTTTGAAGTTGGCTTTAGATCTTGAGCGTAATGGCGTACCCATCATTGGTACATCACCAGACATGATTGATGCCGCAGAAGATCGTGAGCGCTTCCAGAAGTTATTACATGACTTGAACTTACGTCAGCCACCGAACCGTACGGCTCGTGCAGAAGATGAAGCGCTCAAACTTGCAGAAGAAATTGGCTATCCATTGGTTGTGCGTCCTTCCTATGTATTGGGTGGTCGCGCCATGGAAATCGTTCATGATGGGCGTGATCTTGAGCGCTACATGCGCGAAGCGGTCAAGGTTTCTCATGACTCTCCGGTATTGCTAGATCGTTTCTTAAATGATGCGATTGAGTGTGACGTCGATTGCATTAGCGATGGCCAACGTGTATTCATTGGCGGTGTCATGGAGCATATTGAGCAGGCTGGTGTTCATTCCGGTGACTCTGCTTGTTCATTGCCACCATATTCTCTATCCGATGAGACGATCGCAGAGATCAAGCGTCAAACTGCTGCGATGGCAAAGGGTCTTAATGTCGTTGGCTTGATGAACGTGCAGTTTGCGATTCAGAATGTCGATGGCAAGGATGTCATTTATGTTCTCGAGGTGAACCCACGGGCATCACGTACTGTGCCATTTGTCTCTAAAGCAACAGGCTTGCAGTTAGCCAAAATTGCTGCACGCTGCATGGTCGGTCAGACCTTAGATCAGCAAGGCATCAAATCAGAAGTAAAGCCTGCTTACTATTCAGTGAAAGAGGCAGTATTTCCATTCAATAAGTTCCCAGGTATTGATCCAATCCTGGGACCAGAGATGCGATCTACTGGCGAGGTGATGGGTGTTGGCAAAACTTTTGGTGAGGCCTTGTTTAAGTCTCAGCTGGGCGCTGGGATTAAATTACCTAAGAGCGGCACTGTAGTGCTGACCGTAAAAGATAGCGATAAGCCTAAAGCGGTTGAAGTGGCTAAACTCTTGCACCAATTAGGCTTCCCAATGGTAGCTACTAAGGGTACTGCAGCAGCTATTGAAGCGGCTGGTTTGCCAGTGCGCGTCGTCAATAAGGTGAAAGATGGTCGTCCCCATATTGTGGACTTGATTAAAAACGGTGAAATTTCATTGGTATTTACTACTGTGGATGAAACCCGGACTGCAATTGCAGATTCCCGTTCGATTCGTACTAGTGCACAAGCCAATAATGTGACTTACTACACTACGATTAGTGCAGCGCGTGCGGTGATGGATGGTTTAATGGCATCACAAAATGGCAGTAAAGAGTCTATTGAAGTGTACGGTTTACAAAACCTACACAAGACCCTCAATTAATTTAGGTTAGGTTAGAAGCATGAGCACAATTCCAATTACTAAGCGTGGCGCAGAACTCCTGAAAGAAGAGTTGCATCGTTTAAAGCATATAGAGCGCCCAGCAGTGATCAATGCGATTTCTGAAGCCCGTGCACAAGGTGATCTTTCTGAGAATGCTGAGTACGATGCTGCTAAAGAGAAGCAGGGATTTATTGAGGGTCGCATTCAAGAATTAGAGAGCAAATTATCTGCTGCGCAAATTATTGATCCCGCAACTTTAGATGTATCGGGTCGCGTTGTATTTGGTGCGACAGTTGATCTTGAAGATTTAGAGGATGGCACTAAGTTCACTTACCAAATCGTGGGTGATGATGAAGCCGATATTGCTGCTAATAAAATTTCGATTAGCTCCCCGATTGCCCGTGCCTTAATTAGTAAAGAAGAGGGCGATGTTGTTGCAGTTCAAGCGCCTGGTGGCAATCGCGAAGTTGAAATATTAGCCGTTCGTTACATTTAAAAAATCAAACTTAATCTAAATGACTGCTCTTCAGATTACCTCTCATACTGGAGCCCAAAGACTGTTTGTTTTGGTCGCGGGTTTGTGGGTTGGTAGTCTACTCACGGTAGGTTATTTAGTTGCTCCTGCAGTGTTTTCAACCATGACAGATCGTCAGGCCGCTGGAATGGTTGCCGGGACTATTTTTAGAATAGAAGCCTACTTGAGCTTGATTATTTGCATGGCTTTAATGGTGCTCGCAAACCTGTTGGTGACGCGCGGTCTGAATCAATATCGCCTGATTCGTTGGATCTTATTGGCAATGCTATTGTGTTCAATCGCCGCTGCATTTGTCTTTATTCCGTGGATGAACTCCCTGCGTGACAATGCCCTAGCGCAAGGCATGCCAGTCATGCTCTCGCCATCAGCTGATCTGTTTGGTAAGCTCCATGGCGCATCAAGTATCTTTTTTTCAATTCAAAGTCTCTTAGGCTTATTTTTAGTTTGGCGTTTGACTAAAGCGCAGCAATAAAAAAACGCCGACTAGCGGCGCTTTTTATCCAGAATAAATACCTTAAGAACCCAGTGATTTTTTCTTGGTGCTACTCATGCGCACTTTACGCTTCTTAATAGGCGCTGGTGCAGCAGCGGCTTTGCGGTAGCCAGGGGATGACCAACCAATTTTTGATTCAGCAGCTTCAGAGCGCAGCACTCTTTTCTTTGGAGTGGCACTCTTCACAGCCGCCGCTCTCGCAAAAGGTGACTTGCTAGCTGCTGAGCGTCGATCTGAGCGCTCGGAGCTGCTCGTGCGAACACCTGCTTTGGCAACAGTTCTATTTGGTTGACGCTTGGTGCGAGGGGCTTGCAAAGATTTCTTGGTTTGTTTGCTCGATCTTCCAAGATTGGCAAAAGCTTCATCAACCATATCTTTTGGTTTCCAGAGCACCAGCAATTTTCCAATGTGCTGAACTGGGGCTGCATCCAACTTGTCGCATAACTCTTCATACATAGCGATGCGAGCATCACGATCATCACCGAAGACCCGAATCTTAATCAAGCCATGATGCGATATTGCAGACTTGGCTTCTTTAATTACGGCAGGCGTGAGACCGTCTCCACCAATCATGACCACCGGACTGAGGTCATGAGCGTCGGCTTTGAGGGATTTTCTTTGTGCGGGGGTGATAGTAAGTGCAGTCATGGGCTCGATGATAGAGCATCAGGGCTTGTAAAAAGGCTCTCATGCCCATATATATGTCTATCAAGAGACGTTTTACGTCGATTCCTTTTGCCATAGCGGTGATAAACAAGGAAAATAGACACCGAAAGTGGGTAAGTTGTGGCAAAGAATAAATTTAATAAAAGTTGGTTGCAGGATCATTTAACGGATCCATACGTAAAGATGGCCCAAAAAGAGGGCTATCGCGCCAGAGCTGTTTATAAGCTCAGTGAAATTGACGAGCAAGATCACCTGATCAAGGCTGGGATGACTATTGTGGATCTGGGAAGTGCCCCAGGGAGCTGGTCTCAATACACTCGTAATCGTTTGACTGAGCTGGGTAAAAGCAATCCGCTGATTGAGTCTGGTAAGCCTGATGGCAGCATTATTGCCATTGATATTCTGCCGATGGAAGATATTGCGGATGTGAACTTTATCCAAGGTGACTTTAGGGAAGAGGAGGGTCTAAAGGCTCTAGAAGCCCTTTTGCCAGCCAGTGCCAACGGGAAGGTCGATTTGGTGTTGTCCGATATGGCACCTAATTTATCCGGCGTAGGGGTCGCAGATGCTGCCAGAATGGCCTTTTTAGCTGAAATCGCCCTTGATTTTGCTGTTCACCACCTCAAACCGGAGGGCGCACTCTTGATTAAGTGCTTTAACGGCAGTGGTTACAGTCAAATCGTGGAGTCCTTTAAAAAGGTCTTTAAGACGGTCACTCCCCGCAAACCAAAGGCGTCAAGGGCTAAATCTTCAGAAATCTTCCTCTTGGGTAGAAATCTCAAGCCGCCCAAGTAAATGCCAAAAGTGCCCCAAATTGCACAATAACCCCGAAAATATAGGGGTTTGACAAATAAATATGCCTTTAGCACTTGAAAAAGGCTGGTAGTAGAATCAAATACTTAGATATAGCAATCCGCTTTAACTCCCGGATTAATCCGGCAAAGGTCTGTTTTGAACAACAACATGTTGCAAAAAATTGGTGTGTGGCTCATCGTGGGTCTCGTGCTTTTTACTGTTTTTAAACAGTTTGATAAGCCAAGAGACGCTACTCAGGTCACTTATTCTCAATTCATGGACGATGCCAAAGCTGGCAAAGTGAAGCGAGTGGATGTGCAAGGTCGCACATTACAAGTAACCCCCAATGACGGTAACAAGTATTCCATCATTTCCCCAGGGGATATCTGGATGGTGGGTGACCTCATGAAGTACGGCGTTCAAGTGACTGGTAAAGCAGACGATGAACCCAATATGTTGGTTTCTGCCTTGTACTACCTCGGACCTACACTACTGATTATTGGTTTTTGGTTTTTCATGATGCGCCAGATGCAGGGCGGCGGCAAAGGTGGAGCATTCTCCTTTGGAAAATCAAAGGCTCGCTTAATTGATGAAAATAGCAATACTGTTACTTTTGCTGATGTAGCGGGTTGCGATGAAGCTAAGGAAGAAGTCTTTGAGATTGTGGACTTCTTGAAAGACCCACAAAAGTTCCAAAAACTGGGCGGTCGTATTCCGCATGGTGTTTTGCTGGTTGGCCCTCCTGGAACGGGTAAGACCCTGTTGGCGCGTGCGATTGCTGGCGAAGCCAAAGTACCATTCTTCTCTATTTCAGGTTCAGACTTTGTGGAGATGTTTGTTGGTGTTGGCGCGTCACGTGTACGTGACATGTTTGAAACTGCCAAGAAAAATTCTCCTTGCATCATCTTTATTGATGAGATTGATGCGGTTGGCCGTCATCGTGGTGCAGGTATGGGTGGTGGTAATGATGAGCGCGAGCAAACACTGAACCAGATGTTGGTTGAGATGGATGGTTTTGAGAGCAATAGCGGTGTCATCGTGGTTGCCGCAACTAACCGTTCTGACGTATTAGATCGTGCTTTATTGCGCCCAGGCCGTTTTGACCGTCAAGTACATGTTGGTTTACCTGACATTCGTGGTCGCGAGCAGATTTTGCAAGTGCATATGCGCAAGGTACCAATTGATCCGGATGTGAATGCTGCTGTCTTGGCGCGTGGCACTCCTGGTTTCTCTGGCGCAGATTTAGCAAATTTAGTTAACGAAGCTGCTCTGTTCGCTGCACGTCGTAGTAAGCGTGCTGTAGATATGAAAGACTTCGAAGACGCTAAAGACAAGATCTATATGGGTCCAGAGCGTAAGTCTGCTGTGATGCGTGAAGAAGAGCGTCGCAATACGGCGTATCACGAGTCTGGCCATGCTGTAGTTGCGAAGGTCTTACCAAAAGCAGATCCTGTTCACAAAGTCACCATCATGCCTCGTGGCATGGCTTTAGGTGTGACATGGCAGTTGCCTGAGTTTGATCGTGTGAACTTATATAAAGATCGCATGATGGAAGAGCTGGCTATTTTGTTTGGTGGTCGTGCTGCAGAAGAGGTCTTCTTGAACTCCATGAGTACTGGCGCATCCAATGACTTTGAGCGTGCTACGAAGATGGCGCGTGACATGGTGACCCGTTACGGTATGAGTGATAGCTTAGGTACGATGGTTTATGTCGATACTGAATCTGAAAGCATGTTTGGCCGTACGAGCTCCAAAACTGTTTCTGAATTGACGCAGCAAAAAGTGGATTCTGAAATTCGTGCGCTAGTGGATAGTCAATATGCGTTAGCTAGATCTATTCTTGAGCAAAATCGAGATAAGGTTGAAGCGATGGTTGCAGCTTTGCTCGAATGGGAAACTATTGATGCAGAGCAGATTAATGACATCATGGAAGGCCGTCCACCTCGTGCTCCTAAGCCACAACCCGCAACTACCTTTGGTAATTCAGCGGGGACTCCAGGGCCCGCGGCTGGTGGCGCACCTGCGACTGCTTAATTTCACGAATCCTTAAGTGAGTAAGCAAAACCTGCCCGCAACATGGCGTTGCGGGCGTTTTCTTTTTGACTTTAGCAAACGCAATACCCCAGTAGTGATGGGTATTCTTAATGCCACCCCAGATTCCTTTTCGGATGGCGGTCAGTTTAGAACTCCAAGCGATGCAATTGCTCAAGCGGAGCGCATGATTGCCAATGGCGTCGACATGATTGATATCGGTGGAGAATCAACTCGGCCAGGCGCAGAGCCTGTAGCACTTCAAGAAGAATTAGATCGCGTCTTGCCAGTCATTGAAGCTTTAAAAGATTGCGGAGTAGCGTTGTCAATCGATACCTATAAAGCCGAGACGATGCGCCAAGCACTCAAGGCTGGAGTTGATTGCGTGAATGACATCTGGGCATTACGACAAGAGGGCGCAGTAGAAGCGATCTTTGAGAGTGATAACGATAATCCAGATAAGCAATGCGGCATTGTCTTGATGCACATGCAGCGCGATCCTCAAACAATGCAATTTGATCCTCACTATCAAGACGTGATTACTGAAGTGAAGTTATTTTTGCAAACACGTGCCAGTTTATTGGAAGAGCAGGGTGTCGCTCAAAACCGAATTGCGATTGATCCTGGATTCGGGTTTGGAAAGAGTCTTGAGCATAACCTTGCGATGCTGGCTGATTTTGATCAATTCTCCCAGTTGGGATATCCGGTCTTGGCGGGGATTTCTCGTAAATCCATGCTGGGCAAGCTAACTGGTCGTGACACCAATGAGCGGATAGCGCCTAGTGTTGCTGCTGCCATTCTGGCTGCTGATCGCGGTGCCCGCATTATTCGGGTACATGATGTGCCTGAAACCGTAGATGCTCTCAAGATATGGGCAGCGGTTCAAGGCTAGAGCATCTGATCTGGCAATCCAGATACTCATCAGTTTTATAATGAAACCTATGAAAAAACAATACTTTGGAACTGATGGCATTCGTGGTGAAGTAGGGCAATTTCCGATTGTTCCGGAGTTCATTACTCGCCTTGGCTATGCTGCTGGAAAAGTGCTTGTGCAAAACGCTACGCCGGGTGAGCGTTGCAAAGTATTGATTGGAAAAGATACCCGCGTATCCGGATATTTATTGGAAGCTGCCCTAGAGGCAGGCTTTGCTGCTGCTGGTGTTGATGTAATGTTGTGCGGACCGATGCCAACACCCGGTGTTGCTTATCTCACTAAGGCCTTGCGCTTATCGGCTGGTGTAGTGATTTCAGCATCACATAATGCTTATCAAGATAACGGCATTAAATTTTTCTCTGCGGAAGGTGGAAAACTGACCGATGAGTTTGAGCTGGCAATCGAAGCAGAACTTGCTAAACCGATGGGCTGTGTTAGTTCAAAAGAGTTGGGTAAGGCATTTCGTATTGATGATGCTGCCGGTCGTTATATTGAATTTTGTAAATCGACTTTTCCGGGTGAACTCAATCTCAAGGGCATGAAGTTAGTAGTGGATTGCGCCAATGGTGCTGCATACCATGTTGCGCCACACGTATTTCATGAGCTTGGTGCCGAAGTGATTGCTATTGGCGTACAGCCAGATGGAAGAAATATTAATGATGCTTGTGGTGCCACTGCACCAGCAGCGCTCATTGCAAAAGTTAAAGAAACAAAAGCAGACCTTGGTATCGCTCTAGATGGAGATGCTGATCGTTTGCAGATGGTAGATGCTTCAGGAAGATTGTTTAATGGCGATGAGCTCTTATACGTGCTCGCAAAAGATCGTCTTGCCCGTGGAGAAAATTTAGGCGGTGTGGTTGGTACTTTGATGACCAATCTGGCTGTTGAAAATGCCATCAAAGCATTGGGGATTGGATTTGAGCGCGCTAATGTGGGTGATCGTTATGTCTTGGAATTACTCAAGCAAAAAGGCTGGCTGATTGGTGGAGAAGGCTCCGGTCATTTGCTGTGCTTAGATCGCCACTCCACTGGTGATGGCACGATTGCCGCCCTGCAGGTATTAGCAGCCATGAGTCAAAACCAGCAGAGCTTGGCCCAACTACTCGATTCCGTAAAAATCTTCCCCCAAGTGCTTCTCAATATTAAATTTAAGGCTGGGTATGACTGGAAAGCGGACAATGTTCTTAAATCGCAGATTTCTCAAGTAGAAACGGAACTGAAAGGCACGGGAAGGGTGCTGATTAGGGCTTCTGGCACTGAGCCTGTTCTCAGGGTCATGGTTGAGTCAAACGATGCCTCGATTGCCCGCAATGCTGCCCAGAGTATTGCTCAATTAGTCCCATCTGTCTAAGTAATTGAATTCATTGAAATATTTTTCAATATATCCCGTGTCATAAAAGAGTCATACTCAATCCGTATCGTTCAGTTATCGCAATGTTGCGTGAACTAAACGAGGATTAATCCACATGAAATCATTCTTGAAAAAAGCGCTAGTGATTGGTGCTATTTCAGTTGCCCCAGTTGCATTCGCTGCCGACATCACAGGCGCAGGCGCAACATTCCCATACCCAATTTATGCTAAATGGGCTGAGGCTTATAAATCCAAAACTGGTACTGGTTTAAATTACCAGTCCATCGGCTCTTCTGGTGGTATCAAGCAGATCAAAGCTAAAACTGTAGACTTTGGTGCTTCAGATGCTCCAGTGAAGTTCGACGCTTTAGAAAAAGATGGTTTGGTTCAATTCCCAGCCATTATTGGTGGTGTAGTTCCAGTGATGAACGTTGATGGTATCAAGCCAGGTCAACTCAAATTAGACGGCCCAACATTGGCTGATATTTTCCAAGGCAACATCACTAACTGGAATGACAAGCGTATTGCAATCATGAATCCTGGCGTGAAAATCCCTACAGGTGATATCACTGTAGTTCACCGTGCTGATGGTTCCGGTACAACTGCAATTTTCACTGACTACTTAGCAAAAGTAAGCTCACTCTGGAAAGATGCTGTTGGTGCTGGTGCTGCTGTTAAGTGGCCTGCTGCTTCTTCTGTTGGTGGTAAAGGTAATGAAGGTGTTGCAGCTAACGTTAACCGTGTTAAGAACTCAGTTGGTTATGTTGAGTATGCTTATGCTAAGAAAAACAACATGACTACTATCTCTATGAAAAATAGTGACGGTAACTATGTAATGCCTAGCGACAAAACATTTGCTGCTGCTTCAGCTGGTACAGATTGGTCTAAAGTTCCTGGTATGGGTACCTTTATTACCAATGCTCCAGGTGCAGAGTCTTGGCCTATCACTGGTGCATCATTCATTTTGATGTACAAAAACCCAGAGAACAAAGCGAATTCTGCTGAAGTGTTGAAGTTCTTTGACTTTGCTTTCAAAGAAGGCAAGAAAATGGCTCTTGAACTCGATTATGTTCCAATGCCTGATGCAACAACAGACTATATTCGTAAGAATGTATGGTCCAATATTGCTAAGTAATTTGTTAGATTGATTATTTAATCTCAATATTGAAACAGCTCCACCTTTGGGTGGGGCTGTTTCATCATTAAATGAAGTCCAAATATGATTGAATCAACACAGTCACATTCAGCACCGACGCCCCAGGCGCTTCGAATTGCTAAGCTGCAACGTATTCAAGATTTCCTTTTTCATGGAATAACGCAGTTTTTTGCCTTATCAGTATTGCTTGCATTACTTGGAATCATTATTTCGCTGATTATTAATGCCTGGCCTGCACTGGATCAGTTTGGCTTTGGCTTTTTCTTCACCAAAGAGTGGGATATTATTAATGGAGAGTTCGGTGGCCTCATTGCGATATATGGCACCTTAGTAACCTCTTTAATTGCCTTGCTCATTGCCGTTCCTTTAAGTTTCGGTATCGCGGTATTTCTGACTGAACTTTGCCCAGGCCCATTACGTAGGCCATTGGGTACCGCTGTTGAGTTGCTCGCAGCCGTGCCATCGATTATTTATGGCATGTTCGGATTATTTGTTTTTGCACCAATTTTTGCGGATTATATTCAGCCTGCACTGCAGGGGACGCTTGGCCAGATTCCTGGTTTAGGAATCCTGTTCTCAGGTCCCATGAATGGTATTGGTGTTTTATGTGCCGGTTTGATTTTGGCAATGATGGTACTGCCATTTATTGCTTCGGTGATGCGTGATGTCTTTGAAATCGTTCCTCCTGTATTAAAAGAGTCCGCCTACGGCATTGGCTGTACCACTTGGGAAGTGGTTAAGAATGTTGTGCTCCCTTATACCAAGGCTGGTGTGATCGGCGGCATTATGCTGGGACTGGGTAGGGCGCTTGGTGAAACCATGGCCGTAACCTTTGTCATCGGTAATGCGCATCGTCTGTCAGCTTCACTATTTTCACCTGGTAATTCGATTGCTTCTACATTGGCCAATGAGTTTGGCGAGGCTGAAATTGGTTTGCATTACTCGTCCTTATTTGCTCTTGGTCTTGCGCTATTTATGATTACATTCATTGTTTTGGCGATCGCGAAATGGATGTTGATCAATATGGAAAAAAAGCAGGGACTTAAAACATGAACGGCTTATCAAATATTAATCCAGCCATTTTTGCTAAACGGAAGCGTGCTAACAAAATAGGTCTGATTCTATCTACTGCGGCAATGGTATTGGGAATGGCTTTTTTGTTATGGATTTTAAGTATCCTTTTTTTAAAAGGCTTTTCTTCTATTAATTTGGATGTATTTACTCAGAGCACACCTGCACCTGGTTCTGAGGGCGGTGGTTTGGCAAACGCCATTGTTGGTAGCTTGATGATTGTGGCAAGCTGTACTCTCATCAGTACTCCAATTGGCGTATTAGCGGGTTTATACCTCTCGGAGTATGGAGATAGAAGCAAAGTCGCCTCCGTCACCCGTTTTGTTACTGACATCATGTTATCTGCGCCATCCATTGTGATCGGCTTGTTTGTATATGCCATTGTGGTGGCGCAAGTGCGTCACTTCTCTGGTTGGGCTGGCACGATTGCATTGGCTTTAATTGCCATTCCAGTGGTAGTTCGTACAACGGAGAATATGCTGCGCTTAGTGCCTGGAAGCTTACGAGAGGCTGCTTATGCTTTAGGCACCCCTAAGTGGAAAGTAGCCTTCATGATTACTCTGCGTGCTGCACAAAGCGGGGTGATTACCGGTATTTTATTGGCACTTGCACGTGTTAGCGGTGAAACAGCGCCATTGCTCTTTACTGCCCTGAATAACCAATTCTTCTCTACTAATATGAATGCGCCAATGGCGAATTTACCGGTGGTGATCTTCCAATTCGCCATGAGTCCATATGACAACTGGGTTGATTTGGCCTGGGCTGCAGCTTTACTTATCACCTTTGCTGTACTGGGTCTGAATATTCTTGCGCGTGTAGTATTCCGCCAGAAAGTACAGAGTTAATGAGTAATATGAAAACTATGTTTGACTTAAATACGATTGATAGTCAAGGAATAAGAATGAACGACATAACTACACCAGTAAAAAAAGACGTTAAAAATGCCTTAGAGGTTCGTAACCTGAACTTCTTCTATGGCTCATTTCAAGGTCTAAAAGATATCAACTTGGATATTGAGGAAGGCAAAGTCACAGCATTTATTGGTCCATCTGGTTGCGGTAAGTCAACCTTGCTTCGCACGCTCAATCGGATGTATGACCTTTATCCTGGTCAGCGTGCTGAGGGCGAGATTAACTTTTATGGTCAGAATATTCTAGAGCCTGGACAAGACCTCAATCTCCTACGTTCACGAATTGGAATGGTTTTCCAAAAGCCAACCCCATTCCCAATGTCGATTTATGAAAATATTGCCTTTGGTGTACGTCTTTATGAAAAGCTTTCCCGTTCAGAGATGGATGAGCGCGTAGAGTGGGCTTTAAATAAAGCGGCTTTATGGAATGAAGCTAAAGACAAGTTAAATCAAAGCGGTCTATCCCTATCAGGTGGTCAGCAGCAGCGTTTATGTATTGCTCGCGGGGTTGCGGTAAAGCCTTCCGTGATTCTGTTGGATGAGCCAACTTCAGCCTTAGACCCGATTTCCACTGGAAAAATTGAAGAACTGATTAATGAACTGAAGCATGAGTACACGATTGCGATTGTTACTCACAATATGCAGCAAGCAGCCCGTGTATCAGACTACACTGCCTATATGTACCTGGGCAGCTTGATTGAGTACGGTAAAACTGATGAAATCTTTATTAAGCCTAAGCGTAAAGAAACAGAAGATTACATAACCGGACGATTCGGTTAATTGGAGATGAATATGCCAGATAAACACCTTTCCTCACAGTTTGATGCGGATTTAAATTCTCTCTCGAGCAGATTGCTCGAGATGGGTGGACTAGTTGAGTCCCAAATTTCTTCTGCAATGCGTGCTTTTACGCAGATGGACATTGACACTTGCAATGTCGTGATCGCTAACGAAAAGATAGTGAATGATCTCGAAATCCAGATTGATATGGCTTGTACTGAATTGATTGCGCGTCGTCAGCCTACTGCTCGAGATTTGCGTTTGGTGATGGCAGTGTCAAAAGCGATTACCAATTTAGAACGCGCTGGTGATGAAGCTGAACGTGTTGCTAAAAGAACAAAGCGATTGATTGAATCTGGTGCCGCTCACAATATTAATGTTGCGGAAATTCGTTTATCAGGTCAGATGGCTATTTCATTATTGCGTCGTAGCTTAGACGCATTTGCTCGCTTAGATACTGTTGCAGCGGCTGAAGTAGTACAGGAAGATCGGCAGATTGATGAAGAGTTCAAAGGCTTTGTTCGTAAGTTAATCACTTACATGATGGAAGATCCGCATACTATCTCTACCGGCTTGGATATGCTGACCATTGCAAAAGCGATTGAGCGTATTGGTGATCATGCTAAAAATATTGCAGAGTTTGTGATCTATATTGCCAAAGGCTCAGATGTGCGTCATATCCCCCATGAAGACTTGGTTCGCGAGGCGAATAAACCGTAACTTTTGATCTTAAAACGGAATTTGCTATGACTCACCGGATATTGATTGTTGAAGATGAGCCTTCTATTGCCGAGCTCATTGCAATTAATTTAAGCCATGCTGGCTTTGAGGTGCAAAAGGCGCTTCAAACTGACATTGCTTTCAATATGATGCGCGATGAACTTCCTAATTTATTGATTTTGGACTGGATGTTGCCAGGTAAATCTGGCGTTCAGTTTGCCCGAGAGCTCAGGGCAAATGAACGAACAAGATCTTTGCCAATCCTGATGCTCACCGCCAAGAGCGAAGAGACTGATAAGGTAATGGGTTTGGATTCTGGGGCAGATGACTACGTTACCAAGCCATTTTCGCCTAAGGAGTTAGTGGCCCGTGTAAAGGCATTGTTGCGCCGTCAGATCCCGCTGGAGGGGGATGGCCCCTTGACTGTTGGCCCGTTGAGACTGGATCCAGTTTCACATCGTGTTAGCGCAGTCTGGGCAAATGGTGAGCCGCAGACTTTGTCTTTAGGGCCTACAGAGTTCCGATTGCTGCAATTTATGATGACAAACCCTGAAAGAGTCCATTCTCGTGAGAACTTGCTCGATAAAGTCTGGGGCAATGAGGTCTATATTGAAGAGCGTACAGTGGATGTTCATATCAAAAGGCTCAGAGCAGCCCTGTCCCCAGCCGACTGTGATCGCTTTATAGAAACAGTTCGGGGTAGTGGCTACCGAATCACGAAAACACCCACCCAGACCTGATATCCATTGGGCGGGGTGGAGATTTTCCAGTCTCCTGGAGCGGATGCTCTAAGATTGCGGAATGTTCTCTGTTTTTTTTCGTTTTTTCCTCCTGATTTGCGCAGCTTTTTTTGCTGCTTTTATTGCTCAAACTAATTTTGGTCCTATTGCAGGTATTTCAGTAGGCATTGCTTTTCTGTCAATACCGCTAATCTATTCCTACATTAACTTAGCCCGCCTACGAAAATACACGGTAGAGGATCGGCTAGATTCAATGCCACTGCCTAGCGGTTACTGGGAAGAGGTTTTCTTTTACCTGCAACGTTTAGTGCGTAACTTGAAGTTGCAAATGCTTTCCGTTGAAAAACAGCACGACCGCTTTATAGAGGCATTTCAGGCATCGCCAAACGGCATCATGATGCTCGACGATCAAGATCAAATTGAATGGTGTAATGCGATTTCAGAGCGCTTCTTTGGACTTCAATTTAAGCGTGATGTTATGCAACGTATTAATTTTTTGATTCGTCGCCCTGAATTTATTCGCTATCTTCATGAGCGCCATTTTGAGGAGCCTTTATTGCTAGAGCGTATGGGCCCTCGATCAAATCTGAGCCTCATGTTGCAAGCTTTTCCTTTTGGTGAGAAACGCCACTTACTCTTGGTGCAAGACGTTACTGATCTACAAAAAGCTGATGCCATGCGGCGGGATTTCGTGGCCAATGTCTCCCACGAGATGCGAACTCCCATTACCGTATTAATGGGATTTTTGGAAACCATCCAATCTTTAGATTTGGATAAAGCTCAGCAGGATCAGTATTTTGAGATGATGATGTCTCAGGCTCAGCGCATGAAAAGCCTCGTTGAAGATTTGCTGACGTTGGCTAACTTAGAGGCCAACTCTTTGCCAGCGCCAGCAGAGAAAATTCAAATGCAAACCATCATGGCGCTTCTCAAAAATGATGCTGAGGCGCTTTCTCAAGGCCATCATACATTTCATTTTGACATTGAGAGTTCTAAAAATATTCTGGGAGAAGAGCGCGAAGTGCTGTCAGCTTTTGGTAACTTAGTCTCCAACGCTATTCGCTATACGCCTGATGTGGGTTCTATTACTGCCACTTGGCGAGTGAATGCTGCAGGAGAAGGCGAATTTTCAGTTACGGATACGGGTCCGGGAATCGCTTCTGAGCACCTTTCTCGGCTGACCGAACGCTTCTATCGGGTGGATCGTAGTCGTTCACGAGATACCGGTGGAACTGGCCTTGGACTGGCTATTGTTAAGCATATTGCCAGTCGACATCAAGCCCAGTTGTTAATAGAAAGTACTCCGGGCCAGGGGAGTACTTTTACAATGCGCTTCCCAAATGAAAGACTGGCAGATTAGAAGAAAAACTTAATCCTTTTTGTCTTTCTTATCCTTTTTGTCTTTCTTATCCTTTTTGTCCTTCTTGCGCTTAGATTCCTTCGGTAATTTATCCAGCTTACCGTTGGCGTAAAGACACCATACTTTAATTTCCTCTAGAAGTTCAGTGAGGTCTTCATAAGATAGGTTTTTAAAGTCTTGCAAGCCAATGGCTCCAGACTCTTGAAGCTGTTTAACAGCATCTTCGTACTTATATTCACTCATAAATTTCCACGTAAAGTTGTAAGAACGGGGTAATCCTAGCAAAGTAATATGACAAAACCCCTTTTTTTGATATTTTCAAGTTGATAGACATCCTTTAGGAAGCTAAAACCTCCAGGTAAAGCCAATTTCAGAGCGGGATGCATTCAAGCCGGTATTGCCCAGTACTAAACCCATATTAGCGGCACTTCTCATATAAGAAAGTCCAATATCCAGGCTTTCATTAACAGAGAATATTGCCGCTAGAAGGGCATAATTTGTCAAATATTGCTCTGTACTGGGTGGATTAGTGGTTATGCCCATATCTAAGGCTAGCCTCAGCTTTTCCATCACGCGCCAAACGGGTGCAGCTGAAAAGAACAGAATATTAGTTCTGTTTTCCGGAGGTCCCGCACCAATCGCATAGTTTGTGTTGTAAAGAGACTTGGCATACATCGCATTGATATGCACTTCCACCGAATCCCAGTAGTGCGAACCTATGAAGTTCAGTCCGTAATTAGGAAGTGCCAAATCTAAACCAGCGACTTGTTGCTGCGGTGAGCCTGGAAGGGTAATGCTAGGCTTGATCGCCAAAGCCCACTTTCCATCTTCATCTTCAGCAAAACGCCACTTGAGTGCTAAAACCTTATTAGAGATTGGCGAGTAGTTTCCGCGGGGCGCAGCATAGTAGGTGGTGCCAAATGAGATTTCAACATTCTCTGCTACACCTCTTGTATAGGTAAAAGGAAAAGCTTTTGCGCCAGATCCACCAAAGTATTCTTCACCAGGCGTAATGATGTCAACCGTACCAGCGCTTCCGCCACCATGACTTGCGGTTCTAAAGAAGTACTGCTCAATTTGATTTGAGTTCTTTGCTACCGTACCTGCGTCATCAGTATTTAAGGGCTCAAACGCATTGCTAGTTGCTGAAAAAAAGAATAGAAGAATAGCAATGAAACGCATGGGATAGTTTGCGAAAGATAAACTCTCTTAAGCTATCAATCAATTGTTACAGCTTGATGTAAATGAGGTGCAGCTAAGCCCGATTCATCCTCTGTAGTGAGTAATCAAATTGCCACATTCAGCCTCTATGATGGGTCTTCTTCATTCTCTAGGGTTAAACGATGCTTGAATCTAAAAAAATAGATTTATCCAAGGTATTTAGACCACATTTAGAGCGGTCTCGTGATGAAATATCCAATATGAGAGAGCAATTGATGATGCAAAAATGTCAGCAGATTGAAAGCCGATCTTCTACCTTTTTGATAGATAAAAAATACGTATTAAACCTTGATGAGTTGGTTTAACAATTGCATGTATGGATAAGCATTACAACATTCTGTTCCTATGCCATCGAAATTCAGCAAGATCCATTATTGCTGAGGCTTTAGCAACCACCTTGAGTCATGGCCGTTTCATTGGCCATTCTGCCGGATCACACCCTTTGGGTTTTGTTCATCCCTATGCGATTGAAATGGCGAAATCAATGGGCTATCCAGCACAGCTTTTGAGGAGTAAAAGTTGGGATGAGTTTGGTAAAGAGGGTGCTCCAAGAATGGACTTCATTATTACCTTATGCGATGCGGCGATGGGCGAGGATTGCCCATACTGGCCTGGCCATCCCTCGACAGCGCACTGGGGATTTCCGGATCCAGCTGCTATCGATGCTAGTGATGTAAATGCCATGCTGCACGCATTCAAACAGGTTGAAATAGGACTGCGCAACCGAATTGAATTATTAATGGACCTTCCAATTGAGAAGCTCGACAGATTGGATATTCAGGAGCAACTTCACAATATTCACTATAGAAGCAAGTTTATATAGCGATTCACGGAGATCAGTAAAACGCTACAATAATAAATCCCGTTCTCATGATGGATTTTTTATGACTCGCGCTCGCCAAGCTCTGGCTAAAAAAACTAAATTAGCAAAATCTGAGAAGTTTTCTCTCTTAGAGCCGGTACTTTCTCATCATAGTAAGCCATTGAGCATAGCTAAGCGTCTAGCCATAGGGAAAAGTTTGCGGCATGAAGTTAGTTTTTTAGATCAAGGAACTTATGTTCCACCAAAAAATCGTATCGATCCAATCGAAATACTCAAGGTGCAAGCTAGCCAACGCATTAATTCCCTCATGCCAATTCGCCATGCGCGCATGCTGCAATCTCCGTTTGCGTTTTACCGTGGCGGGGCTGCCATTATGGCGCAAGATTTAGCAAATCAGCCTACTACCAAGATCACAGTGCAACTATGTGGTGATATGCATGTATCTAATTTTGGGTTGTTTGGTACTGCTGAGCATCGATTGGTTTTTGGAATCAATGATTTTGATGAAACCCTTCCTGGAAGCTGGGAGTGGGATATGAAGCGCTTGGTCTCTAGTGCCGTGATTGCTTGTCAGACTTTAGGTGGTGATGAGGCCTTATGCAAAAAATTGGTTTATCGAATTAGCTCAGAGTATCAAAAGCGGATGGCTGTATATGCTCATATGCCTTATATCAAATTGGCTCAACAATTTATTGGCGAGAAAGATATACGTAAGCACTTTAACAAAGCACATCAAAAGACTTTAAATGAATATTTAAAGGCGACTAAAGGCCAATCAAATCTACAGGTATTGCAGAAGTTAACTACCTTAGTAGGTAAAAATCGAAAAATTATTAACAAGCCGCCACTCATTGAACACTTCGATAGCGATTTCGATGGAATCCCCGTTGCAGATTTAGTTAAAAAAGCACTCATCAATTACAGCACGACTTTGCTTGTGGATAGAAAAGTACTTTTTAGCCGCTACACCTTGAAGGATTTCGCGAGGAAGGTTGTGGGAATTGGTAGCGTAGGAACTAACTGTATGTTGTTGTATTTTGAGGGTGATAGTGCAAACGATCCACTATTTTTGCAATACAAAGAGGCTCAAGAGTCTGTATTAACGCCGTATTTAGGCAAGTCTATCTACGAAAATATGGGGCATAGAGTGGTTGCAGGTCAGAGACTACTGCAAGGGGCGCCAGATATTTTTCTGAGTAGCGGTGAGATTAATCGTCACTCGCAGGATATACAGGGCTTTTATCTTCGCCAACTAAGGGATATGAAGGGCGGTATTGTGATTGGTTCTGGGGGCGTTGGCCTGCAGGATTTTCCAGACTATGCCAAGCTGTTTGGTTGGGCCTTGGCACTCGGACATGCCCGCTCTGGAGATGCCGCATTAATTTCTGGATACTGTGGCCAATCAAAAGAATTGGATAAAGCCTTATTTAATTTTGCGATTTCCTACGCAGAGCAAAATGCTGCAGATTACAAGGAGTTTTGTGCTGCCGTGAAATCTGGTCGCATCAAGGTGGCTAAGGAAAAGACGATTTAGTTTCTGCTGGATTGTTAGGCCAAGCTGTCTTCATTCTGAAATATTTCCCTGTCATTATCTGGGTTGTGAATATATTGAATCAGTCCCAGCACGCCATCATTACTTGCCCAAATTGTCAGGGTCATGAAATTCTGGATATTAATCAAGCTAGCTCTATGCATCTTTACAGATGCCCCTCATGTAGCGGCCTCCTAAAGGCAAAATCTGGTGATTGCTGCATATTGTGTAGCTTTGCCAACAGAAATTGCACCAGTTCCGAGCAAAATTTAGCCGCTTGAGCTTTTGCCAGTAGACTGGGCTTCATTTTCATGAATATGTCATCAGAGTTTCATAAAATAGACATATTCATATTGAAATCTGTTAACTGGAACAATTTTGGCTGTTAATAAAGATATTTCAGGAAATAATCCTCGTGATTTAGTGGCGGCAGTCGACCTAGGGTCGAATAGCTTTCGCATGCTTGTTGCCCAAGTGGTGAAGACACCATCAGGAACCCAGCTGCGTCCTATTGATACTTTACGAGAATCGGTGCGGCTGGCAGCAGGTCTTACCGACAATAAATTATTGGGTAATGATGCTTATCAACGCGGATTGGTAGCCATTCGACGTTTTGGTGAGCGCATTCGGGGTTTTGATGCTGCCAAAGTACGTGCCGTAGCTACCAACACCTTACGGGTTGCAAAAAATGCCCCTAGCTTTATTCGTGATGCTGAAGAGGCTTTGGGTTTCCCGATTGAAGTTATTGCCGGGGTTGAAGAAGCGCGCCTGATTTATATTGGTGCCGCCCATGAAGTATCAGCAGTGCAAGGTAATCGTTTAGTGGTTGATATTGGCGGTGGCTCTACGGAATTTATTATCGGCAAGGGGTATGAGCCTAAGTTAATGGAGAGTCTCTATATTGGCTGCGTTTCGCACAGCCTGCGCTTTTTCCCTAAGGGCAATATTGATGCCCATGCTTTTAAAGAGGCGGAATTAGCAGCACGTCGAGAGATTCAGGTGATCTCTGGTGCTTACCTTAAGAGTGGGTGGAAGCAGGTGATTGGCTCCTCAGGAACTGCCCGTGCTTTGGCAGACCTCATTGCAGAAAATAACTTCAATGGCCAGCAAAGCGAAGGCTTGACTATGGGTCGGGTGAATGGCGCGAGCGGACTCATTACTCGCGATGGCTTGAGAGCGATGAAGAAACATCTACTCAAGTATGACAATATTAGTCAGGTTGAACTTGCAGGCTTAAAAGATGATCGCAGATCTGTCTGGCCAGGCGGTTTAGCCATCATGATTGCTGTCTTTGATGAGCTTGGTATTGAGAGTATGGAAGTGACCGATGCGGCTTTAAGGGTCGGTGTTCTTTATGATCTTTTGGGTCGCTCGCAACATGACGATATGCGCTTTGTAACAGTTGAGCAATTTATGCAACGTTATGCTGTGGATCGTGATCAAGCAAAAAGAGTGGGGATGCATGCCGCTGAATTTTTAGCGCAATTGCCTAAACCCGATGCTGAAGATCGCGAAGATAACATTGCCTTATTGCAATGGGCTGCGAACTTACATGAAATCGGTTTATCGATTGCTCACAACGGCTATCACAAGCATTCGGCTTATATTGCAGGCAACGCAGATATGCCAGGCTTTTCAAAGAACGACCAGGCAAGGTTAGCTGCACTTCTCATCGGTCATGCCGGTAAGCTTGGAAAATTGGCAAATAATCCTAGTTTTAGAGATTGGCGAATGCTGTTCTGCTTACGCTTATCACAGGTGCTTTGCCGCGGTAGAAGTGATATCCAACTTCCCAAAGTAAAGGTATCCGAAGTGGATGGCTCTTATTTAGTAAGCCTCTCAAAAGATTGGGTAGATGCGCATCCCTTGACCGAATTTAGTTTGCTAAAAGAAGCGGCCGAGTGGGAGCGTATCGGCCGTCCTTATAAAGTAATCTTGCGCTAGTTATATACCTAAGAAGTGCTTAGCGTAGCGTGGATTAATGTCTGATAAGCGTAGCATCGTCAATACATCAGCAGTATTAAAGTCTGGATCCCATGCAGGTGCACTGCAAATCTTGGCGCCGAGCTTGAGATAGCCTTTGATCAAAGGGGGTGGCTCGACTTCTAAGCCGCCATTTAAGCGCTCAAGAGGGAGTGGTAAACGGGGGAATGCATGATTTTCCACTGGAGCCATTTGATCGTTGTTCAGAGAGTTATACAGGCTAGCAGCAAAATGGCCACCATCTGCCATAGGGATGCTGGCGCAACCGAGCATGATTTCGTAATCATGTTTTTGCATGTACTGAGCTAAGCCGCTCCATAAAGCCATGATGACTGCACCTGAGCGATAGTCTGCATGAACGCATGAGCGACCCAATTCCACCATTTTGGGGCGTAAGTGATTGAGGCGCGAAAGATCAAATTCTGAATCAGAATAGAGGCGACCAATCTCAGCAGCTTTGTGCGGAGGAAGAACTCGATAGGTGCCAACTACTTTGAGCGATTCTTGATCACGGATGAGTAGATGGTCGCAATAGGCATCAAATTCATCAATATCTAAGTCTTCAGGATGGGCTGGCAGGCTCGCCCCCATCTCTTCTGCAAATACCTTGTAACGCAAACGTTGCGCTTCTTTAACTTCATTAGGGCTTGAGGCCCAGCTGATTTGAAAAGCAGGGCGCTTGGGCTTGCTGATTGCTTTCTCGTTAGCAACTGGCTCGGTGGCCAGAACATCATTGCGTGCGCGCAAAGCAAACTTTTTACCAAATAGCTTCTTGGCAATTTTTTTAGAAAATAACTTTTTAATTGCCCTGGCTTTACTAGCTTTTTCTTTGTTTGAGTTTTTTTGAAAGCGCCCGTTAAAAAGATCAAAGGCGGCAAGCGGATTTGGAATATCGGACATGAGTTTCCTTATATTGGTTTTTTCGATGATATAAAGGCTCTATTACCAATTGATGACAAGAGGGATGCAAACGGTGGCCCAAAGCAGGGTGGCAATGAGCAATGCTAACATGACGGCTGCCGAGCCAAAATCTTTGGCCCTCTTCGATAAATCGTGATGCTCAAAAGAGATTCGATCAATCGCTGCTTCGACGCTAGAATTCAGTAGCTCTACTACCAGAACGAGCAATAGCGAAGAAACTAAGACACATTTTTCAATTGGGCTAATGGGCATCCATAATGCTATCGGGGTGAGTAGTACTAGTAGCGTTAGTTCCTGTCTAAAAGCACTCTCTTCCTTATAGGCATACACAATGCCGCACCAAGAATTCTTTGCTGCATGCCAGGCTCTCGTTAGTCCACGATTTCCTTTATGTGGATTTTGCTTAATATCGTAAGGGGTAGTCAAAATATCTTCTTAAGCTAAGGCGGTAACATGAACTTGTGCAGAAGGCACGGGTTTGAGATGCTTGGCAAATTGCTCTGAGGCAGCCCTCCAAGAGAATTTCTCAGCATGGGCTCTAGCAGTCTCACGGGGAATACGCAAAGCCTGCATACAAGCTTCCCGCAGGTCCTCGTGCATTGCGCCTGCCGGCGAATCCCCGAGAACATCAATTGGACCAGTGACAGGGTATGCGGCAACGGGAGTACCACAGGCCATCGCTTCTAATAAGACTAGACCAAAGGTATCGGTTTTACTCGGAAATACAAAGACATCAGCAGCTGCATATACCTTGGCCAGCTCATCTTGCTGTAAAACGCCTAGGTAATTGATATTGGGATATTTTTGTTTAATCTCTGCCATAGCAGGACCATCGCCAACTACCCATTTAGAGCCTGGTAAATCGATCTCTAAGAATGCATTGATATTTTTCTCTACGGCAACGCGTCCAACATATAGAAAAATCGGGTGAGCACTATTGAGTGCTTTAGAATCTTGCATTTTGAAGATATCGAGATCCACTCCGCGTGACCAGAGCACCACATTTTTGAGTCCGTACTTTTCTAAGTCATTTTGAACCACAATAGTGGGAGCCATGACCGCCATTGATTGGCCATGGAACCAGCGAATAAAGGCATAAGTAATTGCTAATGGAATTCCGGTGCGGGCCTTAACGTACTCTGGAAAACGGGTGTGGTACGCAGTAGAGAAGGGGAGATTATTTTTGACCGCATAAGCGCGTGCTGAGAGACCTAGGGGACCTTCGGTAGCAATATGGATTGCGTCAGGAGCAAACTCTTTAATTCTGCGTGCCACTTCTTTACCGGGAAATAACGACAGCGCGATATCTGGATAAGTAGGGCATGGAATAGATTTAAAGCCAGTAGGAGTGATCATTTCTACTTCATGGCCCATCCCAATCAATTCAGCACGCGTTTGTTTGAGCGTTCTCACAACGCCATTGACTTGCGGATCCCATGCATCAGTAATAATCATTATCTTCATACAGTAGCCTCTTCGATAACTGCTTCAATAGCAGGTTGATGTGTAACTTCTATTTGTTGCACTGGGTCACCTTTAATGTGTGTCCAGTAGATAATTTTTAGTTCACCAGTGGCGGTCTCAACTAAGGCTGATAGGCTTTCAACCCAATCACCATCGTTGCAATACAGCAGTCCGTCGATTTCACGGATCTCGGCTTTATGAATATGGCCACAGACTACGCCATCACAATTTCTGATGCGAGCCTCTCTGGCCATAATGTGCTCAAAGTCGGCAATATAGCTGACTGCATTTTTCACTTGATGCTTTAGATACTGGGAGAGCGACCAATACTGTAAGCCCATCTTGACTCGCAGCATATTGAAGTAGCGGTTGATATAGAGAATGAATGAATAGAGTGAGTCGCCTACATAGGCTAGCCATTTAGCGTATTGCATGACGCCATCAAATAGGTCGCCGTGGGTTACCCAAAGCTTGCGTCCATCCAAGAGGGTATGAATTACTTCTTCTTCTACTTTGATATCTCCAAATGACATGCCAAAGTATTGCCTTGCAGCTTCATCATGATTACCCGGGATGTAAATGACTTCAGCACCTTTACGGGCTTTACGTAGCAACTTTTGTACTACGTCATTGTGTGCCTGAGGCCAGTAGAATGATTGCTTTAATCGCCAGCCATCGATGATGTCACCGACTAAGTAAAGTGTATCCGCCTCATTGTGCTTTAAGAAATCCAGGAGGTACTTTGCCTGACACCCTGAAGTTCCCAGGTGTACATCTGAAATCCAGATAGCTCGGTAGTGCATCATGTTTACAGATTAAGCCCACTATTTATGAAGGCCTCATGACACTTTTAAGTCAGTTTGATGACTTGATTTATATTCTGAGCTTATGACCCTTCATACATCGGTAGATGAAACTTCACCCGGCAAGATATTCCCCATTTTGGTTTGGGTGAGGGTGCTCGTTCATGTACTTGCTGGTGTTTTTACGCTCTCCTTCATCTTTCCGTTTATCAGTCAATCGCAAAAAGATCGCAAGATTCGGCTATGGTCTGAACGACTACTGAATATTTTTAAACTGAAGTTGGTAGTGATTGGTAGAGAAAATGTGACATCTGCGCCTGCCTTATTTGCAGCAAATCACATTTCTTGGCTGGATATTCATGCCATTAATGCCTGTAAACCCATTCGTTTTGTTGCCAAGTCAGAGGTAAGATCTTGGCCAATTTTTGGTTGGATGGCAAAGCAGTTGGGAACAGTTTTTATTCGTCGGGACAGTGCGCGTCATGCTAGGCAAGTAGTGGAGCAAATGGCAGAAGTGCTCAAAACCGAATCCATTTGCATTTTCCCGGAAGGAACCTCGACTAACGGGGCTCAGGTATTACCTTTTAAGCCCAATCTCTTTGAGTCCGCCTTAGCTGCGAAATGTCCAATTTATCCGCTTTCCATTCGCTATTTCAGTAGAAGAACGGGTTTGAGGAGTGATTCCCCGGCATTTATAGGGGATATGGGGCTTTTGGAATCCATGTCTAGGGTGATTCAAGATCCTGGATTGGTAGTTCAGGTGCGCTTTCTGATGCCTTATGCCCCATCGATTTTGGGGGATTCTGATCGCAAACAGGTGGCAGCGTACTGTCAGGAATCGATCGCCCAAACCTTGTAAGAGGCATATGTAATAAAAATGTCATACTCTTAGAATACAAAGATAAAAAGCCTTAGAGGAATAAATGACGTCAAAACACAATGAGATGGCCGAGTGGTATCGGCGTGCTCAAGAAGAAATTTTGGATAGTATGGATGAAGAGCTCGAAATGGAGCTCGATGATGATCGCCTCTCGCAAGATGGTGGCAGTGGCTCAGTTATCCCCAGAAATGTTTACTTTAAGGAATTATTTAGACTGCAAGGTGAGCTGGTAAAGCTTCAAGACTGGGTTGTGGAGAATAATCTTAAGGTTGCCGTTTTATTTGAAGGGCGTGATTCTGCAGGTAAGGGCGGCGCTATTAAGCGGATTACCCAGCGACTCAATCCACGGGTTTGTAAGGTTGTTGCACTTACCGCACCAAGTGAGCGGGAAAAGACCCAATGGTACTTTCAGCGTTATGTTGCTAACCTGCCCGCTGGTGGAGAGATCGTTTTATTTGACCGCAGTTGGTATAACCGCGCTGGTGTTGAGAAGGTCATGGGTTTTTGCACGGATGCTGAGTACGAGGAGTTTTTGCGCACAGTCCCCGAGTTTGAGCGGATGATTATTCGCTCCGGAATTATTCTCATCAAATACTGGTTCTCTATTTCTGATGATGAGCAATATAACCGCTTCATGATGCGCATTCACGATCCGCTGAAGCAATGGAAACTCAGCCCCATGGATCTAGAGGCACGGCGCTTATGGGAGGCTTATACCAAGGCAAAAGAAATCATGTTAGAACGCACCTCTATACCAGAGGCACCTTGGTGGGTTGTTGCTGCTAATGATAAGAAAAAAGCGCGTCTCAATTGCATCTCACATCTCCTGGATCAGATTCCTTATCAGGAGATTGATCATCCAGTGATTACCTTGCCAGCAAGGGTTCATAACCCCGATTACCTACGAGGCCCAGTTCCTAAGGAAATGTACGTTCCTGAGATTTACTAGTTTGCGTAGAGGGTGTTAATCTCTCATTAATAATAAGTGGGAGATAAACATTGAAGTCAAAGCTAGAAATTACCAATCGGGAATTTAAGCTCCTGATCAAGCCTCAGGGTCTTGATAGACGGAGCAAAATTACCGCATTAAGCGATCAGATTCTCAATTTCTGCAAGAAAAACAAAGTCGATTTTTTCCACCTGGATAATGCTGCAACCGGTTTACGTAGCATCTACTTCTACGACACCCCAGGCGAGGATTTTCGCCTCAATAATGTGATTCTTCGAGTACGAGAGTCTCGCCAAAATATTTGGGTTGATGATTGGTGTGAGGTCACCCTTAAGTGCCGCACGGGTGATATTGAAAAATCCACTCTATTTAACCCTGTGCCAAAAAAATCAGTTAAATCGCGCTTACGTTTTAAAGAAGAAATTCTTCGAGGCGATGCGATTGGCTCAAGCAGATCTATCTACTCCAATAACGCCATCTTAGATGCGGTACCAATCGACAGTCTCTTTGAGCGATCCTTATCCAGTGTCACTAAGTTTTTCCCTGGCTTGGCTAAGTTGCCTATTGATAAGAAGAAACCACTGCGCATTGTTGGTGGCAATACCAATAAGATTCTGGAGGCATGTTTACCGATTGGTAATTTAGTCTTTGGTGATGGAGTTCAGGCCCATTGTGAAATCGCTATCTGGATGAGAAGTGTTGGCGATCCGATTGTTGGCGAGCTAGCATTTTCCTATCGCGTCAATGACGCCAATAGAGGACAGGCTAAGGCGCATAAGCGGGCTGATAAGTTCTTTAAAAAACTCCAAGTTGAGCTTGAGAGTTGGTTGGAAATTGGCAGCACCAAAACGGCTTTGGTTTACGGAAAGCCTGAATAGCAATGGGTTCAGATATCGAGACCGTCAATGTTGGGGTACCAAGCTTAAAGGATCTCTTCGTCCAATTTTTCATCATTGGTGCGGTTAGCTTTGGCGGTGGAATCATTGCCTATGAACGCATCTTATTGGTTGAGAAACGCAAGTGGCTCTCAGCAGATGAGTTCATGGCCTATCTGGCCATCAGCCAGACCATGCCAGGTCTCAATTCTGTAAACCTCGCAGTGATCGCTGGGGACCATTTGCGGGGTGCCTTGGGTGCAATTACTGCCACCTTGGGTCTTATTCTGCCTGGGTCTATCTTTGTATTGGCCGTAGGCATCATCTATGCGAGTGCAGCCGACCATCCGTTGGTCAACTATGTTTTGGCTGGGATTGCCGCTGCGGCAACCGGACTTTTGGCTGCGATCACCTATAAGATTGGTAGCGATCATTGGCGACATCTACAGTCTTTACTCATCATTATTTGCACCTTTTTGTTGATGAGTATTGCCAAGCTATCTTTGCCTTATGTCATTTTGATTATGGCGCCGATTTCTCTGTATCTATATCGTCCGAGTAAAAAAGCATGAGTGCATTGATTCACCTGGCACTGAGCTTTGCCTTACTGTCGATTCTGGCAGTGGGTGGGGGAACTGCGGTATTGCCGGAGATGCAAACAGTCTTAGCGCAGCAGTTTGGTATTAATCACACCCAATTTGTTCATATTTATAGTATCGGCCAGCTAGCACCGGGACCTAATATGTTGATGGTCCTCGTGATTGGCTATCAAATTGCAGGGCTGATAGGGGCAGGAGTGGTATTACTCTCCTTTTTCTTGCCATCGAGTTTCTTGTGTTTTTATGTTGGCCGTCTGTGGAATCGTTTTGGGGAAAATCCTTGGAGACGTTCCATTCAAAATGCATTGGAACCTATTTCAATCGGCCTCATGGCTTCCGGAGTCTATGCTGTGGGCAAGGCTTCTGTTGTAGGGGGAGTGACTGCAGCGCTAGCTTTAATAACTTTTTACCTCATCCTCAGAACCAAAATTAACCCGGTACTGGTTATTTTGGGTTCTGGAGGACTTGGTGCATTACTGATGGCGTATTTGAAATAGTCTCTGTTTAGAAAGTACCTCTTAAGCCCACCATAACACTTCTCCCTGGTTGTGGAGCGTATAGTCTCACAGCCATTGGTGTGGTGGCATAACGAATTTGCTCATTGAGTAAGTTCTTCAAATTCATATACACAGTCCAATTCACATCCTTAATCTTCTCTGTGTATGAGATGCCTGCATTCAAGAGGTTGTAACTTGGTGCGGGACCTTGTTCCCATGCGGCCAATCTATTTTGCTGATAGCTATAGATGTAAGTTGCATTGGTGAGCCAGCCATTACGCTGATGGGCAATTTCAGCGCCTAAGCGAGGAGCTGGTTGAAGTGGCAGGTTTCCACCAGCATCAAATGTTCCTTGGGAGGCATCACCAAAAATACGCCCACCAACACCATGCTGACGCCAGTTATAGGTTAACTCACCCTCAATACCTTTAATGGTAGCTGCTGCCTGCTGTGCAACTACTACTGAGAAGTCTTCTACCTCTGGAACGGACTCACCAGTATAAAAACCATAGATGTAGTTATTAAAGCGATTGGCATAAAGACTGGCTTTACCGCGTAATAAGCCGCTAGTCTTTTGGATATTAAATTCTAAGTTGTGCGAAGTTTCTTTATTGAGATTGGGATTGCCAATATCAAAGGTTGCTGTAGATTCATGTGCGCCGTAAGAGTAAAGCTCTTGAGCGCTCGGTGCACGCTGGGAAACAGTGTAAGCAACACCAGCTCCATGACCTTGCATAAAGTTCCATAGGCCACCCGCAGAGTAGGACATTAAATTGAATGTCCGATTTTGCAGCGTAATGCTCGGTGTATCTGCACCAGTATTCATTGGCTCTGGAACTAACTCTGTGCCTAAGTTTGGTTTTTGCGCAACGTTGTTATAACGTAGCCCTAAGTTACCTTGCAGGGAATTCCATCTACCTTCTTCAATCCAAAATAGCGCATTGGAATTAGTCTTGGTTGGTGGAACAATCGCATAACTTCCAGAGCCCACTTCAGTAGCATTTAAAGATGATGCGGTCACTTGTGCGCCAAAGGTACCTTTCCAGCCCGCCAGGGGGTTATGCGTTAATTCAAAACGCGCTTCATTGGCAAGATTCTTCCATTGGGAGGCTGCTTCCCCTTGGTTATTAAATTCAGTATGGTTGTAATTCGTGTTGGCAGCACTAAATTTAAAAGAGGAGAACCCTGCAAAAGGATCGCGTGTCTGATGTTGTAAATCGTAGCGATTTTGGGATTGATTAATCGATCCGCCTTCGGGCGTTGGAATTCCATAGTTATTATTCAAGCGCTCAATCGAAATACCGGTATAGCCCGATTTTCCAATATAGGATGCGCCAACGCCGAGATTATTTTGATTGCTAAAAGTATTGGGTAGCTTGCCAGTGTAGTTAGTGGCATCAGCGCCTTCAGCTGGAACTGTCCATCCGCCTGGCGACTGAATTGAGTTTCCAGGAATGGTGTAATTGTTCGCATTATTGATTGCCGTATCAACGTGCACCGCTACTGAACCAAATGCCCCATCTACCTCTAGGGCTCCAGCTCTACCGTTATTAACGGTCTCATAGCTGGTGTTGACAGCGCCAGTTGGACGATCTGGAAGATTGGTCAAAATACGATCATTAACCACGTTGACCAAACCACCGCTTGAGCCTGAGCCATAGAGCAGAGCAGCAGCGCCACGCAAGATCTCAATCTGATGCGTATTTTGCATATTGTTACCAACGGCATGATCCTGTGAGATGTTGGATACATCACCCACAGACAGACCATTTTGCAAAATTTGGACACGGGGACCTTCAAGACCTCGAATCACGGGACGAGATGACCCTGCGCCATATCCTGTTGCTGATACACCAAGCTCATTGGCAATGGTAGCTCCAAGAGTAGTGCCTAATTTATTCAGGAGTTCATCCCCCTGCAAAATCTTGGTTGGCGTCAAAATACTTTGGGTGGCCTCTTGTGATCCAGTGGCGGTTACTTCTAATGAAGCTTCAGATTGGGCTAAAGCACTTGTGCTAACAAGGCTTGAAACGAGAATGTAGATTAGCTTGTGCTTAGCTACATTTTTATGAATTGGGTACATTGCATTCTTTCACTCAAATACGCGCATTCACCGGGAATGGCGAAATAAAATAAATTACCAAACAAAACGTTTGGATTATTTAGGAGATTTACAGAGTGAAAGAGGGTGGGGCTCTAGATTGATATAGCTCAACATGAATGCGATCTGCTCTAGAAGAATCAGATGCATTTAGCGTTTGGTTGGCAGGCTTGGTGCCAATAAAAGTATTGCTATCGGACGCAATAAAACCAGCAAGGGTCAGGGCATCCAGCAGGTGACAGGTAGCTGAACCATGCTGTGCATTTGGGTTCTGATCATGGCAGCTTAGCTCAATATTTTGAGCGTGAATACCGGAGTGATTAATGCTGTGAGCAAAGCCAACCCAGTGCGTGCCAATTAAGCTAGCTAGCAGAAAACCGAGGAAAATCCATCCACGGAATTGTTTGCTATTTTTGCTTAAAAATGAGGCGACCATGGACGATATCTTACAGTATTTGCCCCTGTGAGCCTTCTCGGTGTAGAATATCGATTCCGTCGGAGTGTAGCGCAGCCTGGTAGCGCACCTGCTTTGGGAGCAGGGGGTCCAAGGTTCGAATCCTTGTACTCCGACCACTTTTCTTTAGTTTTACGAATTTCAGTCCCAGTACATACTGCCTATAGCTCAGCTGGATAGAGCAACGCCCTTCTAAGGCGTAGGTCGCACGTTCGAATCGTGCTGGGCAGGCCAACATAGTTCTGCCTCATCCTTCTAAATCAACGCTTTGCAGTCAATCTCACTTTTTGAGACAGCATTCGCTTAGTTGACCAATATAGCGAAAACTTGTCCAAAACGCCAGTTTGTTGTCCAACTACTTGTCCAGATTTCTGTCTTGTTGGGCTTGATAGGGGGGTATCGGCAGTCTGCTCTATTGATATAGCTGAACCCGACTAGATTCACGAAAAGCATTAAAGGAATCTTATTTGGTTGTTTTTTAGTTGAATATTGTGAAGGGCATTAAATATGCCATGAATGATAGTTATACTTCACTGTTATGCATAAAAAATTGCATTAAATTTTTAGCCCCACTTATGAAAATCCAGCCCCCCAAAAAAAACCTCCTAAATTTTTGCGCCTTTTTAACTTTTTTTGGTTCATATAATGTATTTGCTGATTCGACTTTCCAGTTGGAATGGTCTGGAGCTAGCTTTGGAAACTCTGCAACAGCAATAGGCTCTATTACGCTAGATTCAACTGGCCTATCTTATTTAACTGTTCCAGATTCAGGTCCTGGTAGCGCTTCACCATCCACTAGCGTCGGAGTGTCTGCTTTCACCATGACAATTAATGGTGCAAGTGGCGCGTCTACAATTTCGTTAGCTAACAATGGTGGGACATTTTATCTCTGGACTCCTACCGCCCTCAATTTGAATGCCCAGCTAATCGGTCAAGCCCTAGGCAGTGGTAACACATATGGCTTATCAAATTCAGTTTCGGGAGATTTTAATTATTTTCCCGCCTCTGGATATAGCGGGGGAGGAAATTCTTATTTTGAATTCATGACTGCGGATGGTGAGCAATTACTCCTTACTTACTTTCAAATAATGAATCTTGGGCCTTCTATAGCCAACACTAACCAATCTTTAATTAACAGCTCAGCTATCTTGCAAGGTACATTTACTTTGCAAAATACTGTGATGGTCAATAGCTTTACGTATGACTGCCCTGTATTTGATAAGCATGGTATCTGTGTATCTGCTGGTGGTCGTAATACTGCAGTGCAAGCCCAAGGCATAAACAACACGAGTGGCTTAATCATTGCCTCTTATCGTTTAGACAAGAATAATTCTCGTATTGGCGCTTATGCAGACCAGAACTTATCTGTAAGTGGTCCAGGCGCAGTTCAATTAGGCAACAACACTCCCATGATGGGACTCTTTGGTGTGTGGAGTGAGCGTCCTGATGGAATTGGCGCAGAAGTTAAAGTCTCAGCAGCTTATGGTCAAAAAAGCACAACCGTTAATCGTGGGGTAGTAGGTACTGGCGCAGATGCTTCTGAAGCAGGCAGTGGTGGTTCAAACTTAACAAGCCAAGGCGCACAAGCAGTAGTCAAATATGGCTTTGGTGTGATGCAAGATGTGGTGGTGTCTCCTTATGCTGGCATTCGTTATACCCAGAACAATATGGGAAGCTATACCGAAGCAACCTCTTCAGCCGTTACCGCACCATTAGCATATGGGGCGCTTAATACCAATGCAACTACTGCCTTAGCTGGTGCAGAAGCTAAATATAGAGGTATTCCCAAAACTACTCTATTTGCTAGTGCTGGTGTAGAAACCGATACCAATACCGCTAATGGCTCGTATAACGCTAGCAATTCTTCTATTGGGGCATTAAACCCAGTGAACTTTAATCCAAATCCGGTCAAAACTAGACCAACTGCAACTGTGGGCGCCTACTATGACATCGTCAAGAATCAGCGTTTAGGAGTAACCGGCATTTATCGTCAAGAGCCATTTCAAGCAGTCTCAACAACTACTGTGATGGCGACATATACGATTGGTTTGTAAAGATAAGCCGTCTGGCTTTATTACTTTTCGTGAGAGACCTGCTTTGGCAGGTTTTTTGTTGTATTGTTTCGCCGCTGCAGTATCCACCTAAATGGCGAGCTTAAAATTCACATCTAGCACTTACATCCAAGCCTTCTCTAATACTCTCTAAGGCGTAGGTCGCACGTTCGAATCGTGCTGGGCAGGCCAAATTTCCTCAGTTTAGTGCTACTAAAGTACGCCCACAGCAGCTCTATTTAAGTTCGCATCAAGCTGAATTAAATAAGATTTACGCGCCCGCTCGGTAAATCGTAAATTGCTCCGACAATCTTAAGATTCCCTTTCTTTACTCGCTCGCTCAATATGGGGTTTGACTCCTTTAGTCTTTCAACATTTAGTCGAACATTTTCAACCGTAGCTGCGTTAATGAGGTCCTTGCCCTTGGATTTTTTGCTAGCCTCTCTAACGGCTGGAGCAAGCGCTGTGGTTAAAGCTTGAATGTGCCCTGGGAAAGATGCATTTTGTGTATATGCCTTTATTGAAGCGTCAATCGCACCACAGCTCGTATGCCCTAAAACCATGATTAAGGGAGCGCCTAGAACGGCAGTCCCGTATTCCAAGCTGGCCAAAATATCTGTGTTAACAAAGTTACCGGCTACACGCGCTACAAAGAGGTCGCCGCGCTCTTCGTTGAATGCTAACTCAGGACTAATGCGAGAGTCGGCGCAACTGAGGATACAAGCGTAAGGATTTTGACCGCGGGCAAGGGCGCCCCTTGTTTCATCTACATTGATTTGCAATGTTTTACTTTTTACATAAACAGCATTGCCTGCCATGAGGCGAGAAAGCGCTTGATCCGGATTAAGGACATTTTCCGATTTAGGGGGATTGGCGGGTTGAGCAAATGCAACGCCTGCCGATGCTATGAGTCCGCCAACAGAAAGCAGACCTGCCGACCTTAGAACAGTTCGCCGAAGTGGATCATTCGGTGATTGAGAAGCTCCATTTATTTTATTAGCGTTACATAGGGTGCACATAAGCCATCTTCCTAATAAGATTTATTTCAATTGAAGTGAGTACAACTATTTAGCTAAATCCGGAATTGACGCATACCTGACTGCGTGACAGTTAACACCTTTCTAGATCTTATACCAATCATTTCATATGCATAGTTTTAAAAAAGCCACCCAATTTATTCATTAATGGGCGGGTGATAGTTAGGAGTCGCTGTAAGAACCAGGTTTAATGGTGACTGGGTTGGCTAGAAATCATATTGCAGATTTCAACCGCCGTTTTACAAAATTGCATTTCTATGGAGTAGACTGGAGATTCACACAGATTAGGCTCGAAATGCCAATAGAACTTTTATTAGCCGTGGGTGCCGGCTTAGTTTGCGGATTTCTCAATACGGTAGCTTCAAGTGGCTCTGCCGTCACTCTTCCTCTATTAATGTTTATGGGTTTTGCCCCATCTATGGCCAATGCCACCAATCGTGTTCCGGTATTAGTTGGCGCGCTCATTGCTTCTATTACGTTTTTCCGTGCTGGTGTGATCGATTGGAAGTTGGCTTTTAAGATTCTGACCCCCACTGCTATTGGCAGTATTGCTGGTTCAGCACTTGCAGAATATATGCCTGAACAGGACATAAAGCTCCTTATTACCATTGCGGTACTTTGCGCGTTTCTATTAATCTTCTCTGGCCTAAAGAAATTAATCGAAAAAGAATTTGAAGAGGGTGTACGTTTTCGCTATTTTGAGGTTTTGGTTCTATTTGCGGTCGGCTTTTGGCTGGGGTTAATCGTTCTTGATGGCGCAACTTATATGCTATTGGCCTTGATTGCATTCATTCATTTGCCATTAGTAAAGGCAAATGCCTATAAAAATTTAGCCATCCTTGTAACCTCTGCCATTGCTTTGACATCATTCTCAATCAAGGGAGAGGTCAATTGGGAGGTTGGCGGATTAATGGCGCTTGGTAGCATCGCAGGAGCTTTCTTAGGTGCGAGGCTGTCCTTAAACCCCTTGGCTAAGGCATGGACATTCCGCTTTTTGGTGGCAGTGATTTTGTTAGAGTTAATCCACTTAGGTATTCAGTATTTTCACGAGCTAATGTAATAGGCATGTTGCCAATTTTGTATTCCTATCGCAGATGTCCTTACGCCATGCGTGCTCGCATGGCCTTAAAGTACGCCGATATTAAATACGAACATCGAGAAATTGAATTGCGTAATAAGCCGCAATCGATGTTAGCAATATCCCCTAAGGGAACGGTACCGGTTTTCACGGTGGATGACCTGGTGCTCGAACAAAGCATAGACATCATGCGTTGGGCTCTAACAAAGACAGACCCTGATGGATGGGGAACTGTTGATGAGCGAGTAGCCCAAATTTGGATTGATCGCAATGATGGCCCATTTAAGGTTTTGCTTGACCAATACAAGTATCCCAATCGCTACCCAGAGTGCAAGCCAGATGAGGTTCTACAAAGCCCATTGAACGAGATGCTCGTGCCACTGGAGGAGGCGCTTAAGGTGCAGCAGTATCTATTGGGTGACCGAATGACTTATGTTGATATCGCTATCTTTCCATTCATTCGCCAATTTGCCATGGTCGATCCCCAAAGGTTTGCTAGCTTGCCGTTACATTCTGTACAGCAATGGTTGAACAGGCATCTTCAATCTGAGCTATTTCTCTCGGTGATGCAAAAGTATCCCAGCTGGCATGATTGATAGCTTACTTATATACCCATCTCTTTAAAGACTTCTTTGGCGCAACGAAAGCTATCAATTGCAGCAGGGACACCGCAATAAATTGCGGTTTGCAAAAAGATTTCTTGGATATCTTCCTTAGTGAGTCCGTTATTGATAGCGCCTTTCACATGAAGCTTCAGTTCATGAGGGCGATTTAAGGCAGTGATCATAGACAGATTAATGATGCTGCGAGTTTTGCGATCTAAACCAGGACGATTCCAGATTTCATTCCAACAATATTCGGTAACCAATTCTTGCATCGGCATATTAAATGCATCTGCATTTTTAATGGAGTTGTCGACATACTCTGCACCTAATACCTCACGACGGGTTTTTAAGCCTTTTTCAAATGCCTCTTTATTCATGATTATTCCTTTTAGTTTGAGCGTGATGAATGACGCTATATTGCCACTATTCAGAGTCTCGGGTTTAGCCTAGAATGATTCAGATGAACAATAGACAAGCCCGCAGCATTCTGATCACATTAATTTCTCTGGGCACTTTAGTGGCCTGCTCGGCAGATAAGTTGGAGGCGCGTTTGCAAGCTGACCCGCAATGCAAATCGCAGATCAATCCCAAAACAGGGGCGCTGATGCCTTGTCCGGGTTCGGACAAAGAGTTTTATAGGTCGATTCCTGCGCTGAATACAAAAGCCCCGGCACCCACCCGGGAGTCCGCTTCTGGGTCAACTGCAATTTCTCAGTCAAGTCTTGTAAAGCCCTTGGCTGCACCGGTAGAGTGCAAGCCTAGTTTGCATCAAAAGTCTGGCGCTTTAATGCCATGCCCAGCCCCATAAGTAGCAAAAATGCCTTCTTCATTTCAACAAGGTATGATGGCTAAAACTAGCCCAAAGGCTAATATGAAACAGACCAACCATTTCAAGGGAAATCAAATGAAAAAATTAGGTACTTTAGTTGCTGCAATTTCTGTGACTGCGCTGTTGGCAGCTTGTAGCAATACCCCTAAATTGGCTAGTGAGCCAATGCCTAAATCTGGTTTCTTGCCAAACTATTCTGTGCTGGTGCCAATTTCTACCAGTGCATCGGATACCCGTATTTGGAGATATCGTAAAGCGGGGGTTAATCCTGGCACCTACACTGCCGTCATTTTGGATCCAATTTATCTAAATCAAAATGCCACTAAAGAAATTACACCCGAAGCGATCAATCAGGCAAAAATTGCTTTGCAAGATTCCATGGTCAGTGCAGTCAATAGTCGTGGCAATATCAAAATTGTGACTCAGCCTGGACCTGGTGTAGCGCGTATCTCAGTCGGTATTACTGGTGCCGAGAGTTCAACAGATAGCCTACAACCATGGAATTTCACTCCAATTGGTCTCGCAATGAATGCAGCAGCTTACGCTGGTGGCGTGAACTCCAAAACTCCAGCCATGGTAGTTGAGAGCAAAATTACCGATAGCCAATCCAAAGAGGTGATTGGCGAAGGATTGGTAACAATACAAGGTGAGTCTTTCAGGACGGGCGGGGGATCGGTTGAATCTTTTGTAGCGATGGCTAAAAAGGTCGTTCGCGTTGCTTTAGAGACCTCTGCAGATCCAAGAGCTACAGCTTCTAGATAAGCCGTTCGTGCGAACAATATTCCAAAGCATTTGTATGGCAGGGGCTGCAGCAGTCTTGTTGCTGCCGTTCCCTTCTATTGCGGATAGCGCTTCTAAGAATCAAGAAATTGCTGAACGTTTTGCTAAATGCGATACCAATAAAGATGGCAAGCTAACGCCAGAAGAGGCAAAAGGCTGCATGCCTCGTATTTACGACCATTTTAGTTATATCGATTCGGATAACAAAGGCTATCTAACAGTAGCCCAAATTCAGAAAGCAGCTCGTTAGTCTATTTATAGAGCTTTGGCAATTTCTTGGAGTCTGATGGCCAAGTGATTGCCACTGCTGAATCTACTTTGAGAAGCTTTTTATCTTTCTTGGAGTAGTCCATTCGCGACAACAGATCCCGAATGAGATTGAGATGCGCTAGTTTTTTATCGTTTGCGCTGATCACTGTCCAGGGTGCATCGGCTGTGTTTGTGTGCATGAGCATCTGATCACGTGATTTTGAGTATGCGTCCCATTTCTTTTGTGCCTGCTGATCAATCGGACTAATTTTCCATTGCTTCAAGGGATCTTTTTCTCGATCTTTTAATCTTTTAGCTTGCTCTTCTTTAGAGATGTCTAAATAGTATTTAATGATGATGGTGTCAGAGTGTACTAATAAGGACTCAAAATCATTGACCGTATCCATAAACTGTTTGTACTGTGCATTAGTACAAAAGCCCATGACTCTCTCTACGCCAGCCCGGTTATACCAACTGCGATTAAAGAGGGCAGTTTCACCAGCACCCGGTAGTTGTGCAACGTATCTTTGAAAATACCATTCACCCTCTTCGGCTGCCGAAGGCTTGCCCAGGGCGATCACTCGGGTATCTCTGGGGCTAAGGTTCTCAGTAATACTTTTGATGCTGCCATCTTTTCCGGCTGCATCACGGCCCTCAAAAATGACTAAGAGGCGTTGACCTTTTTTGATGATCTCGTGCTGCAACTTAACAAGTTCAATTTGTAAAAGGCGGAGATCTGCCTCGTAAGTATCTTCGGGGATGATGGATTTACTCACGGGCAGCTTCCATAAAAGTGAATGTCTTAAGCAGCAGGTGCAGGGCTTACTGATTTAGCAGGAGCCTTCTTAGCTACCGCTTTTTTAGCTGGTGCTTTTCTTGCAGGAGCCTTCTTAGCTACAGCCTTTTTCGCAGGAGCTTTCTTAGCCGCTACTTTTTTCACAGCCGTTTTCTTAGCTGGAGACTTCTTTGCAGTAACTTTTTTAGCGGGAGTTTTTTTCTCCAGCTTGTCTAAGGCCTTAGCGAGTTTATCGATCAGCTTTTCTCTCTCGGCTTCCAACTTGTCTAATTTTTTTAACATTTGCTTCACTAATTTTTTTTGACTCATGATGAATTCCTTTATAGAAGGTAAGAAAGATTGTGATTTTTTCAAATCGCCACACATTAATCTTTGATGCTACGTTTTATTGCATCTTGTTTCAAGCGATTATGACAGTTATTGCTCATTATTTGTTGGGCTTTGACTTTTGATGCTACATTGAGTTGACATGTTTAAAACCTTGTTTTCATTACCTCGAACAGTTTGGCTCATTGGCCTCATTAGTTTTGTGAATGATGCCGCTAGTGAAATGTTGTATCCACTGATGCCGCTTTATCTGGTTACGGTATTGATGGCTGGACCTAAGGCTTTGGGATTAATCGAGGGTATTGCTGAAGCGAGCTCTAGTATCTTTAAGCTGGTTTCTGGAGTAATTGTTGATCGTACTAAAAAAACCAAGCCTTGGATTGTGATTGGATATTTGCTGGCGGGAATTGGTAGGCCATTGATCGCCTTTGCAAGCTCTTGGTTTTGGGTCCTCTGTATTCGTTTCACTGATCGCTTGGGTAAGGGCTTGAGAACTTCACCCCGCGATGCTTTATTAGCCGAAAGCGTGCCCCCCAATCAAAGAGGTATTACTTTTGGTCTGCATCGATCTATGGATAATGCAGGTGCGGTATTGGGCCCACTGATTGCTGCTTTTTTACTTTCTTGGAATGTTCCGCTAAAAGATATTTTTTTATGGGCCATCGTGCCGGCGTTTGTGACTGTTAGTTTGTCACTGTGCCTCAGAGAGCCCAGCGCTGAGAAGCGGATAGTGGTGCCTGCATTTTCTTGGTCAATGCAAGGATTGCCTCCAGAATTTAGACGCTACATTTTGGCTGCAGGTATTTTTGCCTTAGCAAATTCATCGGATATGTTTTTACTTCTAAGGGCTCGAGAACTGGGTGTGCCACAAGAGCAGATTCCATTGCTTTGGGCGGCAATCTCCTTGATCACCACTCTATTTGGAACACCGCTCTCAGCGCTCTCGGATCGCTTTAAGCGTCAGCATTTCATTCTGATTGCTTGGCTCGCATTTACTTTCTTTTACGTTGCGATGAGTTTCTCTGGCTTGTCGATTACGATGCTTTTTGGACTCTTTGCTATTTACGGTTTGTTTAAGGCCGCGACTGAAGGGGTGGAGAAGGCATTGGTGGCAGATTTAGCAAGCAAGGGGATGGCGGGGACTGCCTTCGGATGGTTTAACTTGGTATCGGGTTTCATGCTCTTGCCAGCATCCCTGATTTTTGGCTGGCTATATGAATCCGTTAGCCCGCAATCTGCCTTTTTATTCTCTGGCTCATGCGCGGCTTTGGCAGTCTTTCTATTGGCTTTTTGGGTTTTTAGTGGCCCGGAAACACAAAACCCCAGACAGCAATGATCTGGGGTGAATGGGTAGGATTGGGATCCGGACTTATTCTGGATGGAAGTTATTGCTAGCCATGAAGCTGATGGTGCGTTCAAAACCCAAGATTCGGATATAGCGCCACGCGATATCGCGGTATTTGCTATCGAGATAGCCGACAGCTACTTCAGGGTCTGCCTTCTTGGAAAGATCAATTTGTTGAACTGCACGGGCCCAGCGTTTTAGTCTTGTTGACATTTTTGTCACCTCCATGGGCATACAACGCCTAGAAAACAGGCTGAGATGACAGGAAATACACAATTTTTTAAATAAATTGCCTGAATTTGGCCAAAATGGGGATTTTTCCCCGCCCAAGATTCAATTTAAGATGTTTTTTCCTGTGCAGAACGCTCTTTTGCCAACTTTTTGGCTCTAGCCTTGATGGGTTTAAGGTACATCAGTAGACAAACAAATCCAATGGTTCCGATGCTAGTTTCAAGGACGGCCATCCAAAAATTGGCCCCGGTTTCCAAAATCCGTACGAGCCCTTCCGTAACGTAGAGCAAAACCAACATGGAGGCCCATTGCATGGTGTAAACATTGCCACGCCAAAGACCGGGTATTGCAAATAAGAGTGGTATTGCCTTCAAAATGAGCCATGAGCCGCCAGGTCGCAAAGGTGAGATAAACCATTCCCAGGCAATACAAAGAATAAACAGGTCCACAAAGGCAGCTGTTGCGATGAGTTGATAGGGGTCTTTATTGCGCCAGCCTGTAAACATCATATTTATCCCTGAATGAGTTTAAGAGCCGTTTGTGCCAAGCGTTTGCCTTGAGCCTTGGCTAAGCGTTGCTCTTCAGCGCTAATCGGCGCTCGACCATCAGCATGCGCCAGGTGGGTCAGACCATAAGGGCTGCCGCCAGTAGTGGTGCTCATGAGATCCGCTTCGCTATAAGGGATGCCCATGATGATCATGCCGTGATGCAATAGCGGAATCATCATTGTTAAAAGGGTGCTTTCTTGGCCGCCATGGAGGCTACCCGTGCTGGTAAATACACAGGCTGGTTTACCGATTAAGGCACCATTAAGCCACTCAGAAGAGCTGCCATCCCAAAAATATTTCATGGGCGCAGCCATATTGCCAAAACGGGTGGGAGATCCTAAAGCCAAGCCGATACATTCTTTTAAGTCGGCGTATTCCACATAAGGCGCACCATCTTTCGGTACGGCGGGTTCGGTAGCTTCGCAAACCGTCGATATTGCGGGCACAGTTCGTAATCTGGCGTTGGCGCCAGGGACGCTCTCAATACCCTCAGCAATAAGACGAGCCAAGTCTCGGGTAGCACCGTAACGTGAGTAGTACAAAACTAGGATATCGGCTTGGCTCATATTCTTCTCTAATCTTTTATGATGTGGACAATGCAACTGATACGCAATCCTCAATTATGGCGCGCTCTGGCAAAAGAGATCTGGGAGCGTAATCGTGGCCTCAATCTCAAGCAGGTAGCCGCTAGTCTGGCATTTACTACCACCTTGGCTTTAGTCCCCATGTTGACGGTAGCCTCTATTTTGATTGGTTATCTGCCCAGCGTAATCCGCATAAAAGATGCCTTTCAGACCTGGTTACTTGATACCTATATGCCCGGGGGTATTAATCAGCAGGTTTTTAATTACCTCAATCAATTCTCATCACAGGCCAAGGGGCTAACCTTGATCGGTTTGCTGGGCTTAGTTATTACGACCATCATGACGCTTGCTGTGATTGAAAGTGCTTTTAACCAGATTTTTCAGCTCACCCAAAAGCGCCCAATATTGAAAAAAGTTGCTATTTACTCAGCTGCCACCATTTTGGGACCAATTTTGCTGGGTATTGGCACCTACTTAAGTGGCCGTCTTTTGGGGGCTGCAGAGGGGTGGACCGAGTCATTGGGCTTTGGTTTGGGATTGGTTGCCACTATTGCCCCAATATTGTTAGCCTTTGCGGTTTTTACAGTAGCTTACAAATACCTGCCTTACGCCAAAATTCAGTGGAGTGATGCCTTTACTGGGGCATTCTTTGCTGCTTTAACCTTTGAGTTAATGAAATTTGGCTTTGGCTTATTTTTAACCAATGTCGCTTTTTACAAAACGGTATATGGTGCCTTTGCAATCTTTCCTCTGGCGCTGACCTGGATCTACCTCACTTGGTGGATAACCCTCGCTGGAGCCGTTCTAGTGGCGAACCTGCCCAATATCCGCAGTGGGGTCATTAGGGTTATTCGTTACTAATAGAGCGTATTTCTTCCTTGATTCCATAGGGTCTTGAGAATATATTGTGTTGGTAGTTAACCCATTGCTGGAGATGAAATGAAAGTTTGCGACATACTCAGAGTCAAAGGCAGTACGCTCTATACGGTATCACCAGATACTGCGTTGCAAACCGCCGTCCTGGTGATGAGCGAGCATGATATTGGCTCTCTAGTTGTCATGGAGTATGACAAGCTGGTGGGAATGTTGACCTTCCGCGAGGTGATTGCTGCATTGGCCAAGCACCACGGTACGCTCGACGATTTAAAAGTGCAATCCGTCATGAATGCCAAGCCCCTGACATGCAGCATGGAAACTGAGATCGATGAGGTTCGTCGCATGATGTTAGTTGACCATGCGCGCTACTTGCCGGTGATGGACCAAAAAGTGTTGATGGGTGTGATTTCCTTTTACGATGTTGCCAAATCTGTCGTTGAGGCTCAAGATTTTGAAAACTCAATGCTCAAGGCCTACATTCGTGATTGGCCAGAAGAGTCCGAAAAAGCTGCACCATAGACCAAAATCGCTATCTAGCGCTCCCACACTGACAGATGACATAATGTCGGTATGTCAGGAAATACTCTAGGCCTTCTCTTTACGGTCACCACTTTTGGTGAATCCCATGGTCCCGCGATTGGCGCTGTTGTTGATGGCTGCCCTCCAGGAATGTCTCTCTGTGAAGCGGATTTGCAGCTTGATTTAGATCGTCGCAAGCCAGGAACTTCTCGTCACGTTACTCAACGACAGGAAGCCGATCGGGTGGAGATTCTGTCAGGTGTTTACGAAGGCAAAACCACTGGCGCTCCCATTGGGCTGTTGATTCGCAATACGGATCAGCGCAGTCAAGACTACGGCAATATTTTGCAAACATTCAGGCCTGGTCATGCGGACTATGCCTACCATTACAAATATGGCTTGCGTGATCCCCGCGGTGGTGGTCGTTCTTCAGCGAGGCTAACTGCCCCCGTTGTTGCGGCTGCAGCGATTGCAAAGAAGTGGTTGCATGAAAAATATGGCACCCAGTTTTATGGTTACATGAGTCAGCTAGGTGAAATCAAGATTCCATTTCAGGATGCTTCGCTGATTGAAACCAATCCCTTTTTTGCGGCAAACACAGAAATCGTGCCAGAACTAGAAGCCTACATGGATGCTCTGCGCAAAGCAGGGGATTCATGCGGTGCCAAGATTGAGGTGCGTGCCCGTAATGTTCCTATTGGCTTGGGCGAGCCTCTTTTTGATAAATTGGATGCTGATATCGCGCATGCGATGATGGGTATCAATGCAGTGAAGGGTGTTGAGATTGGTGCAGGCTTTCAGTCAGTTGCACAGCGCGGTAGCGAGCACGGCGATGAGCTTTTCCCTGATGGCTTTGCTAGCAACAATGCTGGCGGCACCTTAGGTGGAATTAGTACGGGCCAAGACTTGCGGGTCTCGATTGCGATCAAGCCAACTTCGAGTATCTTAAGCCCCAAGCAGTCTGTTGACTTAGACGGCAAGCCGATTGCCGTTCAAACAAAAGGTCGTCACGATCCTTGTGTTGGTATTCGTGCAACCCCGATTGCTGAAGCGATGCTCGCTTTGGTTGTGATGGATCATGTGTTACGCCATCGCGCTCAGTGTGGTGATGTCCAGCATGCAGTTCCCCCCATTCCTGCAGCGCGTCCTGGCTCTGCTTCAGACTAATTTGCAGACGTAATTTTTAGAAAAAGAAAATGACACCATCAGTGCGTTGGGCCTTCGGGTCCTTTTTCTTTTTATATTTTGCTTACGTTGGTTTAGTTTCCCCATTCGCCAGTTTATTTTTTCTAGATCGGGGATTTAGCGTCATCGAGATTGCTGTCTTGATGTCCATGCTGCAAATTACTCGCATCGTTGGTCCTTTTTCCTGGGGATGGTTATCAGACTACCTTTCTAATCGCATTGGCATCATTCGTTTTTGCGCCTGTTTAGCTGCTTTGGTTTTTCTCTGTATCTTTTTTCTCAAAAGCTATATGGCGTTCTTTGTATGGATGTTTGTACTTCATACCATCTTAAGTAGCCTGATGCCTTTGGGCGAGTCTGCTACTGTGCATGCACTCTTTAAAGACAATTCTTTTGATAAACGTTATGGACGCCTACGTTTATGGGGATCAATTGGTTTTATCGCCATGGTTCTTTTTGCAGGTGAGTTGTTTCAGAGTAAAGGTATCGAGCTCTATCCTATAGTGGGCTCTATTGTGTTGATTTTCCTGGCAGTGGTTACCTTTAAATTACATGAGCCCAAGATGGAGCGCCGCAAGATGGTGAAGGGCGAGTTGCTCGTTGTCTTATTTAATCCGGATGTGCGCTGGTTTTTAATCTCTGGATTTTTTATGATCTTTGCGCATGCCGCCTTATATGTTTTTTATTCTCTATATTTGGCGGACTTGGGCTACAACAAATTTCAAATTGGCTTGTTTTGGGCTTTAGGTGTTTTTGCTGAAGTAATCTTTTTCTACTTTCAAAGTAAAGTGCTCAGCCGTTTAGACCCTGAAGTGGTTCTACAAATGGCTTTTGGAATTGGCGTGATTCGTTTTGCATTGATTGCTTTTTTCCCGTTGACATGGGTTCTGATTTTGGCTCAGATCATGCATGCTGGCACGTTTGCCGCACATCACAGTGCAGCTACTAAGCTATTGCAACGTTGGTTTACCGGTCCACTTCAGGCGCGTGGTCAAGCCTTGATGGCGACAGTCTCGTATGGCTTAGGAGGCACTCTTGGCGGTATTGTTGCTGGATGGTTATGGGACGCAACACTGCCGCGCAATGTTTTTGTAATGTCCGCTTTGGCCTGTGGCTTGGCAGGTATGGCCATTGGAAAATTACGCCCCCGTCATCAATCCATCTGATTGCTTACATTGAGGCGTAATTCGGTCCGCCGCCACCTTCTGGTGTTATCCAGATAATGTTTTGGCTAGGATCTTTGATATCACACGTTTTGCAATGCACGCAGTTTTGGGAGTTAATCTGCAGTGAGGGTTGACCATCTTTCTCCACATACTCATAGACACCCGCAGGGCAGTAACGTTGCTCTGGACCTGCATAGGTTTTGAGATTGAGATTGACTGGAACCGATGCATCTTTCAGCGTTAAGTGAACTGGCTGATTCTCAGCATGATTGGTATTGGAAATAAATACCGATGAGAGTCGATCAAAAGTAATCTTGCCATCTGGTTTTGGATAGTCGATAGGCTGATGTTGAGATGCAGGCTCTAAGCATTCATGATCTGCATGTTTTAAATGCACCGTCCATGGCATATTGCCGCCCAATAGTTTTTGCTCTAAGCCCACCATGATGGTGCCAAGATATAAGCCCTTAGACATCCAAGGCTTGAAGTTGCGGGCTTGATTGAGTTCTGTGTAAAGCCAACTGTTTTTGAATGCATTCGGATAGGCAGCTAGGACATCTGCAGAGCGATTTTCATTAAGAGCTGCTACAGCTGCCTCCGCAGCCAGCATGCCAGTTTTGATGGCGGCGTGACTACCTTTGATACGCGAAGCATTTAAGAAGCCTGCATCGCAACCAATTAAGGCTCCGCCTGGAAAGACTGTTTGTGGAAGGCTATTTAAGCCTCCAGCGGTGAGGGCGCGAGCCCCATAAGCGATCCGTTTGCCGCCTTCAAAAGTTTCCCGGATTTTGGGATGTAATTTATAGCGTTGGAACTCTTCAAAAGGAGAGAGATAGGGATTCTTATAGGAGAGACCAACAACCAAACCCACAGCGACTAAATTGTCGCCAAGATGGTAGAGAAAGGAGCCTCCATAAGTGTCGCTCTCCAATGGCCATCCTGCGGTATGTACAACAAGGCCGGGCTTACTCTTGGAGGGTTCTACCTCCCAGAGCTCTTTAATGCCAATCGCGTAACTTTGGGGATCAGCATTTTTGTCTAAAGCAAATTGGGAGATGAGTTGTTTACCAAGGTGACCGCGGGAGCCTTCGGCAAAGAGGGTGTATTTGGCGCGTAACTCCATGCCCAGTTGAAACTGGTCTGTTGGATTACCTTCCTTATCCAAGCCCATGGCGCCGGTGATGACGCCGCAGACAGCGCCTTGCTCGTTGTACAAAATTTCTGCTGCAGGAAAACCAGGAAAAATTTCTACACCAAGATTCTCAGCTTGTTGACCAAGCCAGCGGGTGACATTGGCTAAGCTGACAATGTAATTGCCTTCATTCTTAAAGCAGTGAGGCAGTATCCAATTGGGGACTTGGTAGGAATTGTCTTTAGTCAAAAACAAAAATTGATCTTGCGTAACTTCGGTTTTGAGTGGTGCGCCCAACTCTTTCCAGTTGGGGAAAAGCTCATTTAGCGCCTTAGGATCCATCACCGCGCCGGAAAGAATATGAGCTCCGATTTCAGAGCCTTTTTCCAGGATGCACACGCTGATCTCGCGACCTGACTCATTGGCCAACTGCTTTGCTCTAATCGCTGCAGATAGACCTGCTGGCCCACCACCGACAATGACCAAGTCATAGTCCATGGATTCTCTAGGTCCAAACTGTTCGAGCAATTCCTGGGAATTCATTGCATTTCTCCGAGATTTCTTAAAAATAGGGCGCTTTTGCTATTTTCGACAATTTTCAGCATTTTCGAGGCGTTTATTGCAGCAAGGTATCCGCTTAGTTTAGATCTAAGTGCCAGAAATCACTCCGCCGCCTATTGCTAAAGGGTTTGGATGCTCAAAGCGTTATGATTACTTTTTTACCCTTTTGGCAATTAAATTAGGACAAATGTATGAATAAAACTTACCCATCAGCAGTCGATGCCCTGCGGGACATCTTAAAAGATGGACAAAAGATCGCTGTTGGCGGTTTTGGTCTTTGTGGAATCCCTGAGGCCTTAATTCAGGCTGTGAAAGATTTGGGTGCTCAAAACTTAACAGCGATTGCCAATAATGCGGGTGTTGATGGTTTTGGCTTGGGACTTTTATTAAATTCTCGCCAAGTTAAAAAGATGGTTGCCTCTTATGTTGGTGAAAACAAAGAGTTTGAGCGTCAGTTCTTGGCCGGTGAGTTGGAGTTGGAATTTACTCCACAAGGTACCTTGGCAGAAAAATTACGTGCTGGTGGTTGTGGCATTCCTGCTTTCTATACCAAAACCGGTGTAGGTACTTTAGTGGCTGAAGGTAAAGAAGAAAAAGAATTTGATGGCGAGAAATACATCATGGAACGCGCTATCGTTTCTGACATTTCTTTGGTCAAGGCATGGAAAGCAGATAAGTCAGGTAATTTAATTTATCGCTACACCGCTCGTAACTTTAATCCCGTAGTGGCGATGGCTGGCAAGATTACCGTTGCAGAAGTGGAAGAGATTGTCGAGAACGGTGAATTGGACCCCGATGAGATTCATACACCAGGTATTTATGTGAATCGCCTGGTGCTCAATACCACGCCTGAAAAGCGCATTGAGCAACGTACCTTATCCGCAGCTTAACTAGCAGCTTACTGAACAGAATATTTAGGAAGATCGATATGCCTTGGAATAGAGATGAAATGGCAGCGCGTGCTGCTAAAGAATTAAAAGATGGTTACTACGTTAATTTAGGTATTGGTATGCCTACCTTGGTGGCCAATCATGTACCAGAAGGAATGGAAGTATGGCTTCAATCAGAGAATGGACTCTTGGGTATTGGGCCGTTTCCAACGGAAGAAACCATTGATGCCGATTTAATTAATGCTGGTAAGCAGACGATTACAACATTGCCAGGCTCCTCCATCTTTTCTTCTGCAGATTCCTTTGGAATGATTCGCGGAGGAAAAATCAACATTGCAATCTTAGGCGCGATGCAAGTGAGTGAGCATGGTGATTTAGCAAACTGGATGATTCCTGGAAAGATGGTCAAGGGCATGGGCGGCGCCATGGACTTGGTAGCCGGCGTTAAGCATGTGGTGGTTTTGATGGAGCATGTTGCCAAGAAAAAGGATGGTACGGAAGAATTGAAAATTTTGCCGCAGTGCACTTTGCCTTTAACTGGGGTGGGCGTCATCAGCCGCATCATTACTGATCTTTGTGTCCTAGACATCACACCCAAAGGCTTGAAGTTGGTGGAATTAGCCCCAGGTGTTACCAAAGAAGAGGTCATCGCTAAGACGGGTGCCCCTGTTGATACAACAGGTTTTTAACCCTTTTAATGAGATAGTGAAATAATGGGGTCAAGATGACCCCATTTCTTTTTCTGATGATCTATTCATGAGTGCTGAAGACCTTTCACTGCATGCCCATAAAAAAGGGGATGCAAAACACTCACATCGCAAAGAAGTCTCTAATCAAAACTTATTGCTGATCGCGTTAGTTCTTACTTTAGGATTTTCTGGGGTAGAGCTAGCAGCAGCTTACTTTGCAGGATCACTGGCACTGCTTTCCGATGCTGGTCATATGGTGACCGATTCTGCCGCGCTTGGTTTAGCGCTTTTAGCGCAATTTATTGCCAGACGCCCACCGTCAGCTAAGCATTCATTTGGATTTGGTCGCGCAGAAGCCCTAGCAGCATTTGTAAACGGTATTGCGATGCTGGGTCTAGTTGTTTGGATCGTGATCGAAGCATCAAGCCGATTTTTTACACCACATCAGGTAGATGGTCTGACGGTTACGGTAGTTGCAGCTGTTGGTTTGCTGATGAACATCATTGTTGCTTGGGTTTTATCTCATGATAAGAAAAGCGTTAATACCCGTGCTGCATTGGTGCATGTGATGGGAGACTTGTTAGGATCTGTAGGCGCCTTAGTTGCTGGTCTGATTATTCAATTTACAGGCTGGATGCCAGCTGATGCGCTGCTATCCATTTTTGTATCTTTACTAATTCTGAAGTCCACTTTTTCGATCTTGCGTGAGTCATATCACTTCTTGATGGAAGGTGTGCCACTGCATATTGATTACCTGCAAGTGGGCAATGATCTTAAAAAAGTACCCGGCGTTCTTGCAGTGCATGATCTTCATGTATGGGAGATGACTCCCAGTTTTCCAGCGCTGATTGGTCATATTGAAATTGAGCGCATGAATGACTGGCCGCAAATCATGTCACGTATTAATACCATGTTGCTCAATAAGCATGGCATTGATCATGTGACCCTGCAGCCTGAGGAGGCTGGGGGTATCGATGAACATACCCATGATGCGTCACTCAATGACAAGGTAAACACGGCCAACAGCAATCAAGTCAATCATCAAGGCGATACCTTCTATGTAGAGTGCACGAGCCCGGATGGTCCTCATCGTATGGCTTACCACGCCTGGGGTAATCCCAGCAACCCCAAAGTGCTAGTTTGTGTACACGGACTAACTAGACGTGGAAGTGATTTCAAAACCCTGGCTGAGGCGATGTGTGGAGATTATTACGTTGTATGTCCTGATGTAGTGGGTCGCGGAGATTCTGATTGGCTGAAAAATCCGATGCTCTATGCAGTTCCTCAATACGTAGCGGACATGGCTTGTCTCATCAAGCAACTGAGAGTTAATCAAGTAGATTGGTTTGGCACTTCGATGGGAGGCTTGATCGGTATGGTGTATGCATCTATGCCCAACAATCCAATCCGCCGTATGTTGATCAATGATGTAGGTCCACGGATTGAGCCTGAAGCAATCAAGCGCTTAGGTTCTTACGTTGGCCAGCCTTTTAGCTATAGCAATCGCGCAGAAGCTCTACAGCGTTTAAATGAGATCTGCGCATCATTTGGCAGTCATACGCCAGAGGAGTGGGAGATTTATAACGGCCCTATGTTGTCCCAAAAAGCAGGTGTGTGGGGCTTGCATTACGACCCAGATATCTCCGTACCATTTGCCTCAGTCAATCCCATCATGGCAAAAGCGGGAGAGATGGCAATGTGGCATGCTTTCAAGCAAATTCGTATCCCAATGTTAGTGGTGCGTGGTGGTGATTCCGATTTATTGTCTGCAAAAACAGTCGCTGAGATGTGCAAGCAAAATCCCCATATTCGGAGTATCGAAATTCCTGGAGTAGGGCATGCACCCGCTTTTGTGAAGGCAGAGCAGATTGCTTTGGCAAAAGAATTCTTTAGCTAGGGATTAATGCATTCATGTCAAATACTACGAATGCATCTGAGGGGTTCAAAGTAGTTGATGGCTGGTATGGTGAGCCAGCACCAAATCATGCTGCTGGTGTTCTCAATATTCTTCAAATATTGCATCTAGATGAAGCGACATTAACTGCTGCAGAAAATATTGCTCGTACTCTCGGTCGAGAAGCGCTGATCAAATTACTCGGTGAGGAACCGGCAAAGTTATTAATTGGTTACCGAGGTCTTCGCCAAGCCCAAGCTAAATTGGTTCGCAATGATGGTGGATTGACTATTTCTGGGCAGGAGGAAATGCTCAGGAAGATGCTATTAGCATTTGGCGATGATCTGCGGGTGGTGTTGATCTATCTTGCCTCACGTCTACAAACACTGCGTTGGATCACGCAAGAAAAGATTGCCATGCCTAAAGCATGGGCACAAGAGATTCTCAATATCGATGCAAGTCTTGCTAATCGTTTGGGTATTTGGCAAATGAAGTGGGAAATGGAGGATCTTGCCTTCCGAGTTTTATCCCCAGAAGACTATCGCGAGATTGCCAAGATGCTCGATGGCAAGCGATTGGAGCGTGAGACATTTATTGCTCATATTGTTGCTCGCCTTGAGCAAGAGCTCAGCGCTGCACACATAACAGGAGAGGTGCAAGGTCGCCCGAAGCATATTTACAGTATCTGGAAAAAAATGCAGGGCAAGTCTTTGGATTTTGCCAGTCTATATGACGTCCGCGCTTTTAGAGTGCTAGTGGAAGACGTCAAATCTTGCTACGCCATTTTGGGATTAGTGCACAACATCTGGCAGCCTGTGCCACGTGAGTTTGATGATTACATTGCAAGACCTAAACCCAATGGTTACCAGTCTCTACATACCGTTGTGATGGATGAGCATGGCACTGCATTTGAAATTCAGGTCCGCACACGGCAAATGCATCAACAGGCGGAGTATGGTTTAGCTGCCCACTGGCGCTATAAAGAGGGTGCTTATATTGGGCTAGCTACTCCAGCTAAAAATAAGCCTGCCCATTTGCAATCGTCTGGCATAGAAAATCCCGCTCACCAAACGGGTACCCATAGTGCAGCGGTAGCGTATGAACGGCAAATTGCTTGGGCAAGACAGTTGATTTCTTGGAAAGAGGACGCTTGGGAGCAACTCAAGCATCACGAAATTGATGATCATATTTATGTGCTCACTCCCTTGGGTAAGGTGATTTCACTAGAGAAAGGTTCTTCGCCAATCGATTTTGCTTATGCTGTACATACCGACTTAGGGCATCGTTGTCGTGGCGCTCGAGTCGATGGGGCGATGGTGCCATTAGATACACCACTACAAAACGGTCAGACAATTGAAATTATTGCAGTGAAGCATGGCGGCCCCTCGCGAGATTGGATTAGTCCTGGGCGCAATTATTTGCGCTCAAGTCGGGCACGCACGAGAGTCCGCGCTTGGTTTAATGCATTGGATGGTGAGGAGGCGGGGACTAAAGCGCTTGAATCAAAGTCAGAGCTAAAGCTTGAACCAAAAACTACCATAGCTCCTCCAGAAATTATTCTCAGGCAAAGTACGCGCAAGCACGGTCAAGCAGGTGATGTGTTGGTGGTCGGGGTGGACTCTTTACTCACGCAATTAGCGCGTTGCTGTAGACCAGTTCCACCTGATGCAATTGCAGGTTTTGTGACCCAGGGTAGGGGTGTATCCATTCATCGGCGCTCTTGTAAAACGTTTAGAGGGCTTTTAGAGAGAGCTCCAGAGCGGGTTATTCAGACGGCATGGAATGATTCAGGTTTAGAGGCGCCAGTAAACAATGACAGTAAACGGGTATTTCCAGCCGATTTAGCGGTCACTGGATTAGATCGCCCGGAGTTAATGCGTGAGCTGTTTGAAATTTTGACCAGACAAGGCGTTCATGTCATCGATTTACGTAAGTCTGTCAAAAAAGGCTTAGCCCAAATCCTCCTAACCGTTGAAATTAAGGACTCTGAAGCCTTAAGACTGGTGCAAAACAGCTTGGAAGAGGTCAAAGGTGTCACGCAGGTACGCCGCCGGTGATAAACTCTAGGGCTATATAGGCTCGTAGCTCAGCTGGTTAGAGCACCACCTTGACATGGTGGGGGTCGTTGGTTCGAGTCCAATCGAGCCTACCAACGAATAAAGACCCAAAAAGTGCGCGGTTGCCGAAAAGCTCCCGCGCTTTCTTTTTGGTAGATGTTATGTAGCAAATCAGTGAATTGACGCAATATTAAAGAGATGGAGCAGACATGCCTGTAGTTACTCTACCCGATGGATCAAAACGAGAGTTTGATGCTCCTGTGCGCGTCATTGATGTTGCGCAAAGCATCGGGAGTGGTCTTGCTAAAGCGGCTTTAGGTGGCATCGTAGACGGCAAGATGGTAGATGCGAGTTTTGTGATCGACAAAGATAGTCAACTCGGCATCATCACTGACAAAAGCCCTGAGGCACTGGAAATTGTGCGTCACTCTACAGCGCATTTATTAGCTTACGCTGTCAAAGAATTATTTCCTGAAGCACAAGTGACTATTGGCCCAGTAATCGACAACGGTTTTTACTATGACTTTTCGTTTCATCGCCCATTTACACCAGAAGATTTAGTAGTGCTAGAAAAGAAAATGGCTGAGCTTGCCAAGAAAGATGAGCCAGTGATTCGTACAGTGATGCCGCGTGATGAGGCTGTGCAATTCTTCAAAGACCAAGGTGAGCACTACAAAGCAGAAATTATCGCTAGCATCCCGCAGGGCGAGGATGTCTCTTTGTATGCAGAGGGTAAATTCACTGACTTATGCCGCGGCCCCCATGTGCCCTCTACTGGAAAGCTCAAGGTATTTAAGCTGATGAAGCTTGCTGGTGCTTATTGGCGTGGTGATAGCAAGAATGAAATGCTGCAACGGATCTATGGCACCGCTTGGCTCAAGAAGGAAGATCAAGATGCTTATCTCACGATGCTTGAGGAAGCGGAGAAGCGTGATCATCGTCGCCTAGGCAAGTTGCTTGATTTATTTCATTTTCAAGAAGAGGCACCTGGCCTTATTTTCTGGCATCCAAAGGGCTGGGCAATTTGGCAAGAGGTAGAGCAATACATGCGTCGCGTTTACCAACGCGAAGGTTATCAGGAAGTAAAGGCCCCCCAAATTTTGGATCGTGGTCTGTGGGAAAAATCCGGCCACTGGGATAACTACAAAGAAAACATGTTTACGACCGAGTCAGAGAATCGCGCTTACGCATTAAAGCCGATGAACTGCCCAGGACACGTGCAGATTTTTAACTCCGGCTTACACAGCTATCGTGAATTGCCATTACGTTACGGGGAGTTCGGTCAGTGTCACCGTAATGAGCCATCAGGTGCGCTGCATGGTTTGATGCGTGTGCGTGGTTTTACGCAAGACGATGGCCATATTTTCTGTACAGAAGATCAGATTCAATCTGAAGTTGCAGCTTTTGATAAGGCGGTCCGTGAGGTTTATCAGGATTTTGGCTTTACTGAGGTGGCTGTTAAGTTGGCATTACGCCCGGCTAAACGGGTTGGCGATGATGCCATTTGGGATAAAGCGGAGGATGCCTTACGGGGTGCTTTAACGGCTTCTGGTCAGGAATGGGAAGAATTGCCAGGCGAGGGTGCTTTTTATGGCCCCAAGATCGAATATCACCTCAAAGACTCCATTGGACGCACTTGGCAGTGCGGCACCATTCAAGTGGATTTCTCAATGCCAGCCCGTTTAGGTGCGGAATACGTTACTGAAGAGAACACCCGCAAGGCGCCAGTGATGCTCCACAGAGCAATCGTGGGCTCTTTAGAGCGTTTTATCGGTATTTTGATTGAAAATCATGCTGGAAACATGCCTGTTTGGCTTGCTCCGACCCAGGCGGTAGTCCTCAATATCTCCGGAAATTCTGCTGCATACGCACAACAAGTGCAGCAATCTCTGAAAAAACAAGGGTTTAGAGTCGAATCGGATTTGCGGAATGAGAAAATTACGTATAAAATACGCGAGCACGCATTACAGAAGATCCCATTTTTGCTAGTTGTTGGCGATAAAGAGGCTGAAAGTAATTCGGTGGCCGTTCGTGCCCGTGGCGGAGTGGATTTAGGCGTAATGCCTCTTGATGCCTTCGTTGCCCGACTCCAGCAGGATATTTCCCAGAAAGTCGGACCCGAGCCTAGCTAGGGGTGGAATGGTTTTTATTGTTTTTTTAAAGGAATTAAGAAGATCGCTACTGATAAATCGCAGCGCATAAATCGGGAAATTACTGCCCCTGAAGTGCGTCTGATTGGAATGGATGGTGAACCCATCGGCGTAGTTAAGTTGAGTGAAGCCTTGGCTTTAGCAGAAGAGAAAGAAACCGATTTGGTGGAAATTGCTCCTACTGCTGTGCCACCTGTAGTCCGCATCATGGACTTCGGCAAATTCAAGTACCAAGAAGCCAAACGTTTGCATGAAGCTAAGCTCAAGCAAAAAGTGATTCAGGTGAAGGAAGTGAAATTCCGTCCCGGCACAGACGATGGTGACTATGGTGTCAAGCTACGAAATCTAATCCGCTTTTTAGAAGATGGCGATAAGACAAAGATTACGCTGCGGTTTCGGGGTCGAGAAATGGCTCACCAAGAAATCGGAGTCAGAATGTTGGAGCGCTTGAAGTTGGACTTGCAAGAGCATGGCCAAGTTGAGCAGTTTCCAAAGATGGAAGGTCGCCAGATGGTGATGGTATTGGCCCCCATTCGTAAGGCTAAGTAACAGACCTATTCACAAGGATAGGTTTGTTGTTTAAGTAGGGAGGCATCGAAAGGTGCTGGTAGTTTGAAGTGCTTCTGGGTACAGGAAGCGTAACCGTCGGTTACCACCTATGTTGCACAAAGTAATTGAAGGGGTGCTTTATGCCCAAGATGAAGAGCAAGAGTAGCGCTAAAAAGCGCTTCACGGTTCGCGCAGGCGGAACGATCAAACGAGGTCAGGCTTTTAAACGCCACATCCTCACCAAGAAAACCACCAAGAACAAGCGTCATTTGCGTGGTTCCACAGAAGTTGCGAAGGCAGACGTTAAGTCAATTCGCTCCATGCTTCCATACGCTTAACCTCAGACTAGATTAGGAGAATTTAAATGCCAAGAGTCAAACGTGGGGTTACAGCAAGAGCCCGTCATAAGAAAATCACCGATGCCGCAACTGGCTATCGTGGACGTCGTAAAAATGTATTCCGTATTGCTAAGCAAGCAGTTATGCGTGCTGGTCAATATGCATACCGTGACCGTCGCAACAAGAAACGTGTATTCCGCGCATTGTGGATTGCTCGTATCAACGCGGCAGTTCGTCAGCATGACATGACCTATAGCGTATTCATGAATGGTATGAAGAAAGCGGAGATCGAACTCGATCGTAAAGTGCTTTCCGATATGGCCATTGCTGACAAAGCAGCTTTTGCTGCTTTGGTTACTCGGATCAAATCCGTAGTAAACGCTGCAGCTTAATTCTTAGTCTATCTAAAAACTAAGCTGCAATGGTTTCTCTCGACCACATTGTCGAGGATGCTAAACGTGATTTCCTCGGAGCTGCCGATGCGGCAGCTCTAGAGGACGCGAAAGCCAAGTATCTCGGTAAGTCAGGTGTTCTCACTGAGCGTTTAAAAGCGCTTGGTGGAATGTCGCCTGAGGAGCGTAAGAGTGCTGGCGCCCAAATTAATCAAATCAAAACTCAAGTAGAGACTGCATTACAAGAGCGTCGCCAAGCTTTGGCTGATGCCGTATTGATGCAACGTCTTGCAGCAGAGTCCATCGATGTTTCTATGCCTGGCCGTGGCCAAGCAGTAGGTAGCCTGCATCCTGTGATGCGCACCTGGGAGCGTGTTGAAGAGATCTTCCGCTCGATTGGTTTTGATGTAGCAGATGGCCCTGAAATTGAAACCGATTGGTTTAATTTCACTGCCTTAAACAGTCCCGAGAATCATCCTGCACGCTCAATGCAGGATACGTTTTATGTTGATGGCAAAGATTCCAATGGAAAGCCTTTGCTATTGCGCACCCATACCAGCCCGATTCAGGTTCGTTATGCGAGTGAGCATGTGAAGAAATACGCCCATGCTGACCTAATGCCGCCAATCAAAGTGATTGCCCCAGGCAGAACGTATCGTGTCGATAGTGATGCAACGCATTCACCGATGTTTCATCAGGTTGAAGGTTTATGGATTGCGCAGAGCGTTTCTTTTGCTGATCTCAAGGGTGTGTATACCGACTTCTTGAGAACCTTTTTTGAAACAAATGAATTACAAGTTCGCTTCCGCCCATCCTACTTTCCATTCACTGAGCCTTCAGCTGAGATCGATATGGCCTTTGGTAGCGGTAAGTTAGCCGGCCGTTGGTTAGAGATTTCAGGAGCAGGGCAGGTTCATCCCAATGTATTGCGCAATATGGGTATTGATCCAGAGCGCTATACCGGTTTTGCTTTTGGCTCTGGCTTAGAGCGTTTGACAATGTTGCGCTACGGCGTTGATGATTTGCGCCTCTTCTTTGAAAACGATCTCCGTTTCTTAGCGCAGTTCCCTGCATAACAAATTCAATAAAAGAAACCGCTATGCAATTTTCTGAATCTTGGTTGCGCCAATATGTAAATCCTTCGATTGATAGCAATGCCTTAGGTCATGCAATGACGATGGCGGGTCTCGAGGTTGAAGAACAGCATTCCGTTGCGCCAGCTTTTACAAAAATTGTAGTTGCACAAATTCTCTCAGCTGAGCAGCATCCTGATGCAGACCGCTTGCGTGTTTGTAAAGTCGATGCTGGCACTGGCCAAGAATTACAAATCGTCTGTGGCGCTCCCAATGCCCGTGCTGGCATCAAAATTCCTTGCGCTTTAGTTGGCGCCGAATTACCGCCAGCTGAAGCAGGTGGCAAACCTTTCATGATCAAGGTAGGAAAGCTGCGTGGTGTCGAAAGCCAAGGCATGTTGTGCTCTGGTCGTGAGCTCGGTCTTGGTGATGATCATGAAGGTATCTTGGAGTTACCGGTAGATGCGCCAGTAGGTGAGGATATTCGCAAATACTTAAGCCTAGATGATCAGATCTTTGTTATCAAGCTGACTCCAAATAAAGCAGATTGTTTATCGCTCATGGGTATGGCTCGTGAAGTGTCGGCAATTACTGGTGCTCCATTGTGTGCCCCGAAGTGGACTCCTGCAAATGTCACCATCCAGGACAAGCTCAAAGTTACTGTTGAAAACACGGATCTTTGCGGACGCTTTGCAGGACGCGTGGTTCGTGGCGTCAATCCAAAAGCTCAAACACCGGATTGGATGATTCAAAGGCTTTGTAATGCTGGGCAGAGAAGTATTTCTGCTTTGGTTGATATATCAAATTACGTCATGCTAGAAATGGGTCAACCGACCCATGTGTTTGATATTGACAAATTGACTGGCGCTTTATCGGTGCGTTGGGCCAAGCCTGGAGAAACCCTGGAGTTGTTGAATGGTCAGATAGTGACATTGCAAGGCCCAGATTCTGCTGGCAAGTTGCAAGATGCGGGCGTGGTTGCAGACCAATCCGGCCCAGTAGCGCTTGCTGGGATTATGGGTGGCAATCACTGCGCTGTGACTGACGACACAAAAAACATTTATGTAGAGGCTGCATATTGGCAGCCTTCAGCAATTCAAGGACGTGCACGTCGCTTTAATTTCAGTACGGATGCAGCCCATCGCTTTGAGCGGGGCGTAGATCCACAAAATACCGTCAATTGCCTGGAATATTTAACTGCTTTGATTGTGGAAGTTTGTGGCGGTCAAGTTGGTCCAATTGATGATCAAGTTTTAGCTGTCCCTGGGCGTAAGCCAGTCAGTATGCGTTTAGCAAGAGCTATGAAAGTGATTGGTATTCCGCTAACTAAGGAGATCGTTGCCGATGTTTTTAAGCGTCTTGGCTTTGAATTTAACTTAGAAGCAAGTGACGTATTTGTGGTGACGCCACCAAGCTATCGTTTTGATATTGAAATTGAAGAAGACCTCATTGAAGAAGTTGCACGCATGTATGGCTTTGAGAACATCCCGGATGTTCCTCCAGTAGCAGCTTTAAAGATGAGTGCAAAAGCAGAGGCTAAGCGCGGCGTTCATTTATTGCGTCAACGTTTAGCACTTGAAGGTTACCAGGAAGCTGTGAATTTTGGTTTTACAGATCTTGAAAGTGAGCAGCGTTTAACAGGGGTCACTGAGAAAGAGGTCATTTCAGTACTCAATCCCATTGCCAATCAGTACGGGGTAATGCGAAGTAATCTTTGGGGTGGTTTGTTAAATAACCTCAAGTCCAACCTGAATCGTGGCGCAGCCCGTGTTCGCCTTTTTGAAGCTGGTCGCGTATTTAAACGTGATTTGAATGTTCAGGAAGAGGATGGCAAGGTAGCTGGTTTTTATCAGCCACAGCATTTGGGCGGCTTAGCTTATGGTTCTTTTGTGCCAGAGCAATGGGCAAGCCCAACGCGTGCTGTTGATTTCTTTGACGTGAAGGGTGATCTGCATAGGGCTTTGGATCCACTTCATTTCACTACTGAAGCTGCAGTTCATCCCGCTTTGCATCCTGGCCGCAGTGCAAAAATTTGGCTCCATACATCTCAAGGTAAGCTTGATATTGGTTGGGTGGGAGAGTTACATCCCGCTCTTCAGCAAGCTTATGAGTTAGCGCAAGCGCCAGTTCTTTTTGAGTTGGATCTGGAGGCGATCCGCAATATTGGTATTCCGCAGCCAGAAGAGTTAAGTAAGTTTCCTGCGGTGCAACGGGATTTAGCGCTCGTAGTGAAGCAAGGTGTATCGGCGCAATCCTTAATCGATGCCATGACTGCATGCAAACAGGCTTTTGTGAAGCGCATTGAACTCTTTGATGAATTTAAGCCCAAAGCAGGTTCTAGCAGTATGACTGATGATGAAAAGAGTTTGGCATTCCGGATTACTTTACTGAATCCGCAAGAAACATTGCAGGATGCGCAAATTGAAGCGGTTATGACGAGCTTGCTGAAATCGCTAGAGAAAAATTGCGCAGCTCGTCTGCGCTAGGTTTAGTATTGAGCATAGAACCAAAAAGAGGGCGTTCAAATGAATGATTTAGCTAATAACGATACCGTTACCAAAAATGAATTGTCAGAGGCGCTCTTTGATCAAGTTGGACTAAACAAGCGTGAAGCAAAAGACATGATTGATGCGTTCTTTGATCGCATTGGTCAGTCACTAGAGGCTGGTGTAGAAGTCAAAATTTCAGGCTTTGGTAATTTCCAGTTGCGCAATAAATCGGCACGCCCAGGGCGCAACCCTAAGACAGGTCAAATGATTCCGATTGCAGCGCGTCGCGTTGTTACTTTTCATGCCAGTCAAAAACTCAAAGATGTAGTTGAGTCACATGCTCGAGAAAACAGCATTTGATTCTGGGTCGACGCTGCTAAGTTCGCAGCTTCCACCCATACCTGCTAAACGTTATTTCACGATTGGTGAAGTGGCGGACCTTTGTGGCGTTCGATCCCATGTTTTACGTTATTGGGAGCAAGAGTTCTCACAATTAAGCCCACAAAAGCGCCGTGGCAATCGTCGTTACTATCAACATCATGAGGTTGTGCTAATTCGTAAGATTCGCTCACTCTTGTATGAGGAAGGTTTCACTATTAGTGGAGCTCGCAATCGTCTTGATGAAGCGCGCGGTGAGTTACGCTTGCGTGACGAGTTGCAGGCCGTCCTTCAGATTCTGTCTAAATAGTTACTGATACAATTTTGTCTTTCGTCGGGGCGTAGCGCAGCCTGGTAGCGTACATGCATGGGGTGCATGTGGTCGGAGGTTCAAATCCTCTCGCCCCGACCACCTATTTCTGGTAATCCTCACAATATCTCACTAGATATGACCGCTAATCAAAACAACACCACTTATTTTGGCTTAACCATTCCTTTTCTGGCGCACCTTGGTGTCGTGCCAGAATTTGCTGAAGGGGGTAAATCCCGTATTAGCTTGGAGATCAAACCAGAATTTGAGAATAGCTTTCACATTGCCCATGGTGGTGTGGTAATGACGCTTCTCGACTTTGCGATGGGGGCTGCTGCCCGAAGTACAAGCAATCAGCCCTTAGGCGCCATGACCATTGATATGAGTGTGAGCTTTTTGCGTCCCAGCACCGGGAGAATTGTTGTCGAAGGGTCTGTGCTGAAATCTGGCAAAACCATTCATTATTGTGAGGCGGTGGTGTTAAATGCAGCGGGTGAGATTAGCGCTAAAGCCAGTGGTACTTTTATGTTGAGAAGATAGGTTGCTATATAAATAATTTATATTATTTATAATTAATATCAAATAAATTAATTAAGAAGCAACATAAACCATTAATTTATAAAGGTTTATATTTTTAATCTCATTATTATTTTTTATTCATCATAATCCGATACAATATACATTTAGTAATAATTATTCTATTGTTATCTGAAATAACTACTATTCGGAGAAATTAATACATGTCTTCTTATAAAGAGCTTTTAGCTCAGCGTGAGCAGTTAGATAAGCAAATCAAAGAAGCAATTCAACGCGAAAAAGCTGATGGCATTGCTAAAGCAAAATTGATTATTGAGCAATACAACTTAACAGCCTCTGATTTATTCAGCCGTAAGGCGGGCGCTAAGAGCGGTGGTAAGGTTGCGCCCAAGTATCGTAATTCCGCAACTGGCGAAACTTGGACAGGTCGTGGTAAGGCGCCAAAGTGGATAGAAGGTAGAGATCGCAGTAACTTTATTATCTAAGTTGCTGATTTAAATAGAAATCTATCTTTAAAGGCTGATCAGTCTAACTTGATCAGCCTTTATTTTTTCTTAGATCGCTTAATGACTTAGGCGCATTTTCGATTTAGGGCTGTAATAAAAATCGGCTCTAATAAATGGTGCCTATTTTCTTGGCCAGGGCCAGCTTCAAGTTCGGGGTTGGTTGCCGGGTAAGCAATTATCAAGGGATTTTGGTCTATCAGACCGTTTTCTAGCTCTTCTTTGAGTATCTGGGGGTGTTGAGATCGCATCCCAGTTGCATTTTCATCTGCAAGACCCATTACACCCGGGTGAAGCGTAATAAAACCCTCATCTACTAATATGGGGATCCCTTGGGTATCTTTGTTATTACTGAGGTAATGAATGAGGTGTACTTGTTCCACTGGAGGGATTAATGCATCTAAAAAGATTAAATCTGGCGCTATCGATACTGCTCTCATTAAGCCTTCAAGGCTATCTACAGATACCTCCATTTCGACCTTAAGCTGCCAGCATTGAATGGATTCTAGTAATTCAGCGCTATTTTCAATCCTCCTAAAAATACCCATTGCAATACAGTTTTGGGTAGTTTTTTGGCGCATAGCCCTTTTACGTCGGGCTAGCTGCTGATCAAGTGAGCTAGCCAGAATGCGTCTATGGCCCCCACGGGTTTTCCAGGCGATGAGTTCGCCTAATTCAACCATTTTTTGGACGGTTCCCAAAGACACCTGTAAAACCTTAGCGCTTTGCCTGGTACTTAAATATTCCATTTCAGGGGTAATTTCTTTCATATTTCCTTCATCTTGGCAGTTCATTTAGAGATTTAGAGAATAAAAAGCAATTTTGGTGAAATCTGTCAGGTGGGATTTAAAGCCGGGTAGGAAAATTCTTATTCAATGGCTCTAATGGGAAATCGCCTTTAAAAAAGGGGTACATCAGGGAAAGTCCTTTATACATCAATGGTTAATCGTGTAAAATTGCGATGCTGTAAACGTATTTGCACAGATCAATCCGAAAACTGGTAAAGCTGGGGATCGGATGGTTATAACCACAGTTTTTATTCGGGAAACCCGATGAAAGGTGAGCATCATGATGCAGGATCAAAGAGATAACTCCTATCTCTTCGGCGGAAACGCACCCTATGTAGAGGAACTCTACGAATCCTACTTGCACGACCCCGCGTCAGTTGCTGACCATTGGCGTGACTATTTTGATAATGTGAAGCAGGTTCCTGCAGTTGATGGTTCTTCTAGGGCCGATATTGCTCACGGACCGATTGTTGCCTCCTTTGCAGAGCGCGCAAAGCAAGGTCCCATTAGGACCGTATCTGATTCCGCTGACTCCGAGATGGGGCGTAAGCGGGTTGCAGTTCAGCAGTTGATTGCTGCATACCGTAACGTTGGTAATCGCTGGGCGGATATCGATCCCTTGAAACGCAGTGAGCGCCCTGATATTCCAGAGCTTGATCCTGCTTTCTATGGCTTTACTGATGGCGATATGGATATCGTCTTCAATACGAGTAATACCTTCTTTGGCAAGAGCGAGATGACTTTGCGAGATCTCTTGCAAGCCTTGCGTCAAACCTACTGCGGCACTTTAGGTGCTGAGTACATGTTTATTGCTGACCAAACGATTAAAAAATGGTGGCAAGAAAAGTTAGAGTCGATTCGTTCGACTCCTCACTTCAATGTAGATCAAAAGCGCCAGATCTTAGATCGCGTTACTGCGGCAGAGGGCTTGGAGCGCTATTTACAGGCTAAGTATGTTGGCCAAAAACGCTTCTCTCTGGAGGGTGGTGAAAGTTTCATTGCCTGTATGGATGAGCTGATTCGTGAGTCTGGCTCCAAAGGTGTCCAAGAAATCGTGATTGGTATGGCCCACCGTGGTCGACTTAATATATTGGTAAACGTTTTAGGCAAGATGCCGTCAGACCTCTTTGCTGAGTTTGAGCACAAAGGCCCAGAAACGCTACCGGCAGGTGATGTGAAGTATCACCAAGGTTTCTCTAGTGACATATCTACGCCAGCAGGACCTGTGCATTTGTCATTGGCGTTTAACCCATCCCATTTAGAAATCGTCAACCCTGTGGTTGAGGGTTCTGCACGCGCACGTATGGAGCGCCGTGGAGATATGTTGGGTGAGCAAGTGTTGCCAGTATTGGTGCATGGCGACGCTGCAATTGCGGGTCAGGGCGTCATGCAAGAAACCTTAGCGATGGCTGAGGTGCGTGGCTATTCCACAGGTGGCACGATTCATATCGTGATCAATAACCAAATTGGTTTTACAACCTCTGATCCACGGGATTTACGTTCAAGCTTGTATTGCACGGACATCATGAAAGTCATTGATGCGCCTGTATTGCATGTGAATGGGGATGATCCAGAGGCTGTAGTGTTAGCTACTAAGTTAGCTGTTGAGTTCCGCACCCAGTTTCATAAAGATGTTGCCATTGATATTGTTTGCTTCAGAAAATTGGGACACAACGAGCAAGATACGCCAGCAATGACGCAGCCTTTGATGTACAAGATTATTGCTGCTCACCCTGGCACCCGTAAGCTCTATGCCGATAAGTTAGAAGCCCAAGGAATTTTGCCGGTAGGCACTGGCGATTTAATGGTGAAAGAATATCGCGCAGACATGGATGCTGGTAAGCAAACCTCTGACCCGGTATTGAGTAACTTTAAGGGTAAGTTCGCTGTCGATTGGTCACCTTTCTTAAATAAGAAATGGACTGATGAAGCGGATACCGCTATTCCGCTAACAGAGTGGAAGCGTTTGGCTGAACGCGTTTCTTCTGTGCGTGAAGGTTTTAAAGTTCACCCGCTAGTAGAAAAGGTATTAAAGGATCGTGCTGCTATGGGCCGCGGAGAAACCAATATTGACTGGGGTATGGGCGAGCATATGGCTTTTGCTTCCTTGGTTGCTAGTGGCTACCCAGTGCGCTTATCTGGTGAGGATAGTGGTCGTGGAACATTTACACACCGCCATGCAGTGCTACACAATCAAAATCGCGAAAAATGGGATAAAGGGGTTTACATTCCCTTGCGCCATATTGCCAAGGATCAAGCACCATTTTTAGTGATTGACTCTATTTTGTCTGAAGAGGCTGTGCTTGGATTTGAGTATGGCTATGCTTCAGCAGAGCCCAATACGCTTACCATTTGGGAAGCGCAGTTCGGTGACTTTGCTAACGGCGCTCAAGTCGTCATTGATCAATTCATTGCCTCTGGCGAAGTGAAGTGGGGCCGTGCAAATGGTCTCGTGATGATGTTGCCGCATGGTTATGAGGGTCAAGGCCCTGAGCATTCATCAGCACGTTTAGAGCGTTTTATGCAATTGTGTGCTGATACGAATATGCAGGTCATTCAGCCAACCACTGCAGCGCAAATCTTCCATGTATTGCGCCGTCAAATGATTCGTCAGTTCCGTAAGCCGTTGATCTTGATGACGCCAAAATCTTTGCTGCGCAACAAGGAAGCCTCTTCACCTCTTTCAGAATTTACGAAGGGTGGATTCCAAACCATCTTGCCTGAACGTGATGAAACAATTGATCCTAAAAAGGTTACTCGTTTGATCATGTGTTCAGGAAAGGTCTACTACGATCTTGCTAAGACGCGTACTGATAAGAAGCAGGATGAGGTTGCCATTATTCGTTTGGAGCAACTCTATCCATTCCCACACAAAGCCTTGGCTGCGGAATTGAAGAAGTACCCCAAATTGGAAGAGGTGGTGTGGTGTCAAGATGAACCGCAAAACCAAGGAGCCTGGTTCTTTGTCCAGCACAATATCCTGGAGAATATGTCTGATGGTATGAAGTTAGCTTATGCCGGTCGCCCTGCATCTGCTTCACCTGCTTGTGGATATGCCCATCTCCATCAAGATCAACAGAAATCGCTTCTTTCAGCAGCATTCGCAAAATTAAAGGGTTATGTCATTACAAAGTAATCGTAGACATCACTCACACACAAACACTCAATAGGAATAATCATGGCTATTTTTGAAGTTAAAGTCCCCCAACTCTCCGAGTCAGTAGCAGAAGCTACTTTGTTGCAATGGAAAAAGAAGGTCGGCGATGCCGTCGGTCAAGACGAGATCTTGATTGAAATTGAAACAGATAAAGTGGTGTTAGAAGTTCCATCCCCGTCTGCTGGCGTGTTGACTGAAATCGTTGTTGGCGATGGCGGTACCGTTGTGGCTGAGCAGTTGATTGCCAAGATTGATAGCACTGCAGTTGCAACTTCAGCTCCAGCTGCAGAAGCAGCGCCAGCGCCAGCGGCGGCTACCCCTGCAAAGCCTGCTCCAGCTCCCGCACCTGCAGCAAAATCTTCCGGTGCAGCAGCTGCACCTTCAGCAGCAAAAATTCTGGCAGAGAAAAATATCGATGCGAGTCAAGTTGCTGGTTCTGGACGTGATGGCCGTATCACTAAGGGCGACGCTTTAAATGCTTCTGCCGGCGCTGCAAAATCAGCTGCGTTACCAAGCGCGCCAATTCCAATGGGTGATCGCCCAGAAGAGCGCGTACCAATGAGTCGTTTACGTGCTCGTATTGCAGAGCGTTTGCTTGAGTCCCAAGCAAACAATGCCATTTTGACAACTTTCAATGAAGTCAATATGGCGCCAGTGATTGCAATGCGTAATAAGTACAAAGATCAGTTTGAAAAAGTACACGGCGTGAAATTAGGCTTTATGTCTTTCTTTGTAAAAGCAGCTACACATGCCTTGAAGAAGTTCCCCTTACTCAATGCCTCTGTTGATGGTAATGACATCGTTTACCACGGCTACTTTGATATTGGTATTGCAGTGAGCTCACCACGTGGTTTGGTAGTTCCTATTCTGCGCGATGTTGATCAAATGAACTTGGCGGATATCGAGAAGAAGATTGCTGAATTTGGTGCTAAAGCACGCGATGGTAAGTTATCTATCGAAGAGTTGACTGGCGGTACTTTCTCCATCTCGAATGGTGGTGTATTTGGTTCCATGCTATCCACTCCAATCATTAACCCTCCTCAGTCTGCGATCTTGGGCATTCATGCGACCAAAGAGCGTGCTGTGGTTGAGAATGGTCAAATCGTGATTCGCCCGATTAACTACTTAGCGCTTTCTTATGACCATCGCATCATTGACGGTCGTGAAGCGGTGCTTGGTTTGGTGGCCATGAAGGATGCTTTAGAAGATCCTTCACGACTCCTTCTTGATTTGTAAGAGGGAAGATCATGAGTCAATCATTTGATGTATTGGTTATTGGTGGCGGGCCTGGCGGTTACATCGCCGCGATTCGTGCAGCGCAATTGGGTTTCAAGGTGGCTTGTGCAGAATCAAATGCCTATGACGATCCTAAGGGCGAAGTACGCTTAGGTGGAACTTGCTTAAACGTTGGTTGTATTCCTTCAAAGGCTTTGCTAGCTTCCTCCGAAGAGTTCGAGAAAATCAGTCACCACGTTGCTGATCATGGCATCACCGTAGGTTCTGTGAAGCTTGATTCTGGCAAGATGATTGCCCGTAAAGATGCCATCGTTACCAAGATGACTGCCGGTATTCAGTTCTTATTCCGCAAAAATAAAATTACCTTGCTAAAAGGCCATGCTTCATTCGAAGGCAAAGGCGCTGATGGCTATCAAGTCAAGATTGATGGCAAGGATCAGGAAGTGGTTACGGCGAAGAACGTCATTATTGCAACGGGTTCTAAAGCGCGCCATTTGCCAAATATCCCGGTAGACAATGTTTTGATTAGTGATAACGAGGGTGGCCTCAAGTTTGATTCCATTCCAAAGAAATTGGGTGTGATTGGTGCGGGCGTGATCGGTTTAGAGTTGGGCTCTGTATGGCGTCGTGTTGGTTCTGATGTCACTATTCTTGAGGCGCTCCCATCATTCTTGGGTGCATGCGATCAAGGCATCGCTAAAGAAGCTCAAAAGATTTTCACTAAGCAAGGCCTGAAGATCAATATGGGCGTCAAGATTGGTGAAGTTAAGGCGGATAAAAAAGGGGTTGTTGTTAACTACACCGATAGCGAAGGTAAGGCTCAGAAGTTAGAGTGCGATCGCTTAATTGTTTCTGTTGGTCGCGTACCAAATACCGAGAAGCTCGGTTTAGACAAGATTGGTTTAAAAGTGGATGAGCGTGGATTTATCCCTATCGATGACCATACTTGTGCAACAGCCGCTCCTGGTGTTTATGCGGTGGGTGACGTTGTGCGTGGTCCGATGTTGGCCCACAAAGCTGAGGATGAAGGTGTATTGGTTGCTGAGGTCATTGCTGGCCAAAAGCCACACATTGATTACAACTGTATTCCTTGGGTAATCTACACCGACCCAGAAATTGCTTGGGTTGGTAAAACCGAACAACAATTAAAAGAAGCTGGTATTGCTTATAAGGCCGGTCAATTCCCATTTGCTGCTAATGGCCGTGCTTTGGGTATGGATCGTTCTGATGGCTTTGTCAAAGTGTTAGCTGATGCGAAGACCGATGAAATTCTTGGTGTTCACATCATTGGGCCAAATGCCTCCGATCTAATTGCAGAAGCGGCTGTAGCAATGGAATTTAAAGCAGCAGCTGAAGATATTGCTCGCATCTGTCATCCGCATCCAAGTTTGTCTGAGGTGATGCGTGAAGCTGCTTTAGCGACGGATTCACGTGCATTAAATATGTAATTGAAAGCCTTAGAGTATTACCATCAAGAGTTAAAGGCGCGCGGGTATCAAAGCGATCCCGCGCAGCTCAACGCTATTGAACGCTTACAGCGTTGTGAAGATGAGTGGATTGCCTATAAAGAAATTCGCAGCAGCGGATTAAAAAAGAAATTATTTAAACCGAAATTACCCCGTGGTGTTTATCTCTGGGGCGGCGTGGGTCGCGGCAAATCATTCTTGATGGATTGCTTTTATGCCGCCTCGCCATTAGAGAAAAAAATCCGCATTCATTTTCATGAATTTATGCGAGAGGTCCATCGCGAGCTTCATGAGCTTTCTGGCATGGCCGATCCTTTGGATGAGCTCTCTAAGCGAATTGCAAATCGCTACCGTTTAATCTGCTTCGATGAGTTTCATATTAATGACATTGCAGATGCCATGATTTTGTATCGTTTATTGAGTGCATTGTTTGAGGATCGAGTTCAGTTTGTGATGACATCGAACTATCGACCCGATCAACTGTATCCGAATGGATTGCATCGAGATCGTTTGTTGCCGGCAATTAAATTGCTAGAAGATCAATTAGATGTGTTGAATGTGGATGCCGGCAGTGATTACCGACGAGTGCAAATGGCTCAGGTAGAGGCCTATTTAACCCCATTGGGTGCTCAAACCCACGTCGTTTTGAAGCAAATGTTTCAATCTTTAATTGGTAATCAAAAAGAAACAGTCCGCCCAGTATTGCGGATTGAATCACGTGAGTTGCGCCCCCTTCATATGGCTGAAGGGGTGGTTTGGTTTGACTTTCAGACCCTGTGTTGTGGCCCTCGTTCCCAAAATGACTATTTAGAGATCGCTAAGCAGTTTCATACGGTTATTTTGTCTGAAGTGCCTTATATGCCCCCTAGGATGACCAATGAAGCCCGTCGCTTCATCTGGCTGATTGATGTTTTGTATGACCATAAGATCAAATTAATCATCTCTGCAGAGGTTCCGGCTATGGAGCTGTATACAGAAGGCCAGATCACCAGTGAGTTCTCCAGAACCGTGTCTCGCCTTGTTGAGATGCAATCCCGAGACTACCTTGATGCTCCGCGGCGGGTAATTGATACCAGCTTGACCTAAAATAGGGTGATGACTGGTAATTTGACCATTAATGCTGATTTGCACTGCCATTCCGTGGTTTCGGACGGAACCTTGACGCCAGAGGAGTTGGCAGAGCGCGCCCATGCAAATGGTGTCCAGATTTGGGCATTGACTGATCATGACGAACTAGGCGGTCAAGATCGGGCTCGGGCAGCGGCATCTACATTAGGCATTCAATATCTCTCTGGTGTGGAAATTTCTGTTACCTGGATGGGTCATACGATTCACATAGTCGGATTGGGAATTGATGCAACACATATTGGGATCTTGGAGGGTTTACGACGCACGCGGGATGGTCGTGGTAATCGCGCCAAGCTCATGGCCGAACAGTTGCTAAAAGCTGGAATACCTGGGGCTTACGAGGGCGCACTGCTTTTCGCAGGCAATCCAGAATTAATTGCTAGAACCCATTTTGCTCGCTTTCTAGTAGAGCAGGGCGTTTGCCGTGACACAGAGCAAGTCTTTAAAAATTACCTCGTTGAAAATAAGCCCGGATATGTTCCCCATCTTTGGGCAACTCTGGATGATGCCGTAGCTTGGATCAAGGCTGCTGGTGGAGTTGCTGTTATTGCCCACCCAGGTCGATATAAACTGAGTGCCATGCAGATGGATGAGCTATATAAACACTTTAAAGATATTGGCGGCATTGGCATTGAAGTGATTACCGGTAGCCACAGCCCAAATCAGTACCAAACTTATGGCAAGATTGCCCAGCATTATGGTTTTTTAGCCTCCCGTGGATCTGATTTTCATGATCCGCAAGAGAGTTATATAGATCTGGGTGCATTGCCACATTTGCCAGACAATTTAACTCCTGTATGGTCCCTTTTCCATTAAGCGATTTATCGCCCACCACTCAACCAATTAATATCCCTAAAGAATAAAGATCAAGATGTTTGCAGAACGCGTTCTCTCTGGCATGCGACCGACCGGTAGTTTGCACCTTGGCCATTACCATGGCGTCCTCAAGAATTGGGTGCGCTTGCAGTCAGAGTATCCCTGTTTCTTTTTCGTAGCAGACTGGCATGCATTAACCACTCACTACGAGACTCCAGATGTTATTGAGCAGTCTGTTTGGGATATGGTCATTGACTGGCTAGCTTGTGGCGTAGACCCCAATCAAGCAACCCTGTTCATTCAGAGCAAAGTGCCTGAGCATGCCGAGCTATTTTTATTGCTGTCTATGGGTACGCCATTGGGTTGGCTTGAGCGTGTGCCAACCTATAAGGATCAAATTGAAAAGCTCAAAGAAAAAGATTTACAAACATACGGTTTCCTAGGCTATCCACTATTGCAGGCTGCTGATATTTTGATTTATAGAGCTCAGTTTGTGCCTGTGGGCGAAGATCAGGTGCCTCATGTGGAGATGACGCGTGAAGTAGCTCGCCGTTTTAATTATCTCTATGGACGTGAGCCTGGTTTCGAAGAAAAAGCCCTTGAGGCCGTGAAGAAGTTAGGCAGTAAACGCGCCAAGATGTATGCCGAGTTGCGTGTTGCTTTTCAGGAACGCGGTGATGATGAGGCATTAGAGCAAGCCAAAGCCTTGCTACAGGAGTCCCAAAGTCTTTCTATGGCAGATCGAGAAAGACTCTTCGGTTTTCTGGAAGGGGCTCGCAAAATTATTTTGCCTGAGCCTCAAGCTTTGCTGACAACAGCATCCCGTATGCCTGGAATTGATGGGCAAAAGATGTCTAAGTCTTACGGCAATACCATTAGCATTCGCGAGAAGCCCGAAGAGGTGATTCGTTCTATCCGAACTATGCCAACGGATCCTGCGCGAGTAAGAAGAACGGATCCTGGCGATCCAGCCCGTTGTCCAGTATGGCAGCTACATACTGTGTATTCGGATGAAAATACCAAAGCCTGGGTGCAAAAAGAATGTCAATCCGCAGGCATTGGCTGTTTGGAGTGCAAGCAACCCGTGATCGATGCTATTTTGGCTGAGCAGCAGCCTATGTTTGAGCGAGCACAAAAATATTTGGACGATCCCAGTCTATTGCGTTCCATCATTGCTGATGGTTGCGATAAAGCGCGTAAAGTGGCTCAAGAGACCATGCGTGAGGTTCGTGAATCTATGGGCTTGGATTACGATTGAGTAAGGTCGCTTTGCATCAGCATGATCCCATTGCTAGGCCTTCGCCATGGGTAGAGCGTTTTGCAAAAGCGATTCCCCAAGGGGGTATAGTCCTTGATTTGGCTTGTGGAGCAGGACGTCACACCAATTTCCTGGCTGCCTTGGGGCATCAGGTTCTTGGTGTTGATCAAGATATTACTGCGCTGAGCTCCCTACAAAATCCCGCTATAGAGCTGCGCCAACTCGACTTAGAAGGCTCTCAATGGCCTTTGGATGGGCTAGAGTTTGCAGGTATTGTGGTCACCAATTACTTGTACCGACCATTTCTGGATCGCCTACCTAATCTGCTGATGGATGGTGGTGTCTTGATTTATGAAACCTTTGCCCTCGGAAATGAACGCTTTGGCAAACCTTCCAACCCCAATTTCCTCTTAAAACCAGGAGAATTGCTCGCTTTAGCCAAAGAATTCTCCCTCAAAGTGATTGCTTATGAGGATATTTACGTGGATGAACCCAAACCAGCCGTGGTTCAGCGGATCTGCGCTGTAAAAGGGCATTTAAACGGGGACATTCCGTTACAATTTCGTAGTTAATATAGCCAAAAATCGGTACATATTCGGTCATGAATACAGCTCAATCTGCAGGAAATAAGAAGACCATTGCTGGTAGCATGCCAGCCATCGTGACCCCGATGTTTGAAGATGGCAGTCTTGATTTCCAGGCTTTACGTTCTTTGCTAGATTGGCATGTCGCCGAAGGTTCTGATGGTATTGTGATTGTCGGTACTAGCGGTGAATCTCCAACAGTCTCCGTAGAAGAGCATTGTGAGTTAATTAAAGTCACTGTTGAGCACATTGCTGGCCGCATTCCTGTGATTGCAGGCACTGGCGGAAATTCCACAACTGAAGCTACTGAGCTGACCCAGTTCGCAAAATCCGTTGGAGCAGATGCCAGCCTTCAAGTCGTACCGTATTACAACAAGCCAACTCAAGAGGGCATGTATGCCCACTTTAAGAAAATTGCTGAGTCAGTTGATCTGCCCGTTATTTTGTATAACGTTCCGGGTAGAACCGTTGCTGATTTAGCTGGCGAAACTGTTGTGCGTTTAGCCTCAGTACCCGGGATTATTGGCATTAAAGATGCTACTGGCAGTATTGAGCGCGGCACTTTATTGCTTGCTGATTTAAAGCGTGCTGGCCATCAGAATTTCTCTGTATTTTCAGGAGATGATCTGAGCGCTGCACTCTTGATGCTGATGGGTGGCAAGGGCAATATTTCGGTGACGGCTAATATTGCGCCACGCTTAATGCACGATCTTTGTCAGGCCGCCATGTCTGATGATGTCGTTAAAGCCCGCGCTATTCAATATCAATTACTGGCTGTTCATAAGGCCATGTTTACCGAGGCAAATCCAATACCAGTGAAATGGGCCCTTCATGAAATGGGTAAGATCACTGCTGGTATTCGTTTGCCTTTAACCCCTTTAAGCGTTGCTTTGCGTGAACCTTTGAAGATAGCAATGAAACAGGCTGGTTTACTATGATCAAATTAATGCAACTATTGCGCCATTACAGCGTAAGTCTTGCAATCATTTCTCTTCTCACTCTCGGTTTGGCAGGCTGCAAGTCTGTGACAACCAACGATACAGTCGATTACAAAAGTGCTGGCGCGGTGCGCGGGCCAAACTTATCTTATCCACCAGATCTCATTACGGCTCAAGCAGATCGTCGCTATATTGTGCAAGATGGCACAGCAACCATGTCTGAGTACAACGCTGCAGTAAATAAGTCAGTGCAGATGCGTAAGAATGTCATGACCGGTATACCCGGTATGCGCATTGCGCGAGATGGTGAGCGCCGCTGGTTAGTTGTTGAAAAGCCCGCTACTGAGTTGTATCCCCAAATTAAAGATTTTTGGCAAGAGAATGGTTTCTTATTGGTGATCGATTCTCCATCAACTGGAATCATGGAAACCGATTGGGCAGAAAATCGCTCTAAGATTCCGCAGGACTTCATTCGCTCTACCATAGGTAAAGCGATTGATTCACTTTATGACACTGGTGAGCGTGATAAATACAAGACGCGCTTAGAAGTGAGTAAGCCTGGCGAAACAGAGATTTACATCACCCAACGCGGTGCTTTAGAGGTGTGTACTACTGACAGTACCGGTTCTTGCATCTCTACTATTTGGACAGCACGCCCTAATGATCCAGAGCTTGAGGCCGTCTTCTTGGCGCGCTTAATGGAACGCTTGGGGATGACGCAAGAACAAGCCAAAGCCCAAGTGGCTGTGCCTCTGGGTCCCAAGACACCAAAAGCGAAGTTGATTCAAGATGGCGTCAATACTGCGCATATTGAAATGGCTGCCGGCTTTGATCGTGCTTGGCGTGATACGGGTTTAGCACTTGATCGCTCCAACTTTACTGTTGAAGACCGTAACCGTGCCAACGGAATTTACTATGTTCGCTACGTTAACCCCAAGGATCTTGGCGACACTAAAGGCTTCTTTACCAATCTCTTTAGTAGTAAAGATGATTCCAGCTTGAAGGCCAAAAAATATTTGGTTGTGGTGAAATCCACTGGAGAAAATACTGCTAGCGTCTATGTTCAAAATGCTGAGGGTCAGCCTGAGAATACCCCTGCTGGTTTGCAACTGTTAACCCTATTGACTGAACAACTGACGCGCTAAGAGCCTAGGTATTACGTTTTAAAAAATGAGGTAATAAAAAAGCCGCTCAAGAGCGGCTTTTTTTACTTCAAGAAGAAGATTACTTCTTAGCGTCAGCAGGAGCGGCTGGAGCAGCAGCAGGTGCAGCAGGAGCATCAGCAGCAGGAGCGGCTGGAGCAGCAGCAGGTGCGGGAGCAGCTGGAGCTTCAACTGGCTTAGCTTCTTCTTTTTTACCGCAAGCGGCCAAAGCGATTGCCAACATGGCTAGGAGTGCGAGTGACTTCTTCATTTGTAATTTCCTCTTAAAAAATGACATTAGTTACCGGTAATTGAACCTCGAAAAGTGCAGGGAAACCCTTAGGTACTTTCCATTAGTAATTATAGCCATCTCTCGGTGCTGGGTGAAAAAATCAGCCAGCCAGCGAGATAGGCCTCAAAGAGGCTATCTTCTGGGTTGTTAGCAATAAAACCTGATCCCTTGAGTAATCTTTTGGCTGCAAGGCTCTGCCATGCCTTTTGGTTAAAAGGAGTTTGCCCTAAGGTCATATCCTCACCATTGCAAAAAATGGTTTTACCCAGAGCGATGAGGCGGGTTTGTGGGTGAGGGACTAAAGCTTGCTTTGAAAGCAGGGACTTAAATTGCCCAATATCTAAAGCATCTTTGGGCGGGGTAAATATCGCTTGAGGCTTCGGCTCACTCAGATATTCGGCAACCCCAGGCATGAAGGTTTCCACTTGATCTAGCTTTAAATTACGTAATAAAACCGCTATTTGCTTGCTCAGCTCATTCGGCAATTGCTCTGGCGAAGTAGTAGCCCCTTGTCTAGGATCGGCAAAGCGTTTTTCCAACTCAGGAACATTCTCCAGTGATTCGGCCAATCGCCAGAGCCCCTCTTGGATTAATTCCTTATAGCTTTGAGCGCGAAATCCAACAGACCAGGTTTGGCAGCCGGCATCTAAAGCAATTCCGTCATGAGCAATGTGGGGAGGGAGGTAGAGCATATCGCCTGGCTCTAAATCCCATTCTTGCTCTGGTTGAAAGTTCTGCAAGATTTTTAAGGGAAGGTCTGGGCTTAGGCTCAAATCAGTTTGCTCAGAAATCTTCCAGCGACGCCGTCCAGACATCTGAATTAAGAATACATCGTAGGAGTCAAAGTGTGGCCCCACGCCACCCCCAGGCCCCGCAATGCTAATCATGAGGTCATCTAAGCGCGCATCTGGAATAAACCGAAACCATGACAGCACATTTGCAGCGGCAGGGTGCCATGCTTCCATCCCTTGAACTAGTAGAGTCCAATCTGCTGTCTCTAGCGAGGGTATCGATTTTTTGCTAAACGGACCTTCTTCAAAACTCCAAGGGTGCGCTTTAATCAGTCTAGATTCAACATCGTCTTTACTGGCGATTTTGAATAATTCTTTTGGTGAGATTGGGCTAGAAAGTGGTTCATGCACTGTTTTAGCCAACTCAAAAGCAGGGATTGCGCCACGCACTAATAAAGGCTTCTTATGCCAATATTTCTTCATAAACTTCTCTGGGCTAATCCCCCCTAAGAGGGCCCAGGGCAGGTCTAAAGGCAAGTTTTCTGGGGCTTGTGGTGGCTCGTAGGGCTTGCTCAAGTAAAATGCTGTCATATAAGTAAAAAGCTGTTTATTACACTAAGTTGAATGAATTACGCATGAAGATCGAAAAAAATACCGTTGTGTCCCTGCGCTATAAGCTAACCGATGCGCAAAATAATATTATCGAGGAACCCGATTCCCCGATGGTATACCTGCATGGCGGATATGAGGGCACTTTTCCAAAGATTGAAACCCTATTAGATGGCCAAGATATTGGCTATGAGGCTAGCATTCAGCTCGAACCCGCCGAAGCCTTTGGTGAATATGATCCTGAACTCTTAAAGATTGAGCCTCGTGCCCGTTTTCCTGAGCCTTTGGAGGTTGGCATGCAATTTGAAGGCGTTCCTGATGAAGAGGGTGATGCTGACTCAACAGATGATGAGGATGAGCCTTTGATCTATACCGTTACCGATGTTGCTGATAGCCAAGTGGTATTAGATGGCAACCATCCACTGGCCGGTATGGCTTTACGTTTTTGGGTTCAGGTTGAAGATGTACGTGTAGCTACAGATGAAGAGATCGAAAATCGCCATCCTGATGGTGCGCAGGCATTTGCATTTGGCATGCCTGATGACTCAGATGATGGTGATGATGATTTCATTGGTGGTACCACGGGACCTAGTGGCAGTGCACCGACCTTACATTAAGGCTGTTCTTATTCTTTAAGCCACTCTTTGAGAACGCCAAGCTCCCGCTTGGTGTCGCTAGTATCTTCAGGCTTGGCATCCGATGGCAAGTTACTCAATTTAGCGAGCGTCTTTTCTAAAGCGGCAATCTTTGCTTCTTGCTCCAAGGTGGCATCAATTAATCCCTTGAGAGCCATCGAGACTGGATCATCAACATTGGGGGTCACGCCATAAGCGGAGAAATATTCTTTAACCTTGCTATCGGCATGATTGGTTTTCGGTAGATCGGGATGAAGAATGCGAGCCGGAATACCAACTGCTGTTGCACCAGGAGGAATTTCTTTCAGGACAACAGCATTAGACCCCACGCGCGCGCCATCACCGACAGTAAAGCCGCCAAGCACTTTAGCGCCAGCACTAATCACAACCCCTTTACCAAGAGTAGGGTGGCGCTTAACGCCTTTGTATAAAGAGGTGCCTCCTAGGGTAACGCCCTGGTAAATGGTGCAATCATCACCGATTTCAGTAGTCTCGCCAATCACAATGCCAAGACCGTGATCTAAAAATACCCGTTTGCCAATCTTGGCACCCGGATGAATTTCAATGCCGGTAATCCAGCGAGACACCATCGAAAGTAAACGTGCAATCCACTTCAAGCCCAAATTCCATAAACCATGGGATAGGCGATGAAGCCAGACTGCATGCAAGCCAGGGTAGCAGGTAATCACCTCAAGGCGATTTCTGGCAGCCGGGTCACGGGCAATGATGGAGTCGACTTGGTCGAAAAGTGGATTAGACATGTAGTGATTTTAACGGGTAAAGCGCAATATTATTTTTTGAGCAACATCTGCTTGGCGATGCCACGTAGAAGATCTACCTCTTCTTTATGTAGACGGGCTCTCGCAAATAATGCCTGTAGTCGGGCCATGAGCTTCTTGGGATTGGCGGGATCTAAAAAGCCAATAGACTCTAGTCCTTGCCTCCAATGGTCTAGCATAGCGGCAACTGCTGCAGGATCAGCGTATTCAATAGCTTCAACTTTGCCAAGGTCCTTCTCAGCTGGCGATGATTCTTGGTTCAAAGCCTCTCTTAAAGTAAAGGCACAGGCCATGATTGCCTGAGCCAGATTGAGTGAGGGATAGAGTGGATTGGCGTCTAACCAAACGCGATGCGTGCATAAACTCAGGTGTTTATTATCTAGACCGGTCCTCTCAGGACCAAATAACAAAGCGACTTGTTGCTGACCAGTAACTGCCTGCAAAATCAGCTTGCGTGCCTCTTGCCATGACAGCTCTGGAGGGCCAAATTCTCGATCGCGACTCGTTAAACCCAGTACCAGACTGCAATCTTCTACAGCCTTATCCAAAGAATCTACCTCTTGGCTACTCTTCAGAATATCGCCAGCGCCACTGGCTAGGGCAATGGCTTCTGGTTCTTGGGCAATATTGGGGATTTTGGGATTGATCAGGCGTAAGTCATCAAAGCCCATAGTTTTTAGGGCCCGTGCTGCAGAGCCCACATTTCCGGGGTGGCTAGTCTCAAGCAAAATCCAGCGAAATAACTGGGATGGGGTGGTATTCATAGAGCTTGTATAGGTCTACCTTATGGAGGCTTTGGAACAATCGTTTAGAATCAGAGCATTAGCTCCTTATTGTCATGCAGTTTGCAATCTGGCGAGCTCGTTCTTATTTAATTTGTCCATCAAAACTATGCATCCCATGTTAAATGTGGCCGTAAAGGCTGCCCGTCGTGCTGGAACCGTGATCAATCGGGCGTCACTCAATTTAGAGCGTTTACAGGTTGACCGTAAGCAGCATAATGATTTTGTAACCGAGGTGGACAAACAGGCTGAAGCAGCCATCATTGAGACTTTAAGCGAGGCCTATCCGACCCATGGATTTTTAGCGGAAGAGACGGGCGCGCAAAATACCGATGCAGAGAATGTATGGATCATTGATCCACTCGATGGCACGACCAATTTTATTCATGGCTTTCCACAATATGCTGTATCCATTGCACTTGCTGTAAATGGTGTTACTCAGCAAGCGGTAGTGTATGACCCTACACGTGATGAACTCTTCACCGCAACCCGTGGAGCTGGCGCTTACCTTGATCGTCGGCGCTTACGCGTTGCAACACAAGATCGTTTAGCTAACTCCTTATTGGGTACTGGCTTTCCATATCGTGAAGATCAAGACCTAGAAAAGTACCTCAAGATATTTGCAGAGATGTCTCGTCAATGTGCCGGTCTGCGTCGTCCTGGTGCTGCGTCCTTAGATTTAGCTTATGTTGCAGCAGGGCGTTACGATGGTTTCTTTGAGAGCGATCTCAAGCCCTGGGATATGGCTGCAGGCGCTTTATTGCTGACTGAGGCGGGTGGTCTGATTGGCAACTATCGAGGTGAAGAGGGTTACCTGCAAAGTGGCGAAGTGATGTGTGCTAATCCCCGCATTTTTGCGCAGATGGTGCAGTGCCTATCTAAATATTCCGCCTGCTAAATATTAGGTTTTGATCAGATCCAGATAGCGCACGCCATCTGGATTGATGAGTAGTGCGCTTGCTCTTGGTCGAATGCTTTCGGGGTGATCGAGATCCCAGTCAGAGAGGACCCAACGCTGCCAGGATTGCTCGCCCAAACTTTCCTGATGGTGGGCGGGCAGATGGGTATGACCATGGATCAAACGATCTCCTGCTTGATCTCTTAAGATGGCAGCACAAGCCGCTGTAGTGACATCTCCTTTTTCAGGGAGATTAGCGGCTACTAAAGACTGAGTGCGTTGATAGCTGGCAGAGCTATTACTACGCAGTTGCTGGGCAATCGATTTGCGCCAAGATAGTGGCATTTTTAAAAATAGCTTCTGGATCCATGATTTACGAACCCATCCTCTGTAGACTTGATAGCCTACATCGGCAGTGCACAGTGAGTCCCCATGGCTGAGCACATAGTCTTGGCCCGCAATTTCAATTTTGGATGGATCACTGAGCAAGCTCATGCCAGACTTGCTTAAATAGTCTGAGCCTAATAAAAAATCTCGGTTACCGTGAAGGTAATAAACTTTGATTTTGGTAGAGAGTGTTGCAATGGCGCGCTTGACCTCTTGATGAAAGGGTGACTGCAAGACAGCATCATCGCCCACCCAATATTCAAAGAGATCTCCCAAAATAAATACGGAATCTACTTTGGGCGCCTCTTTTTCACAGAAGTCAAAAAATCGTTGTGCCGTCAAGGGCATTGACGGCGTGAGGTGTAAATCCGATATGAGCAGCGCGCTCTCGTACTGGGGAATCATTCCTCTAAAACAGATGCCTTTTCGATTACAACATCTTCAGTAGGAACATCTTGGTGAAAGCCAGCGCTACCCGTTTTTACTTTACGAATAGCATCTACTACATCTAAACCATCTGTGACCTTGCCAAATACTGCATAACCCCAGCCTTGAGCATTAGGAGCTGTATGGTTTAGAAAATCATTGTCATTGACGTTGATGAAAAATTGGGAGGTAGCAGAATGGGGGTCGCTAGTGCGCGCCATGGCAACCGTACCGCGCTCATTTTTGAGTCCATTGTTGGCTTCATTTTCAATTTCAGCGCCAGTGGGTTTTTGTTTCATGCCAGCAGTCATGCCGCCACCTTGAATCATGAAGTTATCAATGACGCGGTGGAAAATAGTGCCATCGTAGTGACCACTTTTAACGTACTGTAAAAAGTTAGCTACGCTCTTAGGTGCTTTGACAGCATCGAGAGTCAGGGTGATATCGCCTTTATTAGTTTTAAGAAGAACTTTCGCCATGGTTAAGGTTTACTTTCTGATGGGTTAGGGGTTGGAGTGGATTTGTTAGTGCTTGAATTTCCGCTACGCACATTCTTAGTGGGTTTCAAGATTTCCAATAAAGCCTTTGCTCTATTAGCGTAAAGACGTTGATTGAGTTGTAAATTTTTAGCTGCGTTGTCATAGGCTTGCGCTCCCAGTCTTACATAGACTTCGCCAAGGTTAGCCGAGGCCAGTCCATAGCTCGGACGCAATTTAAGGGCAAGCTCTAAATAGTCCCGCGCTTCTATCCAATTGTTTTGGTTGGCTGCCAATGCTGCCAAATTGTTATAAGGCTCGGGCAATTCTGGAAACTGCTGGGTAATTTCAATAAGGGTCTTTTTAGCAGCATCCCATTGCCGCATTTCGATTTGTAGGCGTGCTTTGACATAACGAAGCTGAACGTTGCGTGGCGTTTTCTTGAGCAGTTGATCAATTAACTGTATTGCCTCAGGATATTTTTTAGCTTTGACCAGGCGCTCTACATCGGAAGGAATAGCATTTTTGGTGACAGGGTCCGGCTCAATAATCAAGAAGGAAAGAAATGGGACAGCTACCGAATCGGATAACTCGGGATTGAACTGGTCATAGCTCCCCAGGTTGCTAGAGAGTCTTGGCGGGTCATTCGGACCATAAGATCCCAAGTAGGGCGCTTGAGCATTGGGATTTTTCTCGACATTGGCTGCATTGAGGGCTGTAATTTCAGCGTCAGCTAGCTGTTGTCCAGGCGTACTGCACCCATTGAGAAGAAAAGCGGCCAGAAGAGGGCAGAATACCCAAAAAGAGGCAAAACGACGGGCAAATGGTTTAGCTGGCATAGGGGGAAGGGTGGAAAACAGACTCATTCGATATACTCAGCGCTCAGTCTAACAAATTGGCGCCACTTACCCCACCTTTATAGCCTCTATGCTGCAAATCTATAACACTCTTACTCGTTCAAAGCAGGCCTTCAAACCCATTGTTCCAGGCAAAGTCAAGATGTATGTCTGCGGGATGACTGTTTATGACTTCTGCCATATTGGGCATGCGCGGGTGATGATTGTGTTTGATATGGTGGCCCGTTGGCTGAGGGCTAGTGGATTTGAGGTTATCTATGTGCGCAATATTACTGATATTGATGACAAAATCATTAGTCGCGCCATCGAAAATGCTGAACCTATTGCTGCCTTAACGAATCGCTTTATTGATGCTATGCATGCAGACTCTGATGCTTTAGATTTAGTGCATCCAGATCAAGAACCGCGCGCTACAAATTACATTTCCCAAATGCAGGGGATGATCGGCCGTTTGATTGAAAAAGAATTGGCTTATCAAGGCGAAGATGGTGATGTCAATTTTGCTGTGCGTCTGTTCCCTGAGTATGGTCAGCTCTCTGGCAAATCGCTCGATGAGCTCAATGCCGGTGAGCGGGTTGCAGTAGGTGGTGGTAAACGCGATCCCTTGGACTTTGTTTTGTGGAAGAGTGCAAAAGCAGAAGAGCCTGCAGATACTCGTTGGGCATCCCCATGGGGTGAGGGTCGTCCTGGTTGGCATATTGAGTGCTCTGCAATGTCATGTGATTTACTGGGTGAGCATTTTGATATTCATGGTGGCGGTGCTGATTTACAGTTTCCGCATCACGAAAATGAGATTGCGCAAAGCGAAGGTGCTTTGTATGGCAAAGATCGTCAGCCTAAGGACCAACCTTTTGTGAACTATTGGATGCATAACGGGCATATTCGGGTTAATGAAGAAAAGATGTCTAAATCCCTAGGCAATTTTTTCTTAATACGCGATGTGCTCAAGCGCTTTGATCCAGAGGTCCTGCGCTTTTTTATGTTGCGTGCTCATTACCGTAGCCCCATCAATTACAGCGATACCCAGCTAGAAGAGTCCCGCTCAGGTCTTGCCCGCCTTTACACAGCCTTGGCCTCAGTCCCGGTATCAAACACAACGTTTGATGCCGAGTCACCATGGGTTAAGCGCTTTGGTGAGGCGATGAATGATGATTTCAATACCCCCGAGGCTATTGCCGCATTATTTGATTTGGCAACAGAGGTCAATCGCGCACAGGGTGAGGAAAAAATCCAGTTAGCTAGTATCTTGAAGGGCTTGGCCGGGACATTGAATTTTTTACAGCGTGATCCAAGCAGCTTTTTACAAGCGGGATCCCCGGCGGATGCAGGTGGTGAACAGTTGTCAGTAGCTGAAATTGAAAAACAGATTGCAGCGCGAGCTACCGCTAAGCAAGCAAAAGATTTTGCTTTATCAGATCAGATTCGTAAAAGCTTACTTGAGCAGGGTGTCGTGTTAGAAGACAAGCCGGGCGGCATTACTGAGTGGCGCCGAAATTAATATTAAACGCGCAATAGAGCGCCTACTAGTGGAATTATTTTGAGTAAAGTAGCAGAGCAAGCAATTATCGAGTCTGTAGCCCCCGATTACTGGGAACAAGCTTGCGCCCAATTAATGAAGCAAGATCGCATTCTTAAAAAGGTTATTCCAAAACATGGGCCTGGTTTCTTGATGACTCGCGGTGATCCTTTTACAACTTTGGCTAGAGCCATCGTTGGTCAGCAAATCTCAGTTGCTGCAGCACAGTCGGTGTGGAATAAAGTCCTTATGACCCTCAAAAAAAAGGTGAACCCACAAAATATATTGGCCTTATCCATTGAGGACTTGCGTACTGCTGGATTATCGGGCCGTAAAGTGGAATACATTCGTGATTTAGCCCAGCATTTTGATTCTGGTCGTTTGCATGCCAATCAGTGGCAAGGGATGGAAGATGAAGACATTATTAAGGAATTGTGTGCAATTCGGGGTATTGGGCGCTGGACAGCCGAAATGTTCCTCATTTTTAATATGGTGAGGCCGGATATCCTGCCCTTAGATGATGCAGGGCTAATTAAGGCCATTTCCCTCAATTACTTCAGTGGAGAGCCTGTTAGCAGGCATGAAGCCCGCGAAGTGGCAGCTAATTGGGCCCCTTGGCGCACGGTTGCCACCTGGTATATGTGGAGAAGTATCGACCCCGCGCCCGTTGAATATTAAAATCAGCCTATGAAAACGACTTTCCTGGATTTTGAGCAATCAATCGCTGAACTAGAGTCAAAGATTGAAGAATTGCAATTCGTACAAGATGAATCATCGGTTGATATTTCTGATGAGATTAAAACGCTCACCGAAAAAAGTCAGCAGCTCACTAAAGATGTTTATGCGAATCTAACGCCTTGGCAAGTTTCCCAAGTCGCACGTCATCCACAACGACCTTATACCTTGGATTATGTTGGTGCGCTGTTTACAGATTTTCATGAGCTGCATGGCGATCGTAGTTTTGCAGATGATCAATCCATCATTGGCGGTTTAGCCCGTTTTGATGGTCAACCGTGCATGGTGATTGGACATCAAAAAGGACGTGACACCAAAGAGCGCGCTCTCAGAAACTTTGGCATGAGTCGTCCCGAGGGTTATCGCAAAGCTATGCGTTTGATGCGTCTTGCTGAGAAATTTAAATTACCGGTATTTACTTTTGTAGATACACCAGGTGCTTTTCCTGGCATTGATGCTGAAGAGCGCAATCAGTCTGAAGCGATTGGTCGCAACCTATATGTGCAAGCAGAATTAGAGGTGCCTATTATTGCCACCATTATTGGTGAGGGTGGTTCGGGCGGTGCTCTTGCTATTGCTATGGGTGATGTTGTGTTGATGTTGCAAAACTCAACCTATTCGGTGATCTCTCCTGAAGGTTGTGCCTCGATTTTGTGGAAGACTGCCGATAAGGCTCCCGAAGCTGCCGAGCAATTGGGCTTGACTGCGCAGCGTTTAAAAACCCTAGGCCTCATCGATAAAATCGTCGCTGAGCCAGTAGGTGGCGCACACCGTGATTACAACACGATGATGATCAACATGCGTAAGGCCCTAGCTGAATCCCTTAAAACGTTTGATGGCATTAAAGTGGATGCGCTTCTCGAGCGTCGCCATGAGCGCTTAATGAGCTATGGCAAATTCAAGGAAATCGAACCTAAGTCTTAATGTAATACAACGCATCGGGGTTGCCGTTAGTGGTGGCCTAGATTCGGTTGTGTTGCTTGATACGGTTTGCAAATCGGTCAAACAGAATGCTCAATGCAATACCGAAGTTTGGGTATTGCATATTCATCATGGTTTGCAAAAGCCAGCAGATCAGTGGCTTGAGTTTTGCGAGAAACTTGCTAAAAAATACCAAGTCCATTTCGATTTTCGTTTATTACATTTTCATGATCGATCAATGGGCAATATTGAAGCGCGAGCCAGGGCAGGGCGCTATGAAGCGCTGACAGAGCTCTGTGCTGAACATGCCATTGATGATTTATTGCTTGCCCATCACCAAAATGATCAAGCAGAAACGATCTTGTTGCAGCTCCTCCGTGGTTCTGGCGTAGCCGGTTTATCGGGAATGCCGACGGAACGTATCAATACGATTGACGGCCATTCAATCTCTCTTTGGCGACCCCTCTTAGGTCACAGCAGGGCAGATTTAGAGGCCTATGCAAAGCAACACAAACTCAAATGGGTGGAAGATCCCAGCAATCAAAGTGTGGCTTATCGGCGTAACGCGATTCGTAAGCAGATTATTCCCAGACTGGAAAAAATTCAGCCAGAGGCAGTTGCCAATCTAGCCAGAAGTGCTGAGCTATTGGCTCAATCTCAGAAGTTATTAGATCGTCTTGCTATCTTAGATGGCAAAGAAATCATTCAGGATGCGCAGCTGCAAGTACCCCTTTTACTTAACTTAGCAAAACAGGATTTACCTGCTGCCAATAATGTCATGCGCTTTTGGCTCAAATCTAATGGCTTAGCCATGCCATCACAAGAGCGATTAGAGTCATGGTGGCGCGATCTGCGTAAAGTCAAAGCTGATTCCAAGCTTGAATGGATGCATGATCAGAAAAAGATCTACCTTTGGCGTCACAATCTCCAAGTGGTTAATGAGGGAAGCGGTCGCTGGGAGCTCAGGTCCTTACCGGCGCATTCCAAGCTAAGAGGCCTGCCCGCTTCTTGGGTAAAACAAGCCCAAGACAGCAACCAACTGACTTTCAAGGTCCGTCAGGGCTCGGAAAAGATTCAGATTAGGCCTAATACTCCTCGTAAAACCCTCAAAAACCTATTCCAGGAGGCTGATGTACCGCCTTGGGAGCGTCATGCACCTTTGCTCTATATCAACGATGAGTTGGTTGCAGTGGCTGGTGTAGGGCTCAGCTATCCGCATTTGGTTGCTTCGGGCAAACGGGTCCTGCCAGAATGGGTGCAAAACCCTGTAAAATAAGCCCTTTTTAGACCCTCAAGGAAATTGTTTCCTTGTCACAGATAGTTAAATAGACGGCTTTTATGGCTCTTATCGTTCATAAATATGGTGGCACCTCAATGGGCTCAACGGAGCGCATTGCGAATGTTGCCAAACGCGTTGCTAAATGGATGCGCGCTGGTCACCAAGTGGTGGTTGTACCCTCAGCGATGTCTGGCGAAACCAATCGTTTGCTTGGCCTTGCAAAAGAAATCAATCCCGATGCAAATCCCCGTGAACTCGATCAAATTGCCTCCACAGGTGAGCAAGTGAGTTCTGGTCTTTTAGCATTGGCATTAATGCGTGAAGGCATTGATGCAGTGAGTTATGCCGGCTGGCAGGTTACTGTCCACACCGACTCCTCCTTTACGAAGGCGCGCATTAAGAGTATTGATGATCAAAAAATCTTGGCCGATCTTAATGCTGGTCGTGCTGTAGTGGTTACTGGCTTTCAGGGGGTAGATCCTAACGGCAACATTACGACCCTAGGTCGTGGCGGCTCTGACACATCAGCAGTCGCTATGGCTGCGGCTCTCAAGGCGGATGAGTGTTTAATCTACACAGACGTTGATGGTGTATACACCACTGATCCACGCGTTTGTGAAGATGCGCGCCGCTTAGACAAAATTACTTTTGAAGAAATGCTAGAGATGGCTAGCTTGGGTTCAAAAGTGTTGCAAATTCGTTCTGTGGAGTTTGCAGGGAAGTACAAAGTTAAAACCCGGGTTCTGTCTTCATTGACAGATCCATTGATGCCCTTAGACCAAGAGATGAAGTCGGGCACCTTGATTACATTTGAAGAGGACAGCACTATGGAAGCCGCAGTTATTTCCGGCATCGCCTTTGCGCGTGATGAAGCAAAAATTACCGTTCTTGGAGTTCCTGATCGCCCAGGTATTGCTTATCAAATTTTGGGCCCAATTGCCGATGCCAATATTGATGTCGACATCATTATTCAGAATCAATCCGTTGAAGGTAAGACCGACTTTACCTTTACCGTTCCACGTGCCGATTATCAAAAAGCACTCGACATTCTCAAGAATACTGTTCAGGCACACATTGAAGCAAAAGAAATTTCTGGTGATCCTAAGGTTTCTAAGGTATCCGTGGTTGGCGTTGGTATGCGTTCGCACGTTGGCGTTGCCAGCAAAATGTTCCGTACTTTGTCAGAAGAGGGTATCAATATCTTGATGATCTCTACTAGCGAAATCAAGATTTCAGTAGTGATTGATGAGAAATATATGGAGCTGGCTGTGCGAGCCTTGCATAAGGCCTTTGAGCTGGATCAGAAGTAAAAATAGGTATTAAAGCGCTGTAAATCCCTGCAGCTATAGGAATCAGTTAAACTGTGGGGCGTTGTAATTGCATCAATACGGAGACGTGGCCGAGCTGGTCGAAGGCACTCCCCTGCTAAGGGAGCATCGGGGCTAAAACTCTGATCGGAGGTTCGAATCCTCTCGTCTCCGCCATTAGGTATTGCATAAGCCCATAAACTCAGTGAATCTATGGGCTTTTTGCTTTTTAAAAACCTTGCACATCAATCATCTAATATTCTTTTTATTTTATCAATTAGGTTTGGATGATCTGCCGAGTGGCTGTCTAGAGCGGTAACTTGATGTCTCTTCTCACCAAGATCGTCAAAATTTCAGCATCTATGGATTGTTGCAATCCGTAATGGCTAAATAAAGACATTCAAGGCATAAAATGAAAGCTTAAACGTCTGGTAAGACAGGCTATTATTTGTCCAATTAAACAATTTGAATAATGGTGCAATGATGCTCATAATACGCAATCCTGATTTGCTTGAAACATCATTAGATGATGAATTAGTATTGATGAGCATTGACCGTGGCTGCTACTATGGTTTAGAAAATACTGCAAAAACAATATGGGAATTGCTTGATAAACCCAAAACCCAAGAGCAGCTTCTGAATGCCTTAAAGGAAAAATATGATGGTCAGCCTGAAATTATTGAGCGCGACTTAAATGCTTTCCTAGATAAATTATTAGCATCCCAAATGGTAAAGCTTGCATGAGTGGATGTTTTTTTGGTATCTACCAAAACAGCAATGATGTAGTAGACCCCATATCATTGGAGGCAATGAATCTAGCACTTTCCTATTGGGGGTCAGATGGTGGGGGTCTTTTTTGCGAAAAGCAAATCGGCTTGGGATCTAGACTTTTACACATAACTGCTGAAGATCATTTTGAACATCAGCCTTTGATAGTGGGGTCATTGTGTCTCGTCGCTCGAGTCAGGTTAGACAATAGAAGCGAACTTTGCCAAACGCTTGGTTTAAAAAACAACCCTCATTTACCCGATAGCCAAATTCTTATGGCAGCTTATCGGTATTTTGGGCAAGCTTGCGTTGATTATCTGGAGGGAGATTGGAGCTTTGCACTTTGGGATTCCTCTGATGAGTCCTTATTTATTGCTAGAGATGCTAGTGGTAATACCGGTCTTTATTATTGGTGGAACGGATCCCAGTTGGTTTTTAGTAATGGATTAAAGGGTATTCTTGCTCACCCAGAGTTTGAACAACAAATAAACCCCGCAGTGATTGCAGATTTGCTTACGGTATCTCATCACTCGGAAATACAAGCTCAAACCGTCTATACAGGCATCAAGCGATTATTGCCAGGCAACTGCTTATTGTTAAAGCAGGGGATTTTAAAGATATTTCAGTGGTGGAACCCGGAGAGGCTTGATCCCTTAAATTTTTCTAATCCTAAAGAGTGCTATGCAGAATTTCAGACTCTCTACGAAAAAGTAGTGAGAGAGCAGCTGCGTATTGGTGATGGTCAGGTTGCCGCCACCCTCAGCGGCGGCCTGGATTCGGGATCAGTTGTGTCGCTTGCTGCGCCCAAGTTGAACGTAAAGAGTGCTGAGCTAACAGCGTTCGTGCATGTCCCTTTATATGTTCCGACCTCAGAAGGACATACGCGCACGGGAAATGAAATCCAGATGGCGACAGCTACAGCGCAATTCGTTGGGAATGTGAATATAGTCCCCATTCTAAGTGAGAAAAAGACATTGCTTTGGGGGCTGAAGAGGGGGTTGGAGATTCATGATGCCCCTGGTCACGCGGCATCTAATTATTTCTGGCTATTTGATATTCAAGAGCAAGCTCAAGCCATGAATGCACGTGTCTTACTCACTGGTCAAATGGGGAATGCAACCATCTCTTATAGTGGCGATGGTAATTTGTGGCCTGAAATCAGAAGGGGTCAATGGAAATCGGTTATATCTGAATTGTTGTGTGATTCGAATGGAGTTTTGAAATCTCTAAAGCGCAGAATTATTCGTCCTATCCTTTTGCCGCTTCTTTTGCATTGGCGCAATCGTAAGGTAAATAATCTAAGTTATGTGAATGACTACTCTTATATCAACCCTGATTTTGCAAATGAAATCAAGATTCACCAGGGGAATAATTGCAGGGGGTTGGGATTATTCACTTCCTTCTTTCAAGACCCCTCCCAAGATCTCATAAGACAGTTTCGACTTGGTCTTTTGGGTGGTGGAGCATCTGGGGCTCTTTGGATGGAGGCTGGCGCTGCCCACCATTTGGATGTGCGTGATCCAACCAGAGATAGACGCATCATCGAATTTTGTTGGCGTTTGCCTGATTCAATCTTTTGGGCTGGCGGGGTAAAGCGCGGCTTAATCAGAAAAGGTCTGGCAAATTACTTGCCATTAGATGTCCTGACATCTACAAAAAAAGGCCTGCAGGTTGCCGATATTCATGAAAGGTTAAAAAATGAACTCCCAGAGTTTTTGGCTTTGGCTAATGAATTAGCCATGAGTTCTGCTGCAGATTACGTCGATATGACAAGAATCAAGGATGATTTAGGAACCATGAATGATGGAAATTTACCCAGTCTTCAAAAGATTCAAGGCTTAATACGATCAATCCAGGTTGCTATGTTTATACGAAACATGACATCAAGAAGTGCGTAGAATTCTAGCTGGTGGGTTATGATGGTTAAAATCTCACTTTCCCAGCAATAAATTAGTTTTGAGGTGCTAAATATGAATGAGTTTCTTGAATTGGTTGATGATTTGCAAAGAGAGCCATGGCAAGCCCCAACTCTTAAAGAGATGGATTTGGCGAGATATACTCAAAATGGCCTCAATCCCGGTGCTGATGGCGTTGGGTTTGATGCGCTATCTTAGTGTCGCATCTATTGACGTGATCGGATTCCTAATCCCCCGATCATTCCATTGAAAAAATTTGATACGAGAGTCCTTATGAGTGAAAATGATGTTAGTGAAATTGCTGCGACTGTCGCCGAGAAATGGCAGGCTCCAGAGCTTAGAATTATCGATGTGTCAGAGCGAACCCTTGCTGACCCAGGAGGTCTCAATAGTGACGGTTTTTCTTTTGATTCTTAATTAGCCATTACCTTCGCTTGTCTTTGCTTAATTTCTTATGCCTAAATGATTGCTATTCTCTAGGTGGGCTCGTTTAACAGATAATTTTAATGCCTACATTTTCTGCATTTGGATGTGTTTGGCGCACCTCTAAAGATTTCAGCTGGGGATTTTCTTTGCCCCCAAAAATTGTTGCTGATCCCACGTACCCTATAGTTCTTATTGAGGATCAGGGATTTTTAACTTCTCCTCACGAAATAATCAGTGGCTTAAGTTATTCGTCAGATGGCTTTTGGCGTCTTGGAATACCTAATCTTGCCCTGTTTGAAATTAGTGCAAACCACATTAGAGTGAGGACCCTTGAAAATGCATCACCTCAAGCTGTCGGAGTGTATTTAGCCGGTTCTGCAATGGGAGTGGTATTGCATTTGCAGGGAATAATCCCCATGCATGCCTCAACTGTTATCAAACCAGATGGCAGTGCAGCTCTATTTTGTGGTCATTCTGGAGCAGGAAAGTCGACAATATCCTGTGCATTAGCACTGAATGGTTACGCTAGTCTTTCTGACGATGTTACAGCTATTAAATTTGATACCCACGGCCGGGCATGGGCATATCCAGGTATTGGAAGAACAAAGCTTTGGGGGAATGCTCTCAAGCTACTTGATATCAAGTCAGAGAGGCAAATTTGGCCAGAAATGGATAAATACTTTGTTGACTTGCCGATTTGTGATCGACCGGTGCCTGTAGGCAGCATATATGAGTTGATTTTGTCTGATGATTTAGAGGGTATCGAAAAAGTGAAGGTGGAGGGTATGGGGCGTATATCAACATTACTGCAGCATACCTATAGACCTAGTTTTATAGATATTCTTGGTCTGAAATCTGGCCATATGGCTAGGGTTGCTAAGTTAGCCCCTCAAGTCCAAATTTCTCAGATCTTACGAGCATCTGACCAGAATACTGTGGGCGATATTGTCTCTTTGGTAACAAATGACTGGATTTAGATGCCCTATTGCTATAGTTTTAGGCTGTAAATTCCACTGTAAGGGATAGTTTTGCACTTATTGCATCTGATTTCAGCTTTTTTTCAGCAATCAATTTCTCGCAAAATGAAACTGCTGAGTGTAATTGGTTTGCTGATATGGGCCACTCTTTGTATCCGACTCCTACCATTTAAGTACTCAGCATCGCTAATGGGAAGGGCTGGCATGGTGGCGCCTAGAGGGCTTAATGAAGATCAGATGCAAGAGGCATCTGATCTTGCATGGGCCATGCATTGCATTGTCCGGCACATACCTTGGGATGCCACCTGCTTAATTCAGGCTTTGGCATGTCAAGTTTGGCTTATTCAGCATCGCTTGCCAGCTACAGTTTTTCTGGGTGTATCTAAGGATAGCGATCAGCCTGTTGCAAATTTTCAAGCGCATGCTTGGGTTCTTTGCGGTCAAAATGTGATTGTTGGCGGCCAAAATGTATCTTGTTTTAAGGTCATCGCATCCTTTGGGGGGTACGGTGCTTAATATGTTCTCAATGAAATTCTATCTACCAAATACATTTCGCCCATGGCAATTATTGTGGAAAATCACCCAAATTAAAAAACTTACAACACTTTTTTTCTTGATGTTAATGGTTGGATTAACTGAAGGGGTGGGAATATTATTATTGGTTCCCCTAATAAATGCCGTCAATGGGTTAGGCGAGGAGAGTTTTTGGCTTAATGCGCTGTTACTGCCCCTCAAAAATCTTGGGATTAGCCCGACCCTTTGGGTTTTAATGAGCATCTTTATCTCTCTTGTTTTAATGCGATCAATATTGCAGTATTGCAGGGATGTCGTAAGTGTTAGATACCAATATGAATTGGTTGATCATCTAAGGAGAAACTGCTTTGGCGGCCTAATGAATGTCGAGTGGCGCTGGTTCAGTGAAAAAAGGCAAACTGATTTCTCCAACATATTGCTCACGGATATTAATCGCGTTGGTACAGGACTTCATTTTTCATTAGCTTTAGCAGTATCCATGGTGAGCATATCCGTCTATTTAATTGCTGCCTGGATTTTGTCATGGCAAATGACATTATTTGCGGTTGCTAGCAGCATCCTTTTGCTTTTTTCCCTGTCTAAACAAAGCAACGCTGCACTTACTGTAGGCAGAGCAATGAGTGAGGCAGGTCGATCCCTTCATTCAAGCGTACAAGGCTCTTTAGAGAACATCAAGCTAATTAAAATTCTATCCAATAAGGAGCAATATTTGCACTCTTTTGATAGGGCAGTGATGGAGGTTAGAGGTCAGCAGATTAAGTTTATAAAGACTTCCAGCTTGTCAAAATCGCTTTATCAGGTCGGTGGCATCCTTTTATTAAGCATCTTTTTGTATTTTGGGTTGACTTACTGGAAAACACCATTTTCTGAAATATTGACTCTGATATTTATCTTTAGTCGCTTAATGCCATTGTGCATATCTGCTCAGCAACAATATCACCATTGCCTTCATGAGCTCCCGGCATTAGAAGGTATTAATAAGTTGTTAGGCGAATGTGAATTGGCTTCAGAGCCTCCATTGGAATCAAATCTAGATTGGTCGGTAAATAACTCTATTGAGTTGAAAAATGTTACGGTTAAGTATGTTGGACGAAAAAAAGCTGCTTTAAGTGATATTTCACTCGCCTTTCAAGCTAACACTACTACCGTAGTAATGGGGCAATCTGGCTCTGGAAAAAGTACATTAGCGGATGTTTTAGCAGGCTTATTGATGCCTGATCATGGCGGTTTATTTGTTGATGGTGTCATGGTAGAAGGCGGCGAACGCATTAAATGGCGTCAGTCAGTTGCTTATGTGCCTCAAGATGTATTTTTATTTCATGACAGCATAAGAAATAATCTGCTATTAGGAAATCATTCTGCAACCGATTATGAGCTAACTAAGGCGATAAGAGATGCGGCAGCAGAATTTGTATTCAATTTACCCCATGGCCTAGATACTATTATTGGTGATCGAGGCGTTCAGTTTTCTGGGGGAGAGCGTCAGCGAATAATGCTTGCTAGAGCCTTGTTAAGAAAGCCAAGTTTATTCATTCTCGATGAGGTAACTAGTAGCTTGGATAATGAGAGCGAAGCCCGAATCTATGATGGGATTAAATATTTGCAAGGAGCTCATACCATTATCATCATTACTCATCGAATGCCAGATAAAATTAACGCCGATCAAGTTATCACATTAAAGTCAGGAAATGCCCTGATTCATTCTAAAAACTCAAAAATTATCTAACTTGATGCGTTGCGCTTTCTTAATTTGGGTTCAATTTTATTATGCTTAATTACGACACTACTGGAAGATTGTTGCTTAAGCTTCTATCACCCGGTCAAATTTCTTCGGACGATGCTTTGCTTGAGATGGACAAAGAATCCCAAAAACCCTTTTTGGATATGATTTTGAGTCATCGGCTAGGGCCTTTAATGCGTTATATGCTTCGCAAATACCATTCTAATATTAGGATTCCAAAGTCTTTAAGCGCAACTCTTGATCATGAATTTAGGATTTCTACATTTAGGTCATTACATGCTCAACAGTGCTTAATAGAAGCACATCGCATTCTAGGCACCCAGGATATACCTTACATTGCATTGAAAGGGGCTTACTTGGCATTTCATTCCTATCCATTTGCAAGCTTAAGACCTCTGAGGGATATTGACATACTGGTTCCAAAAGGCCGTGAACTGGATGTATATGGCCTTTTATTGGGGAAAGGTTATCAAAGAATAAAAAAATATGGGGGAAGTCCTGAGGTAGCCTCAAGAAAAAGTCACCATTTACCACCGTTACTTGACCCTACAGGACGCTTTAGCATAGAAATTCATAACTCCTTGTCACATCCAGGTGATAGCGGTTTAAATTTAGCAGACAGTAAAGATTTTTGGTTTCGATCGGTAAGAAAAGTTATTGGCAAGGAGTTAATTCAGTTTGAATCCCCGACAGATCTTTTGCTTCATTTGATTCATCATTCTGTTCAACACCATCGATTTAATAATGGACCTTTAATTATTTCAGACATATATTTTCTTCTTATCAATGAAGAGATAGATTGGGACTTATTCTGGGGCATTGCCAGCCAGAGTTCTATGACATCGAGCTCCAGCCTAATGTTTAAGATTCTTGAGAAATATTGGCCTGAATCTACGGGCCTTATAGCTTGGCCTAAATATGCTACCAAACAAGCATCCGTCAGCGTGATTGATGACGCTGCGTTAAGCATGCTTCGGGATTATGAAAATCGAGGTGAAATCGCATTATTGAGCGATTTTGCGGGTTCTAATAGATATGAAAAATTAAGACTTATATTGACTAGGGCGTTTCCTAGTTGCGAAGCAATTTGTAGTCTTTATCCGGTAGACCCTGGTTCTTGGAGGCTTTTTCTATATTACCCAATCAACTTATGTCGTATTTGTTTCGGCAGGATTCCTAAATTTTTAAGCTTAAGGTCACCTCATCACCTTCATGAAATAAGACGCCTTAAGCGAGTAAGCGCTTGGTTAGAATATAGCGAGCGTCCCATGTAAATGGTTTACCCATTTGAATTCAGAGTTTTAAACTATTGCTCTAGTTATCTCGCTGATCCATCTACCGCCATCAGGTAGCCCTTAATGTACTGAGGGGGAATATACAAAATAGTTTCGTTACCTGTTTTGGAGCTCAAGCTAATTTGAAATCCCTTATCAAGGTGATCTTTAAGAAAAGCTTCAGTAACAGAGATTGATAGCAGTTCTCTAAAAATACAGCCGCGGTCACCACATGCGCCTGCCTCTCTACCAACCACCTTAAAAGTAGTCAGGGGCTTTCCTTTGAGGGATGCTGCATCGTAGTAGCGCCATTTAGAAAAATAGGTTAGTTGTGCGAGTATTTCAAAGGTCTTTGCACCTTGGCTATTACGCTCACCCCGAATGCTAAACATTTGATACGTATCTGTTTCATCCATTGAATTAATGGGTGGGCCTTGATAGGTCTTACTATTATTAGAGGGGTTTGGAGTGATGATGGTCGAGTGATACACATCATTGATTTCCCAGCCGCTGATCTTTTTATCATTGTTGCTGCAGGCAGCGAGCCCTAAACTGATTGCTAATACAAAAATAATTCTGTACATGGTTGTCCTCTAAAAGTTCTCGATCCTATTATCGTCTAATCAGAATGTTACTTTTTAAAACTACCTTCCGCAAAAGCGGCGATATTGATCAGTTTTTGATCATCTAGAAAATTTCCAATAAGTTGAACCCCCAGCGGTAAACCATGTTGAGATTGACTAAAGGGTAGGGCAATGGCGGGGGTGCCTATAAAGCTCCATAGGGAGCAAAAAATAGGGTTACCCGTAAATTCAAGGCCTTTTGGCGCTTCGCCAGTAGCGGCTGGTGCCAATATGGCATCAAAACGATTAAAGACTTCTTGAATAGAATTCCGTAAGCGCTTTTGTAGATTCTTGGCTTTGATGTAGTCGGGGGCGCTATAAGCATTGCCTTTTTGGACAAGCTCTCTAATATCTGCACTAATTAGGTCAGGGTATTTTGCTAGGTGCTGCTCGTGGACTACGGCAGCCTCGCATGACATGAGTACTGCCAAAGCTTCAATGCCTTCCCAGTAATAGGTGGGTAGCTCAAGCATTTCTGTGGTGGCGCCGGACTCTTCAAGAGATGCGACAGATGTCTTCATCACATTAATCTGCTCATCACTTAGTAGGTCATCGTAAGGCGTTTTAAGAAAAGCAATATGAGGCATACGACCCTGGAGTAGCTCCTGGATGGGTTTAATGTTTAAGTCCCCAATCACCTGTGCATCTTCCTCTGTGACGCTATTATTTTTAAGGAGATTAAATGCATAGGCAGCATCAGCGACAGATCTTGTAAAAAAACCAACATGATCTAAGGAGCCTGAGACTGGGTGTACCCCAAGGCGTGGAACGGTCCCAAAACTTGCCTTATAGCCAACCACGCCACAGTAAGTTGCCGGCCTAATAATCGAGCCAGCAGTTTGGGAGCCCAAGCCTAATGGTGCAATTCCGCTAGCTACGGCTGCAGCAGAGCCGCTAGAAGATCCACCGGGGGTATGGGCAAGATTCCAAGGGTTACTGGTTTTACCTGGCGTGCGCCAAGCAAATTCTGTCGTTACTGTTTTTCCAAAGATCACGCCGCCAAGTTTGCGAACGTGTTTGACGATCTGAGCATCATCAGTGGGGATGTGATGTTGATAAATCGGTGATCCATAGCTGGTCACAAAGTCTTTCGTATCGATCAAGTCTTTAACCACCACGGGTATTCCCATGAGGGGCCCCGGATGAACCTCTTCAATCAAGGTAGCCAGAATTGCTCTGGCAGTAAAGGCATTGATAGAGGGCTCAAGCTCGTCTGCGCGGGCTACGCACTCCCCAAGGTATTGGTTTACCGATAGCTGCTTATTGGCTATCAGATTGCAGGCTTCTATGAGTCCTAAGGCTGGTTTCATGGGGGGGTGTCTCGCTGAATGAATAGTCGCTAATGAGTCACTTTATCACTAGCTTAGCAACTCTGTTTTCAGATCTATTTTTTTAAATTTGTTACCAAAATCCAACAATTTATTAAAGTTCACAACTTCACAACTTCTGTGGTATAGTATTCGTTAAGGAGGGCAAATGAGAAGAGCGATACCAAAAACACATCAAGCTTTAGATTGGATAGGGAAGGGGATGAGCGCAGCTCAGGCTGCCCGAAAGATGGAGATTTCAGAATCAAGCGTTTACGCAGCCCTGAGAAAAAGCAGGGCCAAAGATTTAGGTTGCTGTCCTACTTGTGGTCATAAATTAAGGAAATAAGATGAAAAAGACTCTACTCGCCATTGCATCAATCTCTGTTGCTGCTTTTGCATATGCAAATTCATCAAACGACTCAGCAGAACTTGTCAATCAACAATGCAAGATATCTGCTGAAGCGGTATCAACATTAAAAGAATTGCGTTATGGCAATACGTCGATTCGCAAAGATGTGGCCAATTTAATTAACGTGAATCTCAAGGTGCAGGAAAATAAAGAATCCGCAGCTCAAACCTTGAATCGCATGGTTGATGACTCTGTTACTACTGCATCGGCATTAGAAGCAAAGTACTGCTCATAATGGATCAGAGTAGGTCATCCAGATTGATTGGGATTCATGGCCTATTCATTTGAGTGTCTGGAATGTGGCAATCCTCGCGGAATGGGTGAGGAGTGTCAGCATTGTGGAAGTAAAACGCCGCCACAATCACTAAGCGATACTTTGGTCTTTAATCTGAAGCAAGATGGCCCTAGGGTTGAGGAGGCAATAGAGCGTCTGCGAGACTGCTTGCGAACCGCCACAGATTTGGGTATTAAAGCAATGATATTGATTCATGGATATGGGTCAAGTGGTCAAGGTGGCAGGATTAAATGGGCTGTGCATGAAGCCCTAGAGAGTAATCAATTTTCTGATCGTGTCGATGAATATCATTTTGGTGAGCATACTGCTTATGGAAGTGAGGCTTATCACGCCTTGCTGCGGAGAAGGCCAAGCCTAAAGACGCACTTAAAGCACTTCAAAGAGGGTAATGCTGGGATGACGGTATTAATCTTGAGTTCCCGCTCCAGAATTGCTTAGAATGCTCTTATTAGGCAACCCATAACATCAGTAAGGACAGGTATGACCGTGAAAAAATCCTCTCATGCGCAAGATGAGGCGCCAGTAAGCTCAGAACACTTAATTGGGGACTTTAAGGCCTTGATGGCAGATGCTGAAGCGCTCATTAAAGCCACGGCACATCATGAAGAGGGTCCGCTAAGTGCGATTCGCTCAAAAGCGTTAGATACTCTGGCCAATGCCAAGGAAACGCTTTCCTCTGCCGAAGGGACTTTGACTGAGAAGGCCAAAATAGCCGCAGAGAGCGCTGATGATTTTGTTCATCGCAACCCCTGGGAAGCCGTGGGTGTTGCTGCAGGTTTGGGTTTGTTAATTGGCCTATTCATTGGTCGTCGCTAGGCAGCTCATGTCTCAAGAAAATCTCTTATCCTCACTCAAGGGCTTAGTCTCTACCGGTGCATCGATTGCGCAGACCCGCCTTGAGTTAATTTCGACTGACGTTCAAATTGCGCGAAGCAAATTTCTAAGCTTATTGGTATTGATCGCCTGCACATTATTTTTTCTATTCTTTGGCTTAGTTATGCTGGCACTGCTGATGGTGATTTATAGCTGGGAAACTGATCGGATGATGGCCCTTAGCTTATTGACCAGTGGTTTCCTAGCTGTTGGCTTGATACTCGCCTTGGTGGTTTTGCGTTCACTCAAGACCATGCCAAAGTTATTTGAAGCGAGTATTACGGAGTTGGCAAAAGATCGTCAGGAGCTCGCTAAAAGATGAGCCGCAGCCTTGAAGAGCTAGAGGCTCGTCAAAAGATATTGCAAGCGAGAGCTGCGCACGAGCGTACTCAGTTTGCTGAGCATTTTGAGGCAATTGAAAAGCCTTTGTCTTGGGCGGATAAAGGGATCGATGCCTTCCAGTTCATGAAGAATAATCCGGTACTTTGGACCAGTGCATTTGCAGTGCTAGCGCACTATCGTCCAAAATTGGCTAGCAAAGTATTAGCAGTAGGTTGGGGCGGTCTGAAGTTGCTAAGAGGCGTAAAAACACTGCTTTAACTAATACAGCACTTGCCTTAAGCAGTCATTACAGTTCTGTTGGTAATTCCTTTTTGCATAAGCGTATTTCCACCTTGTAGTCCGCTAATTTCCAGCAAGGTGAGTGCGCCTGCCACATCAAACCCTGCATTCTTGAGCAATTGACTGGCCGCGACAATCGTACCGCCAGTTGCTAGAACATCATCCACAATTAACACTCTGGCATTCTTGGGCAAGGTTGACTGCTGAAGCTCTAAAGAATCTGTGCCATATTCCAAGCCATAGGATTGGCGATGGCTCGCTAGCGGGAGCTTATTGGGTTTTCTGGCTAGCGCAAAACCGGTACCAGTATGGTGCGCTAATGTGGCCCCAAAGATAAAACCGCGGGACTCTATTCCCAGAATATGGGTATATTCAAATGGTTTTGAAGCACTTTCTAGCTGCAAAATAGCCTCTTTGAAGGCGGCTGGATTGGCTAATAAAGGAGAAATGTCCCTAAAGAGAATTCCAGGCTTTGGAAAGTCAGGTACTCCGGGTAGATAATCTAATAAATTCATTTTGGGCTGATATGAAATCACAATTACTCATTATTACCGCATTAGAGTCTGAGCTCAATAAAGCCGCATTGCCTGCTGGAGTCAATCTGGTCTATTCGGGTATTGGCAAGATTAATGCCGCGATGACGAGTTTTGCGGCAATTCATGAATTTAATCCAAAACGGGTAATTAATTTTGGTACTGCAGGTAAAGTCAACTCGGATTTGCACGGTTTGCTGGAGATTGGTAAGGTGATTCAGCGTGATATGTTGGCTGAGCCCTTGGCGCCCCGAGGTCAAACTCCATTTTGCAATAAGCCCCGGGAATATCTCTCTCTAGGCGGTGAACATATTTGTGGTTCAGGTGATAGCTTTGTAACTGCAACAGATCCTTGGTTGCTTGAGCAAGGTATTGATGTCGTAGACATGGAGTTGTTCCCCATCGCTGCAAGTGCTTATCACTTTAATATTCCTTGGCAATCCTTTAAGTACATTACAGATGCCGCCAATGAAGATGCAGGTAAGGATTGGCACGAAAAGAAGAATCATGGAGAAGAGTTGTTCTTAATGCGCTTAAAAGAACTGCTGTAGCTGCCTCCTTATCCCTATTTACTCAATGTCTAATCTGAACCCAAAGTTCCCTTGGCTAAAGCATTATCTGGAGGGCGTCCCTCATGAGATCAATCTTGCTAGTCATGCTTCTTTGCTTGAATTAATCGAATCATCCTTTGCGCAATTTCCTGATCGCGTAGCGATGGAGTCAATGGGTAAGACGATGTCTTATCGCAAGCTAGATGTTTTATCTCAGGAGTTTGCGGCATATCTGCAGACTCTAGGATTAGAGCCTGGTGCGCGCGTAGCCATTATGTTTCCCAATGTGCCGCAATATTTAATAGCGATGCTGGGAACTCTGCGTGCAGGCTTTACTGTTGTTAATGTCAACCCGCTATATACACCTCGTGAGCTGGAGCATCAGTTGCGCGATAGTGGTGCAGAGGTGCTGGCAATTTTAGAGAATTTTGCACATGTCTATCAATCGATTGGTAATCCATCGCTTGTTCAGAAAGTGATTGTGAGTAGTCTTGGCGAGAGCTTGGGACCTAAAGGGGTCTTGGTCAATTTAATTGCACGCCATGTGAAAAAAATTGTGCCGCATTGGGACTTTCCGTGTATTAAATTCAATCAAGCGCTCAAGATTGGTAGAGGTCATGGCTACAGAAGGCCGACTCTAAACTTAGACGATATTGCTTTCTTGCAATACACCGGTGGTACTACTGGCGTCTCTAAGGGTGCCGTCCTATTGCATCGAAATATATTGGCTAATATCCTGCAGATAGAAGCATGGTTAGACCCCGCATTGGTTTCTCGTCAAGAGCGGCAACTTGTATTTCTATGCGCTTTGCCTTTGACCCATATTTTTGCCCTAACAGCCTGCGCGCTTTTGGGGATGCGTAAGGGCGGCAAGTTATTGTTGGTAGTTAACCCAAGAGATATTGGTGGATTTATTAAATACCTTGCTCAGCATCCTGAAATCAATATCTTTCCTGGTGTCAATACGCTGTTTCATGCACTGATTCACCGACCAGAGTTTTTAAAGGTTAAGTTTCCCAATCTGCTGGTCACCATTGGTGGCGGCATGGCGGTCCAAAGAAAAACGGCAGAGTTGTGGCAAAAATTAACGGGCGTCCCGATTGCGCAAGGCTATGGACTTTCAGAAACTTCCCCTGTGGTTTGTGTTAACACCCCTTTTGTTAAAGAGTTCACTGGATCCATTGGTATGCCAGTGCCTAGTACTGACGTATTGATTCTGGATGAAGAGGATCAGGAGCTTCCATTTGGCAGTCCTGGTGAGATTGCCATTAAGGGCCCTCAAGTGATGACGGGGTACTGGAATAGACCTGAAGATACCGCCCAATGTATGACGCCACAGGGCTACTTTAAGTCAGGTGATATTGGCACTATGAGTGCGGATGGCTTTGTTCATATTGTCGATCGTAAAAAAGATATGATCGTTGTGGCAGGCTTCAAAGTATTTCCAAATGAAGTGGAAGAGATCATCGCCCAAATGCCTGGAGTGGGTGAGTGCGCTGTCGTTGGAGTACCGCATCGCAAGCTCGGTGAAATCGTCAAAGCCTTTATTGTCAAAACTGACCCCAATCTGAGTGAGGCTCAGGTGATAGCTTACTGCAAAGAGCAGATGACGACTTATAAGCGCCCTCGAAAAATCATTTTTATTGATGAGATGCCAAAATCAATTGTCGGAAAAATCTTGCGTCGGCATTTGCGAGATGCCTGATAGATTTCTAGAGGCCGCCACCAAACCGATATTGCCAAGATAGACCAATCAGATCGTAATTATTATTGGTTCTAGAATAGGCGCCAGTACTAGCTGAGAGCCGAATCGAGTTATGTCGATTAATCGGGTAGGACAAGGTGCTACCAAAACGCCAATTCTCTTGATTGCCGCTAATAGGAGCCCCATTTAAATAAGACTGACCTCCGGTGAAATACGTCGCATCCACTGAAAGCCAGGCAGTATTTTGAAAATAGTAAATGGCATGGGTTTGTGTTGAGTACACAGGATTTTGTGACAGGGAATTACCACCCATAAAATCGGTATTACTAGTATAGAAAATGCCGGCACCTGCTAACTCAAACCTCCACGGGCCAATTGCCTTAGAGGCACCAATACCCGGCTGAACAAACCATCGGTTTGCACCGACATTGATGATTTGACTATCGTTGTATTTCCCCCAAGGGACTGATGCTGTCATGCTCACACCGACAATCAAATCCTGTTGGTAATTCTTAAACTGATCTAGGCTCAATGCAGGTGCGCCATATAAATTAATAGCAGCCTTAATTAAAGGGTCGGATAAACCCTCCGTACTGGCATTTACAGTACTTCCGCCAACGCTAGTTGAGCCAGTTAATTGACTGTAGGGAAGTACTAGGGTGAGTTTTCCAGATTGACCGCCAGCATCAAAGATATGAGTCAGACTCATGACTTCGCTTGTCAAAGTATAGGTGCCGCTCTTGGCTTGCACTACGCCTGCCGTCAGAAAGTTAATACCAATTGGCGCATTGGAATAGGTGCGCGCTTCAATCTCCTGTGCGCTTACTATTTTCGGTAAAAGGGCGAGCCACAATAACAGGGCAAGCAGAAAAGCGGCTGATGCACTTTTAGTGAAAGAGAGTATTGCGGTGCTCACAAAGCGATTGCTCGGCAGGATGCTACTTCTTACCCAGCAAAAGCTCATGGGTTGCTGCAGTGCCAAGGGCTAGTTTAAAGCCTGTAAAGATCAAGTAAGGCCAAACTATTAACCAGTAGACAATCGACATTGCCACAACATGGAGGGGGTTGGATTGTCCAAAATCCGCTAAGGAGGCAATAAATTCTTTGCCATGAATGACTCCATCAACACCTGCTTCAAGATAGTTCAATGCGATGACAACCAATAAATAGAAAAGTGATTCCAGAAATAGAGAATTCACGATGCCACTTTTTTGATTGATTTTGATGGGGTATACCATTTGTGCGATGAGCATAAACTTGGCGCATAAAGCGGCCTTAATAATCGCAAAGCCAAAAAGGGTGAAAGAAAGTGATTGAATATGCAGCGTGGTTACCGATAAAAGCGTTAAAGCACAAAACCAAATAGAGAAGTACACCGTTAGCTCAAACGCCTTCAGAATTTCTTCTTTAGCTTTATCTTTAAAGCTTAATTTGACTGGCGCAGAAGTGGCTGGTTGATTCATATAGTTATTGGCAACTATTGCAAGAGGAGGCCGCTTCTACTGGAGCAGGATCTTGCGTATAGCGAGCGATAAAAGCGCGCTTTCCCTTCATTGGAAGCTTAATCCAAACAAAGTGTCCAGATCCAGGCGCCACATCAATCGGCTCGCCCTTGAGATTCCACATGGCTTCAAGCGTAATATCTTGATTACCCTCCGGCTCAATGATTTCTAATGTATCGCCTACAGAAAAACGATTCTTGACGTCTACTTTGATTCGGCCGGAAGCTTCATCCATCTCGAGAGTTTCACCAACATAAAGACTTCTGCCAGAGAGTGAGTGACCTCGCATATAGAGTTGATACTCTTTGTCATGATGGCGTTCATAAAAACCATCGGTGTAACCGCGATTGGCTAGACCCTCTAAATTGCCAATGAGGGACATATTCATTGGTCTTCCAGCTACCGCATCATCAATGGCAGTGCGGTATGCCTGACAAGTGCGTGAGACGTAGTAGGGTGATTTGGTGCGACCTTCAATCTTAAAAGAGTCCACGCCCATTTTAGTGAGGCGTTCAATATGTTCAATCGCACGCAGATCTTTCGAGTTCATAATGTAGGTGCCATGCTCATCTTCTTCCATGGGCATTAAATCATCTGGACGACGCGCTTCTTGCAGAAGTACTACATCACCACTGGTATTTTGTTGCCCCGGCTTGACCTTGTAGTCCCAGCGACAAGCATTCGTACAAGCGCCTTGATTGGAGTCTCTATGGGACATATAGCCTGAGAGCAAACAGCGACCAGAGTAGGCGATGCACAAAGCGCCGTGTACAAATACTTCCAATTCCATTTCGGGGCAATCTTGACGCACTTCTTCAATCTCATCAAACGAGAGCTCACGAGATAGAATCACACGGCTAATACCTACTGAGCGCCAAAATTTCGCAGAGGCGCCATTCACGGTATTAGCCTGAACCGACAAGTGAATCGGCATATCAGGCCAAGCTTCTCTAGCCATCATGATGAGTCCTGGATCAGACATGATCATGGCATCAGGCTTCAAAGCAACTACAGGATCCATATCGTTAATATAGGTGCGCGTCTTGCCGCCATGAGGCAACAAGTTAGAAACTAAATAAAACTTTTTACCCAAAGCATGCGCGGTATCAATCCCTTCTTTGAGGGTCTCCATTTTTCCAAAGTCGTTATTGCGCACGCGGAGTGAATAACGTGGCTGTCCGGCATAAATAGCATCCGCACCAAAGTCAAAAGCGGTGCGTAACATATTGAGGCTGCCGGCAGGGGCTAAAAGTTCTGGGATCTTGGTCATATGGGCTATTTTAGTGAATACAGCCATTCTTGGTGGATTTACCCCAACACCCAGCTCTGGGAGCCACCAGACCAGCTTTTATAACGACATTCTAGGTAATCAGGCCGGTATGAAGAGTATCCTACGGGGTCTGTGGCGAGCATTGCAAAAAAGAGCGGGGAGCCTTCCTTTAGATCGTCCACCCGAAATTGAAGGCACTTATTAAAGAATCAGAAAGAACGCAATGACAAAACTCACATCTAAGCCAATCCTAAAAAAAGCAAGTGGCATTTTGGCGCAAGAGTTTGCTATACCTAAGGACATCGCCTGGGCATGGGTCACATTATTATTGTCACAAGAAGAGCAAAAGCGCGATAGTGAAGAAAAACGCTATGCCCGCATTGCAGAATTCGAAGCCTGGATTACTGAGCTCAATTTACCAACTGACCCTAAAAATCCTACAAGCAGTGCCGTAAGTCCTGAGTCGGTAAAAAATTCCGCTAGAAACGTATTTGAGTGGCCCCATGAATATATTTTTGATGAGCCGGCGGCAGTCAAGCATCCAGACTCTAAAGTTACTTACAGCGATACGATTACTAAACCAATCCTAGATGCCATTAAAGATGCTGGTGGATCTGATGATCGCCTTCAACTCATTACCTTAGTGGAAGGCTATGCAAAAGAGGGTAGAGAGCCATTTGCCAATGTCACACCAGAGGGCATTGAATGGAAGGGCAATAATTGGTCGGAAGGTGGAAAACTCAATCTCCTTACCATTAAGACCTTAAATAACCGCCTCGCTAATCTAAAAAAGAAGGGGCTGATCTAAGTCCAACTTTGTTTCCCGAGCCCCAAGAGAAGAAACCACCTATAAGGTGGTTTTCTTATATCTAGCTAATCGATCTGTGCTAGAACCAAGGGCCTGCGAATTCAATAGCTGTCAAAGGGTTGGATTTAGCGCTTTATTGTAAGTATCTATAGGTTTCGTATAATCAAGTTTATTAATCTAGGTTGGTCAATTTATCCAATACGCTATATTGTCAACTTACAGATACTAATATTCATAAAAAAATAATATGAGCCGCACATCACTCCTCAAAGCTTTACCTTTTTTCTCGCTTTGCTTCTTGTCCCATCTGGCTGCTGCAGAAGTTCAAATTCTAAAAGCATCCACCATTATTACGATGGATGAGAAAAATCCCCGTGCTGAAGCCATTGCTTTTGACACAACAACAAAAAAGATTATTGCCGTAGGATCTTTAAAGGATGTTCAGGCTAGCGCACCAAAGGCCACTGTAAAAGACTTGGGTTCTACAGTATTAATGCCGGGCTTTATTGATCCACATAATCATCCGATACTTTCTGGAATCACGACTCAGGCACCAGCCTATTGGATTGCACCCTATGTTGGCGCTAAAAGCTGGTCAGATGTTCAAGCAATAATCAAAAAGGCCGACGCAGAAGCCCCAGCTGGCAGACCTTTGGTATTTAATGGCCTTGATAGACTTTTGCAGCAAGCGCCTCTACCAACACGGGATGTCCTTGATAAGCTGACACCAAGTGGTCGCGCAATTATTGTTGTTGATAATTCTGGACATGCGGTTTATTTCAATACTGCAACAATTAAGATTTTAGGATGGAAGAATCAGAAACCTCCTGTTAATCCAGTAGGCGGTAGTTATGGTCGATACAAAGATGGAACCTCAAACGGTATTGCTAATGAATCAGCTGCATTAATGGCGGTGATTGGCCCGATCCTACCTAAAGCTGTGCCACACATTTTGCTCTCTAGTGCAAAGTGGTATGCGTATATGGCTTCTATGGGTATCACCTCGACATCTGAGCACACTTACAACACGGGTATGTACAAGGGCTATCAGGCGCTAGCATCGGTACCGGACACCCCATTGAGAATGCACGTTTATCACATGGCAATTGAGCCAGATGCAGGTGCTCAAGTCACTTGGTCTGACCCAAGCTTAGTTCGTAAAAACGGTATTAAGCTTTGGGCTGATGGCAGTCCTTGGTTGGGTACGGTTGCACAAAGCTTTCCTTATTTAGAAAATGCACGCACCAAGCAGGCCGAAATTATTATTGGACCGCTGGGCGAGAAGGGGATGAATTACACCCGCCTACAGCTTGATCAAATGCTAGATAAATATGCGCCTATGGGTTATCAAATGGCATTTCACTGCAATGGTGACGTTGGCTTTGATGTCGTGTTAGATGCCTATGAGAATGCCCTTAATAAATATAAGCTCACAGGTACAGATCACCGTTGGCGTGTTGAGCACCTGGGTGCAGCACGTGCAGATCAATTCCAACGCGCTGAACGACTTGGCGTAACAGTCTCGCTTGCTCCTTTTCAATATATCTATTGGGGTGATTTATTGGACGGAACCATGTTTGCGCCTGAATATGGTTCACAGTGGCAACGGGCTGGCGATGGGGTGAAAATGAAAACACGCACCACCTTTCATAATGATGGCTCTGTATCGCCGCCAGATACCTTAAGAAATATCCAGCATATGGTGACTCGCACTACTGATTCTGGGAAGGTGCATGGAGCAAACCAAGCAGTAACCCTTGATCAGGCTCTAAAAGCATCCACGATTAATGGCGCTTATCAGTTAAAGCGTGATAAAGAGATTGGCTCTCTTGAAGTAGGAAAATATGCTGACTTAGTTGAGCTTTCAGCTGATATTACCGCTGTGAAACCAAATGAGATTGTTGAAAAGGTCAAAGTGAAAGGTACATGGCTCGGTGGCAAGAAGATTGATACCAAAAAATTCTTAGAGCAAATTACGGCAATTGACCCAACGCAGCATCAAGGTATGGCGGATTCTGCTCTTAAAAATGCGCATAGCCATTAATTCGAGTTAAAGAAGCGATAAAAACCCAAATTTCTATACAGGAATACCTATGAACAACAGATTAAAAAAAATAATTGCCGTCAGTTTAATTTTAGGCACATCTCTAACATCTATTCCAGTTTCTGCCTGCACTATGTTGTCCTATACGGATACTAAAGGTAATTCATATGTAGGTAGAACTAATGAGTATCCGGGGATGCTGCCAGATGAACTTACGTACTATCCTGTTGGCACGCGTATTGAATCTGTTACTCCGGATGGCAAGCAAGGTTATCAATTTAAGACCAGATATGCGGTTTTTGGAGCAACTCTAAAGGGAATGGTTCCAAACTCGAAGCAAGATACTATTCATGAAGGAGTAAACGATCAGGGTATGTCGATTTCCGCTCTGGAATTTACAGAAAATGGCCAACCTAAAATTACCGCCACTCCAGATAAGGTTTTGTCTGCGACTGATTTTGGAACCTGGGCACTTGGAAGCTTCAAAACTATTAGCGAACTCAGGGCGGCACTAGAGCGAGACGGGATTCAGTTTTGGTTACCCCGAGTCAAGAGCATGGGAAATGTAATTACGCCAGTTCATTTTTCGATCATTGATCGTACTGGTGATGCTGCTGTTGTTGAGTTCACAGGAGGCAGGCTCAACATACATCAAAATTCTGTAGGCGTTTTAACAAACGACCCAGAATTTCCATGGCACTTGAAGAATCTTCAAAACTTTGCCGGATTGACAAATATCGATAAAAATACTGGGCAATTTAATAAGTTCAAAGTGAATGCCCCAGACGCCGGTGGCGCTCTCAGATCTCTTCCTGCTTCTAACTTATCGCCAGACCGTTTTATTAAGGCCGCCTATTACTCCAATTTTGCTACAAAAGCCACTACACCTGATGGTGCGATTTTGGCTTTATCTCACTTAATGAATAATTTTGATCGTCCTGCAGGGATTACTATTGATAAACCTAGTTCCTCAAGCGTTGGTGAATCAGTTGCATCCAGCAAGCCCACATCAGAAGTAACTTTTTTCACTTCATTAAAAGACCTCAATCGGAATTTATTCTACATTCGCACCATAGGTATGATGAATTATGTGAAGGTTGATATTAATAAATTGGGCGCTATCAAGTCAGTAAAAATAGTTTCATTCAGCTCCCTTGAAAAGTATTCGGGATTTAATGCTGAAGAACTATTTCTAAACTAAATAAAGCACTCTTGAGTAGCGCAAATGGCTTATTTTGATTGGGAACTGCCTTCAGCATGCATGTAATGTTCATTGGATCGGATATCGGTAGAACAATTTGAGCTATTCCCTACCAGGCAATAGCAATAAGTAAGCCCCTAGATTGCTCTAGGGGCTTACTTATTTGGCTCCTCGACCTGGGCTGAAACCAAAGGTATGCGAATTGAATATCCGCAAGTAAGGGCTCTAGGCTGTTAGGTTAGCCAGCTGCCTATCAATTAGCGTATCAGGAAATAAAGTTGAAATTTTCTAAACCATTTATATGGCCATCTACTTAGAAAAAGACACCCCCAACCGGATCGATACCCTCTGGGGGGTGATGAGGGTTTATTTTTCAGCTAGCACTATGTATCGTTTGTAGGAGTATTGCTCCATTGATCCATTAAGCTTGTTTTTTATATTTTACGAGAATTAGAAGGCAAAATTAATGCTTCCGCCAAGAGCCAAATTTACTGAAGAACCTCTTGTATTTTGATATTGACTGAACACTGAAACATGAACCTTATCTAGAACTTTATAGTTAATCGTAGCGCCTAGAGTATCTTGAGTAGTTGTATACCCGCCAATAATATTTTTATTATAAGGATAGTAAGAAATAATAAAAAAAGATCGCTCTGTTGTTCTCAGGCTTGCACTTATTAGTGCGCCATTAATTGTTTTTGGTTGATAGTATTGATTGATTATTTCAGAGCTGTTATTTTGAAAGGTTCCGATTGCATAACCCAAACTTAGTGGAGGCATATATTCACTAGCCTGCCAATTTATTTTGGGAATAATCTGCCTGAATGATCCAAGAGAAAATTCTTGATAGTTGAACGTTGCTGAGGTCGATAACGTTGTTCTATTTTTAAATTCTGGGAACTTATATTCTGGAGAAAATAGTAGGGAATATTTATAGGTGTATGCATTTGCCGTGCCAACCCCTACTGAACTATTAATGCTAATGTGCGGGTCAGGTTGGTAGTTAAATCCTAAAACCGTATTGCTCAAATTTATATTACCTTGTTTTTGATATAGCTCGCTGGCAATAATTTTCCACTGATGATTAACTTTATACAGCCCCTGTGCCACTTGAGTAATGAGATTATCTTGAGCGGGACCGGTCGTCCATTTTTGAACACTTCCGAAGATTGAAAAGGGTAGGGGTGCTTTATCGTTCAGCAGCAACACTTGTTGTTGTGTTGATTGTATATTTCCGTAATCGGTAAAGAGATGAGTATTGGTATAAGTGTTTTGAGTTGATGGGTTGTTTAGTTCTGCTAAGGCTGGATGAAAAGCAATATTTACCAAAATTACTATGAATTTAGAGGAAAATCTCAATAGATATTTCAGTGACATCATTTAACTATCAAATAGTTTAATATTTGTTCAGGCCGGCAATCGAACGAAGTAATAAGGCGTTAGTTTTTTATAATTATTCCATAGGAATGGAATGGAGATTAAATGAACTCTGAGAACAACACTCCTAAGAATCCATCACGTAGAGCTCTTTTGGAATCCGGCGCTGCCCTGTTCGGATCTACCTTGATTCCAAATTCTGCGGTTGCAGCATCAAAGACGGCCCATCAGGCGGCTACTTCTGTTAATTCACCAGATTCACCTCCAGCTGGTTACAACATTCTTTATATCTTGGTTGATCAGGAGCATTTTTTTGAAAAATGGCCATTCCCAGTTCCAGCACGAGAGGCTATAAAGAAAAAGGCAATTACCTTCTTAAATCATCAAGCTGCGGGCATGGTTTGCTCCTCCGCGCGCTCAGTTTTATATACAGGCCATCATATACAAGAGACTGGTATTTTCGATAATTTAAATTATGTTTGGCAGCAAAACTTATCAACCAGCATCAAAACCATAGGCCATCGCTTAACTGAGTTAGGATACTACCCCGCATATCAGGGGAAGTGGCATTTGTCTGCCAACATGGACCTTACCTCGAATCCCGTTGACGCTCCATTGAAGGAGTACCAGGAAACAATAGCGTCATATGGCTTTAAAGATTACTTTGGAATTGGTGATTTAACAGATACCACCTTGGGTGGCTATCATTATGATGACGTTACCGTTTCCTCAACAAGCACTTGGTTCAGAACTAAAGCGCAAGAGCTAAAAGGAAAAGGGCAGCCCTGGTTTTTAGCTGTAAATTTCGTTAATCCTCATGATGTGATGTACTTTAATTCTGATTTGCCTGGTGAAAATATTCAAAGCAAATCTCACGCAATGAATATTGCAAGAGCACCACAAGATGAAATTTATAGTGCTACTTGGGATGCGCCATTGCCAGCTACACGTGGACAGCCTTTCGATTCGCCTGGAAGGCCTGTGGGGCAAAAAATATATCAAGCAATACAAGATCTAATGGTGGGTCCATGGCCCAATGAAGATAGGCGCTGGAAAGCTCTTCAAGACTATTACTTCAACGCAATTCGTGATTGTGACCTTCGTGTGCAATCAATCCTAAATATTCTGAAGCAAAATGACATGGAAAAAAATACCATTATCATTTTCAATGCTGATCACGGTGAATTAGGCGGGCACCATCAATTGCGGGGTAAGGGAACTACAGCATATCGTCAGCAAAATCATATTCCTCTGATGATTGTTCATCCCGCATATCCTGGAGGAGTCGAGTGTAAGGCTTTAACTTCTCAGGTTGATATTGCTCCTACTATTATTGGTTTAACTGGAGTTAACGAGGCTACTCGCCATCAGGCTAGTGCGGGATTGCAGGGAAGAGATTTTTCGGGCTTGTTAAAAAATCCTACTCAGGCAAAGATCGATAGTTTGCGTCCATCAGCTTTATTCAACTTTGATATGCTGTCATATCAAGATGTACGATGGGCAGCCCTAACTATTGATACCAAAAAATATCGATCCCTTAATGCAAAACAGCAATTAGCTATGCTAGAAAAGCACCCGCCTAATTTTTCAAACAGAACATCCATCAGAAGTTTTTTTGATGGAAGATATCGATTCTCGAGATACTTTGCTCCAAACAACTTTAATACTCCAAGAACGATGGAGGAGTTGATATTAAATAATGATCTTGAGGTCTATGATCTTCACAATGATCCAGAAGAGATTCGAAATTTGGCTCTCGATATAAATGCTAATCAAGAGCTCATATTTTCTTTAAATCTGAGCTTAAATGCGCTGATTGCAAAGGAAGTAGGGGTTGATAAGGGTCTGTATATGCCAATTCGCAATGGGAAGTGGTACTTTGACAAAAGTTAAAGTAAAGATGTTCTAGTCGAGCGCATAAACCAGTTCAACTTATATCCATCACATCGTCATAAGAAAAAGCCCCTAGATTGCTCTAGGGGCTTACTTATTTGACTCCTCGACCTGGGCTCGAACCAGGTACCTACGGATTAACAGAGGAAAAAAACTTTAGTAGCATGCAGAAATTAATTGGAAGCATCAGTAAAAATTAGGAGATTAGCTAAATACATTATTTTGATTTTCTACTATCGACCAATAGGGGTCGCCTAATTTATCTAAATGCGAGCACTTTGAAAACCAATAAAGCTAGTGTTTAATATTAGTTTTATAACCTTCATTACCTATTTAAACTATGAAACGAATTGCTTGCTTGTCAGTTTTAACATTCGGTACAGCCCTGAGTATTTTTTCATCTACTGTATATGCTGAGCCACCAATGCAACCTTTTTATGCTGCAGTCATGAAGATGGCCCCTGAAGGTAAATTAGGTCAAGTAATAAAGAAGGAAAAAATTGCCACTTCAGTCAAAGGTGCGCAAGCTTGGAGGGTTGCTTATATTTCATCTGATATATCAGGTAGAAAAACGATTGCAACTGGGATGGTAGTTGCACCTGTGGGGGCGGCCCCTGCTGGTGGTCGCCCTGTTATGACTTGGGCACATGGCACGACCGGAACAGCCCAAAACTGTGGCCCCTCTCAAGTCTTTGACCCAGTCGTTCCTTTAAATGAGTATTTCTTGATGGATGGAAATTCGTGGACTGACTACGGCATACCTGCTGTAGATGAATTTATTAAAGAAGGTTACGTAATAGCAGCCACCGATTACCAGGGTTTGGGTGGTGGTGGCAAGCATCAATATGGCGTTGCCGCAACTAACGGTATGGATGCAATTAATGCAGCTCGTGCCGCAGGCTCCATGAAAGAAACGGGAGCCAATAAAAAAGCAATCGTATATGGCTGGTCACAAGGTGGGGGAGCTACTATTGCTGCAGCAAGTAGGCCTGAGTATATAAAACAAAAGGGAACTGCCTTTGATGATCTAGATGTTCTTGGCTTCGTTGCAATGGCGCCGCAAGATGTAGCGGTTTTGGCACCAGCAGGTAAGCTTGATCAAGCGAGTGCTGATAAGTATTTTGCCGCATCTCAAAAGGAGTTCTCCAATAATATCTTCAATTTTGGCCATGCAACGATGTTTTATTGGGGAACTCAAGCCGCTTTTCCAGATCTTAAATTATCCGAAGTTTTTACTGATGAAGGTGTGAAGGTATTTAATAAGATCTACGGTAATAAATGTATGCATGTGGGTAGCGATACTCTTAATTACTACTACAGCTCAAACTTCATGAAGTTAGTTAATTCAAAGCCTACCAATACTTTGGCGTGGGCTGAGGCGATGGTAAAAGGCAGTGTTGCACCAGTAAAACCTGCTGCACCGGTACAAATTTACTTTGGCACTGCTGATACTGTAATTCCGCCACCAATGCATAAAGCTTATCAAGATCAAATATGCAAGTTGGGTGGTAACGTTGGAAGGATGCAGTTGCCAGGAGAGCAGACGCACTTTTCAACCCCTCCAGAGGCTAAGCAGTATTACTTGCCTTGGATTAGGGATAGGATTGCAGGCAAGCCATTGGCTAATGCTTGCCCTCAAAGTTAGTTCAAATTCTCTTGATTAGAAAGCCACCTTCGGATGGTTTTTCTTTGGACGTCTGCTTGGGGTTGATAGCCGATATTTAATCTTCATCGGATTGATTACCCGCAGAACAATTTGAGCCATTCCCTACCGGGCAATACCAATAAAAAAGCCCCTAGATTGCTCTAGGGGCTTACTTATTTGGCTCCTCGACCTGGGCTCGAACCAGGGACCTACGGATTAACAGTCCGGCGCTCTACCGACTGAGCTATCGAGGAATAAGCCGATATTATAGCAAGATGAAATCACTCACCCCAACTTCTATACAGATCCCTAAAGTATTGACCATTGCCGGGTCAGACAGCGGCGGTGGCGCAGGCCTACAGGCTGACCTCAAAGTCATTAGCGCCCTGGGCGGATATGGCATGACGGTAGTGACTGCGATTACCGCCCAGAACACCCTTGGTGTTAGCCGTATTCAGGATATTGACCTCGATGTGGTTGAGGCCCAAATAGATGCCGTTCTTTTGGATATTGGTGCTGATATTGTCAAGATTGGGATGTTAGCTAGCCCAGAAATCGTCCGAACAGTCGCAAAAGCACTTCGTCAGCACGGAGTAAAGCGGATTGTTTTGGATCCCGTTCTGCGGGCTACGTCAGGAGCCAGTTTGGGGGGTGATGATACCGCTCAGGCCATGATTGCCGAGTTATTTCCTATAGCAACTTTAATTACCCCCAATTTAGAAGAAACTTCCTTGCTTTTGGGTCGTGAAATCGCTGGGCCAAGTGACTTCAAGCTTGCCGCCGAAGAATTGCTCGATATGGGCCCTCAAGCAGTGCTCATCAAGGGTGGGCATTTAGACCCATCGCATACGCAGCTCACCGACTATTTAATGTGGCGCACGCTAGAAGATGGGCTCGAAGTAGTGCTAGCGAAGGAGTTCAAGCACTATCGCGTTAATACACCTAACACTCACGGTACAGGCTGTTCATTAGCATCAGCCATTGCCACCTATTTAGCTAGTGGCCATGATCTACCGCATTCAGTGGCTAAGGCAATTTCGTATGTGGAGGCAGGATTAGAAGCTGGTCGCTATTTAAGTATTGGCGAGGGTCCAGGGCCTCTATGGCATATGCATGATTTTTATAAAACGGCGCTGAGCGATGAAGGTGATCAGTACTGAGCAACGCTTTCTATTTACAGCTTAAGTTTGCATGAGCTCTTGGAGATGTTTAACGGCAGCAGTAGGATCTGGCTCACCAGTGATGGCCCTCACTAATGCTATTGAACCCACGCCACTTTGCGCGACCGCGTGAATACTTCCAGCATCAATACCGCCAATCGCAACTAAAGGATAGTGGCTCATGAGCTGCGTATATTTATATAAACGACCCAAGCCTTGCGGCACAGTAGGCATTACTTTGAGGTTTGTCGGAAAGACTGCTCCCATCGCAATATAGCTTGGACAAAGGCGATCGGCGCGCACCATTTCTGCATAGCCATGGGTGCTAATACCCAAACGTAACCCAGCATTTCTGATGACATCAAAATCTGCCGTGTCGAGATCCTCTTGCCCTAAATGAATGCCGTAGGCTCCCGCTTCAATAGCCTCTTGCCAGTAGTCGTTGATAAATAGCAAAGTCTTAGTGCCTTTAACTGCTTCAACGGACTGGGCTATTTGCTGCTTAATGCGTTTTTTGTCTTCGGATTTAAAGCGTAATTGCACTGTAGGGATCTGAGCATCGACCATACGCTTAACCCAATCCGCATCGGGCATCACCCCATAAAGACCTAAGCGCTGCGGACACTCAGCAAATGCCTTGGGATTCATATTGCGCGTCCAAGGTAGTAAATCAAAATGCTCGGGTCTAGAAGGCCACTTCAATGGATTAAAGCCGCCATCTTGATGCACCATACGAGACCATGCTTTACCTAAGATCTTGGCATCGCATTCAATAAAGCCCATGGCAACCGCGGCAACTGTGCCGGCCAACTCATAATGATCGGCCGCATGTTCATTATCAATTTGGGGTGGAGGTGAGCTCAAGCTAAAGCTCGGAATCGGCAGAGATAAATCATCATGGCTATGCGCAGCAATGATTTGATCAGCGAGATCGCGAACTAAGCTCATGAATAATGGGGTTTAACTTTGATGCCAAAAAGGGGTGCCCACTAATGGCGTGCTTGCCTGTGCAGATTCTTGCGCCTGCATGGCACCAGACAAATAGGCGGTTCGGCCCGCTTGCACTGATAATGCAAAGGCTTTAGCCATCGCAACGGGATCATCTGCAAGGGCAACGGCGGTATTGAGTAACACCCCATCAAAGCCCCATTCCATCACAGTGCAGGCATGAGAAGGTAAGCCTAAACCAGCATCCACCAATAATGGCACTTTCAGACGATCTCGTAAGAGTTGCATCGCATATGGATTGAGTGGGCCTTTGCCAGTCCCGATTGGGGCAGCCCAAGGCATGACTGCTTGGCAGCCAACATCAACTAAGCGTTGACACAAAATCAGATCTTCCGTGCAGTAGGGCAGCACTTTGAAGCCGTCTTTAATTAAAGTTTCGGCGGTACTCACTAAACGTAAGGTATCGGGTTGCAATGTGTAGTCATCACCAATGAGCTCTAACTTAATCCAATGGGTTTCAAAAACTTCTCTGGCCATCTGCGCAGTAGTAATCGCTTCTTGCGGGCTATGACAACCTGCAGTGTTGGGTAGTACTGGTACAGCCATTTTTTTCAGTAAATCCCAAAATCCAGAGTGCGCTTGCACTGTTGAGCTGCCTTGGCGGCGTAAGCTCACGGTAATCATTCCTGGATTGGATTGCTGCACAGCATTCTCCAGCACCTGTGGTGATGGGTAACGAGAGGTCCCGAGTAATAAGCGGCTTGCAAAAGACTCGCCATACAGAACAAATGGGTCTGCAATATTGAGAGACTGGGGCAGTGGGGCGGTCATTGTTTGATTAAATGGACAATAGAATTAAATAAGAGAACAGATCTAACCACCAGTGACCGGCGCGATCACTTCTACTTGGTCACCCTCACGCAGCAGATGCTCAGCATGCCGGGTTTTAGGTACAAACTGTAAATTGACGGCTACCGCATAGGGAGGTTTAGCTGAAATGAGTTCAAGCGCATCCAAAATAGTGCCGTTTTCTGGAAGCTGCTGCTCAACTTGATTCACTACTATGCGCATGTGCTCACCTCTTGTGTTGATGAATGCATGTCGACATGAAGACCAAGTTCATCGGCAGTGTGACTACTTCCAATACTCATGAGCTCAAGAGCGCAATCTAACACTGCTGGTGAAATCATAAAACCATGACGATAAAGGCCATTGATCTGCATCAGTGCCGCTTGGTGAGGCGCTTGATCAACCACAATAGCCGGTAAATTATCTTTGAGAGTTGGGCGACATTGGGTTGCCATCTCTAAAATACGGGCTTCTGCAAAACCACTGTGTACTGTGTAGACGGCACTGAGTAACTCCATAGCGGAGCGCACACTCATGGGCGACACATCTTCAGATTCAATTTCAGTAGCACCCACCACATAAACATCATCTTCTTTAGGAGCAATATAGATAGGGTAGCGTGGATGAATCAGGCGGGTAGGGCGACGCAGTTTAACTTCTGGTGCATATAAGCGAATGACTTCACCGCGAACCCCACGAAGATTTTGAGTATCTTTCCAAGCTGCTTTGGCACCTAAGCCGCGGCAATCAATGACCCAGTCAAAACCGGTTGATTCAGCTCTGAGATCCTCTGGGTTAATTGCTTGATTCCAGTGGCAAGGAACCTTCATTAACTGTAGTTCAACGAGCAATGCCTCTAAAAGTTGGCGATTGTCTAACTGTCCTTCATTGGGTAAGTAGAGCGCTTGTCCAAAACGCTCTGCAACCCCAGGTTCTATTTGCGCAAGCTCCTTGCTATCTAAGCGTTGTGCTTTAGGTAAGGTGCTATTACGCTCAGTATTGCGATCAAGGTGGGACGCAAAGCGCTCTGCATCACTGGTATCTTGCCGGTGCCACAAGATCAAGGTGCCATCTTGGTGAAAAAAAACCGGTTTAGCTAATTCATCAATCAGCTGTCGCCAACGGGGCAGACTATAGACTCCCATCCGAACAACGTTATCTTCAGTAATTGCAGACTCCGCCAATGGCGCTAGCATTGCTGCTGCTATGCGTGCTGCCGAGTCAAGTCCTTGCGAGCTCCCTTTTTCATAGAGCTCTACCTTGGCACCACGCTTTGCCAGTGCAACCGCCAGCAGCCGACCCATCAGGCCGGCGCCAACGATGGCGTAATGGTGATTGGCAAAAGCGCTAGTCATGTCAACAATCTATATCCGCTTTACTGATAAATCTCACTGCCACGCTTGCGGAACTCTGCTGACATTTCTTCCATACCTTTGACCGCTTCTTCTGCGGCAATCGGAATGACTTTGGCTTTAGGGTTGCCATCTGCATCTAAAGTTGCTGCGTAATCGCGTACTTCTTGAGTGATCTTCATGGAGCAGAACTTCGGACCACACATTGAGCAGAAATGCGCAATCTTGGCACCTTCAGCAGGCAGCGTGGCATCGTGATACTCACGTGCACGCTCGGGATCAAGACCTAGATTAAATTGATCTTCCCAGCGGAACTCAAAGCGGGCTTTAGATAAAGCATTGTCACGTACTTGTGCACCAGGCAATCCCTTAGCTAAGTCCGCACCATGAGCAGCAATCTTATAAGTGATGATGCCTTCGCGGACATCTTCCTTATCCGGTAAACCCAAATGCTCTTTGGGTGTGACATAGCAAAGCATCGCAGTGCCGTACCAGCCAATTTGCGCTGCACCAATACCACTGGTGATGTGGTCATAGCCTGGCGCAATATCAGTGATCAATGGTCCAAGCGTATAGAAGGGCGCTTCTAAGCAATGTTTGAGTTCCTCAGTCATGTTTTCTTCAATGCGCTGCATGGGAACGTGGCCAGGGCCTTCAATCATGACTTGAACATCATGCTTCCAAGCTTTAGCTGTGAGCTCACCCAAAGTATGGAGTTCACCAAACTGCGCGGCATCATTGGAGTCAGCAATACAACCAGGACGCAAGCCATCACCCAGACTAAAGGACACGTCATAGGCTTTCATGATTTCGCAGATCTCATCAAACTTCGTATAAAGGAAGTTTTCTTTATGGTGAGCTAAGCACCATTTAGCCATGATGGAGCCACCACGAGAAACAATGCCCGTAATACGATCAGCTGTGAGCGGTACATAACGCAGCAATACACCAGCATGAATCGTGAAGTAATCAACGCCTTGCTCGGCTTGTTCAATCAAAGTATCGCGGAACATTTCCCAAGTAAGGTCTTCGGCAATGCCGCCGGTTTTATCCAGCGCTTGGTAAATTGGTACAGTACCAATCGGAACTGGAGAGTTACGAATAATCCACTCACGGGTTTCATGAATATGCTTACCAGTAGATAAGTCCATGATGGTGTCTGCACCCCAACGGATAGACCACACCATTTTTTCTACTTCTTCATTAATCGAAGAGGTCACTGCTGAGTTGCCTAAGTTGCCGTTAATCTTCACGCGGAAGTTACGACCAATAATCATGGGTTCCAATTCTGGGTGATTGATATTGGCTGGAATGATTGCGCGGCCAGCAGCAATTTCAGAACGCACAAATTCACCAGTAACGATGTCTGGCAAATTGGCACCATAACTCTTACCTGGATGTTGCTTCAATAATTGTTTGTAAGCGGGATCTTTGCGCAATTGCTCCAGACCCATGGACTCCCGTAGGGCTACGTATTCCATCTCTGGCGTCACAATCCCTTTGCGAGCGTAGTACATTTGACTCACATTCTGTCCAGCCTTAGCAACACGTGGAGCGGTGATGTGGGCAAAGCGCAGATTTTGTGTTGCTTCATCTTGAGCGCGCGCTACGCCGTATTCAGAGCTAGGGCCTGAGAGTTGTTCGGTATCGTTGCGCTCCTCAATCCAACGCTTACGCAGATGAGGCAAACCTTTTTCTAGGTTGATCACAATATCGGGATCACTGTAAGGGCCTGAAGTGTCATAGACCGGCACTGGTGGGTTTGCAACCATCTCCTCACCAACACGGGTTGGCAATTGCTCAATCATCCGAATCGGTGCCTTGATATCCGGACGAGAACCTTCGAGGTAGGTTTTAGTGGAAGCAGGGTAGGCAAATTTTTGCCCAAAGTCACGCTCTAAGCTTTTTAAGCTTGGAATTTCTTGTTTGCTTTTATTCTTAGTACTCATGTCCATCTCCTGACGTAATGTAGATGGACGAAACCGGGTGACGGTCTGATGGAAAACTCCCCACGCCAGCATTACCTGGATCGGGTTATAGGGTCTTTCTCAGCGCCTGACAGAAACTTCTCTGTAAGGGCACCCCTGTTTCATCCTTGTGACTTATTTAACCACGAAATAGCAAAGCAATGTGTGACTCATATCAAGACTTTGCTTCTGGGACGACTTTTAGCTTGGTGCTGAATTTCGTAAGATGAAATCTGCTGTGACAAAGGCAGCATCGCTGGTAAATTCATCCGCCAAAATGCGGGCTGCCGCTTCTGAGAGGGGGATTTGTATAAATCCACTCACTTCACCGTCGTGATTGGTCGGTATAAAGTTCTCGGCCAGCTCTAAATCGTAGACATACAGCTGCTCATCATGAAAACCGCGGTTGGGAATCGGGCGCCGCATATGAATGCGTCCTACTGGACTAATCTGATCGGCGATGTGCAATGGCACGCCAGCTTCTTCCCAGAGCTCTCTGCGGGCATTGACCCAGGGTGTTTCATCGGCCCCAATACCACCAGCGGCAAGGTTATCTAGGCGCCCAGGATCGGTCGGCTTGGTTTCGCTACGACGCCCAAGCCAAAGATGGCCAGATTTGGTATAGCCATTGATATGGCTAGCCATGCTTTGAAAGCCAAAAGTTCTAAATGCAGCGCGCTCTAGTCGGAAGTACTCGTGCCCATCCTTGCCGACCCAGGCAAAGTCTTCATTGCGCCAACCCGGAATAAAGCCACCCATGCGCATTCTGTCGGCTAAAACCCTGAGGCTATTGGATAGGAGCAATGGACTTGCCCTCTGAATCGTCAATCGATCATGGCCAAGGTTTACAAAGGGAACGGATTCTTTTTGGAGGGATTCTTGCAAAAAGGGGACATATTCAGGATTCAGATGACCAATTGGCAAGTTGTCTTGTGGTGCGGCAGCGCAATAAATCGGCATGAAGTCATGAGGAGCTGATCTTGACGTGTTTTGCAACATCTCTTCAAGCGCTGCTCGTGTGCTGGTCGTAATCTTATACATGAGTGGAGTGTAAGAGAAATCTGCAAGCTATTGTGATTGTCAATAAAAAACAGAATTAAAAATTCTTTAAGTTGCTCAGATTGTCAACATATCTTTACTGAAAAATAGATCAGATTGGTATGCACATTATTTAAGCAAGCCAGATCACTCTATACAAATCTATGACTTACGAAAACTTTCGGCGATTTATCCACATAAGCTGTGGATAAGTTTTGTGTGTTGAAGTGGTCCCGCCGACAGGAATCGAACCTGTATCCCACGCTTAGGAGGCATGTGCACTATCCATTGTGCTACGGCGAGGCGAAGTAAATAAAAAAGTTAAAACGCGTAATGCAAAATCATGTTAGGCAAATGTATTATCCATGGCCCAGTAATTTACCAGCCACACATTGCCCACACTTGATTAGTGAGTGCCACCATCACCTCTGGTGCAAAGTAAGACATAAATACTAATAGCAATACCACGCCAATCGAAACTATCCAGATACTTTTTAAGAAGAAGGGCTGAATCCGCATCATCAGATCTAGGCCGAAGCAGTTCTCAAAATTGCTTTTTCTTTAATCGGCAGATTGACTAAAAAAGCAAAGACCCCTAGAGCAATGGCAATATTCCAAACAATTAAATACGATCCTGTTTGATCAAATAAATATCCACCCAGATAAGCGCCGCAAAAACTCCCAAGTTGGTGCGAAAAGAACACCAAGCCAGAAAGCATAGAGAGATATTTAACCCCGAATACTTGAGCCACAATGGCGTTCGTTAGGGGGATTGTGGAGAGCCATAAAAAACCCATGACGGCAGCAAATATATAGGTGCTAGCGGGGCTCAGTGGTAGCCAAATAAAGCCCATAATTGCCACTGATCTGAGGATGTAAATACCAGACAGTAGATAGCGCTTCGGGAAGCGTTGACCTAATATTCCAGCACTATACGTCCCAAAAATATTAAATAAACCAATTAAAGCTAAAGCAGTGGTTGCCACCGCAGGTGCTCCAACATCCTGATAGATTTTGGACATGTCTTTTAGGTAGGGGGCAAGGTGAACGGCAATGAACACCACCTGAAATCCGCAAACAAAGTAACCTAAGGTGAGCAGTTGAAAGCTATGGTTGTGCATCGCTTCTTTTAATGCTTCTTTAATCGTTTGATTATTCGATTGAAGTGTTTTTTCGAGTGGGGGTTCACGTAATGCAAATGCAATCGGAATCATTAAGCTTGCCATCAGTGCCAATATAAGCAATGCATCATTAGCGCCAAATTGACTTAGTAAACCTTGCTCAACAGGAATCATCAGAAATTGTCCAAATGATCCGGCGGCTGCAGCAATACCCATCGCCCAAACGCGTTTCTCGGCAGCAACGTTCCTTCCTAAGATTCCATAAATCACACTGTAGGTTGTTGCTGTTTGTGCAAGCCCAATGAGTAAACCCCCAGCAAGTGAAAAATTCATAGCGCTAGTTGATAAAGCCATACCAGCTAAACCCAGTGCATAAAGCACACCACCTGCAAGCATGATTCGGAATGCACCAAAGCGATCAGCCAATGCTCCTGTCACTGGTTGAAATGCACCCCAAATTAAATTTTGCAAGGCAATGGTGAGCGCAAAAGTCTCACGCCCCCAGCCATTGGCTAAAGTGATGGGAAGGTTAAAAAGCCCAAACCCATGACGAATACCCATGGAAAAAGTGACCATCAGGCCACCAAAAATGAGTACTTGTTTCAGAGATAGCTTCTGACTGCTGGTCATCGCTAGCATGAGGCTTAAACAATGCCTTTTTCTTGGAGGTCAGCGATAGTGTCGGCATCCATTTGGAGGCGTTCACGCAAAATTTCATTGGTATGCTGACCCAGTAAGGGTGGGGCTAGGCGTACTTCTACCGGCGTTTCCGACAGTCTCATTGGGCTAGCTACCAACTTCATGGTGCCAGCGCTTGGGTGGGGAACCTCAATTTGAACCCCTCTAAGCTTGACTTGCTCGTTGTCGAACACCTCTTTGAAGTTGTTAATAGGACCACAAGGAACGTTGGCTGCTTCAAGTAGGCTAATCCACTGAGCCTTCGTTTTCTTACGGGTCATCTCTTCTAGCAATGGAATCAATAACTTGCGGTGTTCCACACGTAAGGGGTTGGACGCATAGAGAGGGTTTTCAGCCAATTGGGGCTCACCACCTGCGGTCACAAAATGCTTGAACTGACCATCGTTCCCAACGCCCACAATGATCCAGCCATCAGAACTGGGGAAGGTCTGGTAAGGGACGATGATGGGAGAGGCGTTGCCCCAGCGGCGCGGAACCTTGTCTGAGCATAAATAGGCGCTAGAGACATTGGCCATGACTGCAATTTGAGTATCTAAAAGGGCCATATCGATGTATTGGCCTTGGCCTGTGCGATCGCGGTGAATTACCGCGGCCAAAATGGCGGTACTGGCATACATGCCCGTAAAAATGTCAGCAATGGCCACGCCAGCCTTTTGTGGGCTGGCTCCGGGAAAGTCATCTGCTTCACCGGTCACACTCATAAAACCACCCATACCTTGGATGATGAAGTCATAACCAGGGCGATGAGCGTAAGGACCGTCTTGACCAAAACCGGTAATAGAGCAGTAAATAAGGTCTGATTTAACCTTTTTGAGGCTCTCGTAATCTAAGCCGTACTTGGCAAGATCACCTACTTTGTAGTTTTCAATGACAACATCAGACTCTTTAGCGAGTTCTTTGATGATTTGTTGACCCTCAGGTTTGCTGATATCCACGGTAATTGAGCGTTTATTGCGATTAATGCAAATAAAATAGGCAGATTCAGTGGTTTCCTGACCATCTTGGTCTTTTGCAAAGGGAGGACCCCAGTGACGGGTGTCATCACCAGCGCCGGGACGCTCCACTTTGATGACATCTGCACCAAGATCGGCGAGATTTTGTGCACACCATGGACCTGCAAGCACACGGCTGAGGTCTAAAACGCGAATATGACTTAAGGCTCCCATCCCCCAATTTTGGCATGAAAGAAGGGGTAATTTGTGGAAAATTCAGGTTTTGTTTGAGACATGACTACAATTTGCGCGCATGGCTACCCGTAAAACTTCCGAATACAGTGAATCATCAATCCAGGTCCTTAAGGGGCTCGAACCTGTCCGACAGCGGCCGGGAATGTACACCCGTACTGATAACCCTTTGCACATCATTCAAGAGGTGCTCGATAACGCTTCAGACGAGGCTTTAGGGGGTTTTGGTAAGCAAATTATTGTGACTTTGCATACTGACGGCAGCGTGAGTATTGAGGATGATGGCCGAGGTATTCCCGTGGGAATGCATCCTACCGAGAAGCTTCCGGTAGTAGAAATCGTTTTCACCCAGCTTCATGCGGGTGGCAAGTTTGAAAAAGGCACTGGTGGGGCTTATGCCTTCTCAGGCGGTTTGCATGGCGTTGGTGTTTCCGTTACGAATGCCTTATCCAAGCGTCTAGAAGTTACTGTATGGCGTGACGGACAAGTATCTACGCTCACTTTTGCTGATGGCAAGGTGATTGAAAAGCTCAAATCCGTCTCTGCAGGCAAAGAAGATAAAACACACGGTACGCGAGTGCGTGCCTGGCCCGACGGAAAGTATTTTGATAGCTCCGCTATTCCGATGCCAGAACTGATTCGTCTGCTGCGTTCCAAGGCCGTTCTTTTGCCAGGCGTCAAAGTGACCCTTATTCAAGAGAAGTCTGGCGAGTCTCAAACTTGGCAATACGCTCAAGGTCTGCGTGGTTACCTCAATGAAGCAATGGCCCAAGCGGGTCATGGTGCTGAAGTCATTCCTCCTTTTGAAGGTGAGCAATACGCTACTGGAAGTGGTGATGACGATTCATTTGCAGAGGGAGAGGGTGCAGCGTGGGTTGTTGCTTGGACTGAGGATGGTGCACCAGTGCGAGAGAGTTACGTCAACCTCATTCCAACACCAGCCGGTGGAACGCATGAGAGTGGTCTGCGCGAAGGTCTGTTTAATGCTGTAAAAGGCTTTATCGAGATGCACGCCCTGCAACCGAAGGGCGTGAAGTTAATGCCGGAAGACGTTTTTGCGCGTGCCTCCTTTATTTTGTCCGCCAAGGTTTTAGATCCTCAGTTCCAAGGGCAGATTAAAGAGCGTCTGAACTCGAGAGATGCGGTCCGTTTGGTTTCTGGTTATAGCAAGTCTGCCTTAGAGCTTTGGCTCAATGAGCATGTGGATTATGGTCGTAAGCTTGCTGATTTAGTCATCAAGCAAGCTCAGGCAAGAACGCGTGCCGGTCAAAAAGTGGAGAAGAAAAAATCCTCTGGGGTTGCGGTTCTTCCGGGCAAGCTGACTGATTGCGAAAGCCAAGATACTGGCTTAAACGAAATCTTCTTAGTAGAGGGCGACTCTGCGGGTGGCTCAGCCAAGATGGGGCGTAATAAAGAGTATCAAGCGATCTTGCCACTACGAGGTAAGGTGCTCAATACCTGGGAAGCAGAGCGCGATCGCCTATTTGCCAATAATGAAGTGCATGACATCGCAGTAGCGATTGGTGTAGATCCCCATGGCGCTAATGACAATCCAGATTTATCGAACTTACGCTATGGCAAGGTGTGTATTTTGTCTGATGCGGACGTCGATGGCGCCCACATTCAGGTATTACTGCTGACTTTGTTCTATAAACATTTCCCTAAACTCATTGAGTTAGGTCATGTACATATTTCAAGGCCACCTCTGTTTAGAGTCGATGCACCAGCGCGTGGCAAAAAGCCGGCTCAGAAAATTTATGCTTTGGATGCTAATGAGCTGCAAGCCATTGAAGATAAGTTGCGTAAAGATGGCGTGAAAGAGTCTGCTTGGCAAATCTCCCGCTTTAAAGGCTTGGGGGAGATGAGTGCAGAACAACTATGGGACACCACCCTCAATCCAGACACTCGACGTTTACTGCCAGTGACTTTAGGTAGCTGGACTGAAGATGAAACAATCAAAACGATGGATATGCTCATGGGTAAATCCGAATCCGGGGCGCGTCGTGATTGGCTAGAAGAGCGCGGCAACGAAGTAGAGGCGGATATTTAATGGCGACTAAAAAAACTCCAGGCGGTACTGGTTCAGACGATCAAGCGGACTTATTCGCAGGCGAACCGATTGAAATGAACATCGTTGAAGTGGATGAGCCCATTGCTCCTCAGGTAGGTGGACCTAAAGATCCGCATGACCCCAAAGTCATTGAGCTCAATGAAGATGATAAAGATAGCCTAACGCTCGCTGTCTATGCGGAGCGTGCTTATCTTGACTACGCCATTAGCGTGGTTAAAGGTCGCGCATTGCCTGACGTATCGGATGGTCAAAAGCCTGTACAGCGCCGCATTCTGTTCTCAATGAGTGAGATGGGTTTGCGCGCTGATGCTAAGCCCGTGAAGAGTGCCCGTGTAGTTGGTGACGTTTTGGGTAAATTTCATCCGCATGGTGATCAGTCAGCCTATGACGCATTAGTACGCTTGGCGCAAAGCTTTTCATTGCGCTACCCACTGATTGATGGGCAAGGTAACTTTGGCTCACGCGATGGTGATGGTGCTGCAGCGATGCGCTATACCGAAGCACGACTCACTAAGATTGCCAGCCTGCTGTTAAGTGAAATTGATGAGGGTACAGTCGATTTCGCTCCAAACTATGATGGTTCTTTCCAAGAGCCGAAGCTGTTGCCAGCGCGCTTACCGTTTGTATTGCTAAATGGAGCATCAGGTATTGCTGTGGGTATGGCTACCGAGATTCCTTCACACAATCTACGTGAAGTAGCAAGCGCGGCGATTGCCTTAATGAAGTCTCCGAAGATGAGTACTTCAGAATTGTTGGAGATCATGCCTGGCCCAGACTATCCAGGTGGTGGGCAAATTATTTCTTCTGCAGCAGAAATAGCGCAGATTTATGAAACTGGCCGAGGTAGCGTCAAGGTTAGAGCACGCTGGTCTGTCGAAGAATTGGCACGTGGTCAATGGCAAGTGATTGTGAATGAGTTGCCACCATCCACATCTTCCCAGCGGGTATTGCAAGAGATTGAAGAAATTACAAACCCGAAGGTGAAGGTTGGTAAAAAGACCTTAACGCCTGAACAAAATAATCTGAAGTCCACTATTTTGAATGTCTTAGATGGTGTGCGCGATGAATCCAGTAAAGATGCAGCCGTACGCTTGGTCTTTGAGCCTAAGAGCAAGAATATTGACGTCAATGAATTCGTCAACCTCTTGTTAGCGCATACCTCGCTTGAATCCAATGCCCCAATGAATTTGGTGATGATTGGCACGGATGGTCGTCCACGTCAAAAAGGCTTAAAAGAAATTATTTCTGAATGGATTTCGTTTAGGGTTGCTACCGTCACTCGGCGCACGCAACATCGCTTAAATAAAGTCAAAGACCGGATGCATATTTTGGAAGGGCGCCTTACCGTTCTTCTGAATATTGATAAGGTGATTAAGATTATTCGCAATAGCGATGAGCCTAAGCTTGATTTAATGAAAGAATTTAAGCTTAGCGAGCGCCAAGCAGAAGATATTTTGGATATCCGTTTGCGTCAGTTGGCTCGCTTAGAAGGCATCAAGATCGAGCAAGAATTAAAAGAGCTGAAATCGGAGCGCGAGGACTTAGAAGGTCTCTTGCAAAGCGACACTGTTTTGCGTAAGCGCATCATCAAAGAAATTGAAGCGGACATGAAAGAGTTTGGCGATGATCGCCGCACTTTAATATTGGAAGATAAGCGTGCTGTTGCTGAAACGAAGGTGCTCGATGAGCCGGTGACAGTGATTGTTTCTCAGAAAGGCTGGGTGAGGGTTCGGCAAGGTCATGAACATGACGCCACCCAGTTTGGTTTCAAAGCGGGTGATGCTCTCTATGCCACCTTTGAGTGCCGCACCATTGACGTGATGCAAGGCTTTGGTAGTGATGGTCGAGTCTATACCGTAGCGGTTAGCGAATTACCCGGTGCACGTGGTGATGGTTCACCATTAACCAGCTTTGTGAACTTGGCAGCAGGTTCGCAAATGGTTGCCTACTATGCTGGTCAAGCGGATGATTTGGTGCTGATATCAACCAGAGCAGGCAATGGTTTCTTGGCCAATGTCGCTGACATGACTACCCGTAATAAGGCTGGTAAATCGTTTGTAGGGATTGATAGCAAATTCCCAGGTGGAGATGCTCCTCTTGGCGCAGCTAAAGTCACTGCAGGTATGAAGCAAGTTGCTTGTCTTTCTGAGAGTTCTAAGTTGCTGGTATTCCCGCTCGATGAACTTAAGCGTTTACCTACAGGTGGTAAAGGTGTGATTTTGATGGGCTTAGATGACAAAGAGAAGTTGGCATCGGCTATCGCAGTCGGCCCTGACGGCGCCACTTACTCTGGTGCTGGACGCGCAGGTAAGCCAACCGAGTTGAGTCTTGATGCAAAAACCCTGAAATCGTTTGCTGGCAATCGTGCTCGCAAAGGCCATTTCGTGGAACCTCGCCTCAAAGACGGCAAGCTCAAAGCAAATTAAGTTTGTATTGAAATGCTTCAAAGCCTAGTGAGTTTTTTCACTAGGCTCTTGAACCTTTAAATTTCAGCGATTAATTCAATTTCAACGCAAGCGCCCAGTGGAATCTGAGCCACACCAAAAGCGCTACGAGCATGCTTACCAGCCTCCCCAAATACCTCAAAGAGGAGCTCTGAGCAGCCATTCACTACCAAGTGCTGTTCTGTAAATTCTGAAGTGGAGTTGACTAAGCCCATGACCTTGACGATGCGCTTGACTCTGTCAAGTGACCCAAGGTGATTTTGCAAGGTGGCAATCAGATCAATTGCAATGGATTTAGCAGCTGCTTTGCCAGTTTCAGTGTCCATGTCTAAACCGAGCTTGCCAACCCAAGGCTTGCCATCTTTTTTAGCAATATGCCCAGATAAAAAGACGGTATTGCCAGTTGTCGCTGCCATGACATAGGCTGCTGCAGGAGGTCCAGGAGGCGGTAAATCAATGCCTAAAGTTTTGAGACGATCGCTAATAAGATTGGTCATGGTGTAGAAGTCTGTGAGAGTTAGAAAAATGGGAATTGATAAATCTTACTTGGAAAGTTGGCGCATGGCATCCTCAAGTCCATTCATGGTGACGGGATACATACGATCTTTCATGAGGCCTTGCATGATTTCAATGGATTGTCGATATTGCCAAATGGATTCTGGTTCTGGATTGAGCCAGGCGTAGTGGGGGAAATGATCAGTGAGGCGATGTATCCAGGTTGCGCCAGATTCTCGATTGTTGTACTCAACTGCACCATTGGGGCTGAGTATTTCATAAGGCGACATGGTCGCGTCACCCACAAAAATCAGCTTGTAATCTGACCCATACTTGTTGATGACATCTTGAGTGCTGGTAACTTGATCACGTCTACGGCGATTACTTTGCCATAGATGTTCATACACGCAGTTATGAAAATAATAGTGCTCAAGATGCTTAAATTCAGTTTTGACTGCAGTAAATAATTCCGATATCCGCTGCACATGGTCATCCATAGACCCACCCACATCCATCAATAGCAATACTTTGACTTGGTTATGCCGCTCTGGCCGCATCTGTATATCAAGCATCCCCGCATTAGCAGCTGTAGAGTGAATGGTTTTATCGAGATCAAGCTCAAGACGGGATCCCGATCTTGCAAAGCGGCGAAGACGGCGCAAAGCCATTTTGATGTTGCGGGTACCTAGACTCAAGTCGCTGTCATAGTCTTTAAATTCTCGAGCTTCCCAGACTTTGATAGCAGTGCGATTGCCAGCGCTTTCACCGCCAATACGAATACCTTCTGGATGGTAGCCACTGTGACCAAATGGAGAAGAGCCGCCAGCTCCAATCCATTTTTTGCCGCCACCATGCCATTCCTTTTGTTCTTTCATGAGCTCTTGCAAGCGTTTTTGCAGTGCCTGTGGGCCGCCTAATTTTTGTAAGGCTGCTTTTTCTTCGGCGCTCAGTACTCTTTGTAATTTCTTTTCTAGCCAATCCGCAGGAATATCAGGGGCTAGGGCGATAATCTTTTCAATACCCTGAAAGTAGGCCCCAAAAACTTGATCAAAGCGATCAAAGTATTGCTCATCTTTGACTAAGGTCATCCGTGCCAACTGGTAAAACTCATCGATGGAAGGTTCGATGACTCCGGCCTTTAAGGCATCGAGCAAACTTAAGAACTCTCGAACAGAAACCGGAATTTTGGCTTCTTTTAAGCTCAAGAAAAATTCAATCAGCATGAGATGGCGCGAAAAAAGGCTTAGCGGTTATTGCGATTCATCATCACTAGACGCTCAAATAAATGAACATCCTGCTCATTCTTCAGGAGTGCACCATGTAGAGGTGGCACCACCACTTTGTCATCATTGCTATGCAACGCTTGCGCCGGAATATCTTCTGCTAACAAGAGTTTGAGCCAATCGATGAGTTCCGAAGTGGATGGTTTTTTCTTGATGCCGGGCAGTGAACGAATTTGATAGAAGGACTTTAAAGCAGCCTCTAATAAATCCTGTTTGATATTGGGGTGATGAACATCAATAATACTTTGCATGGTTGTGGCATCTGGAAATGCGATGTAATGAAAGAAGCAACGACGCAAAAATGCATCGGGCAATTCTTTTTCATTATTGGAGGTGATGATGACTAAAGGACGGTGTTTTGCTTTAATCAGCTCGCGCGTTTCGTAAACATAAAACTCCATGCGATCGATTTCTCGCAAGAGATCATTGGGAAACTCAATATCCGCTTTATCAATTTCATCAATTAATAAGACAACAGGTTCATTCGCTTCAAATGCCTGCCAAAGCACTCCTTTGATGATGTAGTTGCGGATATCCTTTACTTTTTCATCGCCTAACTGAGAGTCCCTTAAGCGGCTCACGGCATCGTATTCGTATAAACCTTGCTGAGCCTTAGTAGTCGATTTGATATGCCATTGCATCAGAGGCATCTTGAGGGCTGCTGCCACTTCCTCCGCCAGCATGGTTTTTCCGGTCCCTGGCTCACCTTTAATTAGGAGAGGGCGCTCAAGCTTCATTGCCGCATTGACCGCCAGCTTGAGATCTTCCGTGGCAACATAGGATTGAGAGCCATCAAATCGGTTTTGTGCTGTAGTCATGGGGTTCCGTACTTTAAGGATAGAAATTGCGCTCCAGTATAGGTAAATAGACGACAAATTTCAGTGTTTTCACTGATTTCTAGGTGTCAGATAGGGGGGAAGCTTCCAGTCTCCGCTATACTCTTTGCAAATTGATCTAAATCAAACTGTTAATAATGATTTCTATGAAAAAACACCACATTTTTACCCAATTGGCTGTTTGTGCTGGTTTGGCTCTCACTGGCTTATCAGCCCAAGCTCAAGACGTCAAAGGTTCTGCCCAGGCCGGTCAAGGCAAGGTCTGGCTTTGCATTGGTTGCCATGCTATTCCTGACTATCGCGCTGACTATCCTTTGGTTTATAAAGTGCCCATGTTGGGCGGCCAAAATGCTGCCTATATCGCGAGCTCATTAGCTGCCTATAAGAAAGGCGAAAGAAAGCATCCAACGATGCGTTCTATTGCTGCCAGCTTATCTGATCAAGATATGGCTGATCTTGGCGAATACTATGCTGTGCAAACTGCCAGCTCACCGAATAACCCATTGAAGTGATATTTAGAGGCATGTTTATGAAATTCGCACTCATTACCGCCATGTTGTTATCCAGCATTGGTATTGCGCAAGCTGCCAATGTTGAAAAGGGCAAGGCTTTAGTAGAAAAGGCTAACTGTGGTTCATGCCATGGCGCTAATTTAAATACCCCAATCTTGCCCGCTTATCCAAAATTAGCTGGTCAATATGCTGATTACTTGTACTATGCCTTGCGTGCATATCAAGTGGGCAACAGTAATGCTATGTATGGCCGCAATAACGCAGTAATGTCCTCACAGGTCCAAAATTTCACGGATGCTGATTTGAAGGATATGGCTGCTTATATCTCTAAATTACCTGGAAACTTTGTAGTTAAGAAATAAGCTAACCTTCAGGTATTAAATCTAATGGCTTAGGTTAATTACCTAAGCCATTGTTTTATAAAGATTTATTTTGTTGCTTCTAAGCCGCGTGCTAGGTGTTTTCGCATCGCTAGCTCAGCTGCAACACCATCTCTTTTCAGGATTGCTTGGAGTATTTCACGGTGTTCGGTGAGAGAGCTCAGGAGTCGTCCACTGCGACTCAGAGAGTCACGGCGTTGCAGTTTAAGAACCTTGCGCAAATCAACAATGACGCCATTCATCCATTTATTGCCGGCAATGTCCTGGATCATGTCGTGAAATTTCACATTAATTTCAAAAAATTGCTCAATATCTCTATCGGCAGCTGCTTTTTCTAAGCGGTGATGGAGGTTGTCTAAAGCGGTTAACTGCTCCTCGCTAGCCTTTAATGCGGTTTCTTTTGCTGCTTGACCCTCTAAGAGGGAGAGTACTGTAAAAATTTGCTCTAGATCTCGTCGGTCAACTTCTGTGACGTAGGCACCTTTATTCATTTTGGTAGTGACTAGTCCTTCTGAAGCCAAAACCTTGATGGCTTCTCGCATGGGTGTGCGGCTGATCCCAAACTGTAGAGCCAGACTTTGCTCGTCAAGCCAGCTTCCAGGGGCTAATTCATGCGCAAATATTTGCTCACGGAGACGCTCTGCAACATCCTCGTATAGCGGCCGATTGATTAGTTTTGTATTCATAATTATGTATACAGTATCTAGACAAATAAAAAAAAGTCAAGCAAAATAGCCCTACAAATTTAGCAACAATGTAATAAAGCCAACCAGGAGTGCTTTATGAGTGCCAATAAAAATAAGTCTGCATCTAAGTCATCTGCTACTTGGCCTAAGGTGCCAGAAAGTAATTTAGAGGCGTGGAAAAAATCAGCGCAAAAGTCTGCGCCCAATGGTGATGTAGACCGCTTAGGTTGGAAAACGCCAGATGGCATTCATTTAAAAGCGTTGTATACATCTGAAGATGTCGATGGCCTTCAGTACACCAATTCATTGCCAGGGTTTGAGCCATTTGTGCGCGGTCCACAGGCAACGATGTACTCCGTTCGTCCATGGACTATCCGCCAATATGCTGGCTTTTCTACTGCAGAAGAATCCAATGCCTTCTATCGCAAAGCTCTTGATGCGGGCGGTCAAGGTGTATCCGTTGCTTTTGACTTAGCGACACATCGTGGCTATGACTCAGATCATCCGCGCGTCACTGGCGACGTTGGTAAGGCGGGTGTTGCAATCGATTCTGTAGAGGATATGAAAATTTTGTTTGATGGCATTCCATTAGACAAGGTATCTGTGTCGATGACGATGAATGGTGCTGTCTTGCCTGTGCTGGCAGGTTACATCGTGGCAGGCGAAGAGCAGGGCGTTAAACAAGAATTGCTATCGGGAACAATTCAGAATGACATTCTGAAAGAGTTTATGGTGCGCAATACCTATATCTACCCGCCTGAGCCTTCCATGCGCATTATTGGCGACATCATTGAATACACCGCGAAACACATGCCTAAATTTAACTCGATATCTATTTCGGGTTATCACATGCAAGAGGCTGGCGCCAATCAAGTACTAGAACTGGCTTTCACTTTGGCCGATGGCAAAGAGTATGTAAAAACTGCGCTCGCAAAAGGTCTGGATGTAGATGGCTTTGCTGGACGCCTTTCTTTCTTCTTTGCAATTGGTATGAACTTCTATTTAGAGGTGGCAAAGCTACGCGCAGCTCGTCTTTTGTGGTGGCGCATCATGAAGTCGTTTGAGCCTAAAAATCCAAAGTCATTGATGTTGCGCACGCACTGCCAAACATCAGGCTGGTCTTTAACGGAGCAGGATCCCTATAACAACGTAGTCCGTACTACCGTAGAAGCGATGGCAGCGGTGTTTGGCGGTACTCAATCTTTGCACACGAATTCTTTCGATGAAGCGATTGCACTACCATCCGAATTTTCAAGCCGCATTGCGCGTAATACCCAACTCATTCTCCAAGAAGAAACCCATATCACTAGCGTGATTGATCCTTGGGCAGGTTCTTACATGATGGAGAACTTAACGCAAGAGATGGCTGATAAGGCTTGGGAAATCATCGAAGAAGTCGACGCCATGGGCGGTATGACGAAGGCCGTTGAGAGTGGCTGGGCAAAGCTCAAGATTGAAGCTGCTGCTGCAGAGAAACAAGCCAAGATTGATTCGGGATCCGATGTCATTGTTGGTGTCAATAAATATAAGCTTGGTAAAGAAGATCTTGTTGATGTCTTAATGATCGACAACGATAAGGTTCGCGAGAGTCAAGTAGCGCGTTTGAAAGAGATTAAGGCTAAGCGCGATAGCCAAAAGGTTGAGGCAGCACTAGAGGCTTTGACCAAAGCTGCAGAAGACAATACCGGCAACTTGTTGGAGTTGGCGGTTCAAGCGATTCGCTTACGTGCTACCGTTGGCGAAGTTTCTGATGCATTGGAGAAAGTTTACGGGCGCCATCGCGCCGATACTCAAAAGGTGACCGGTGTGTATGCAGCTGCTTATGACTCAGCGGAAGGCTGGGAAAAACTCAAAGTCGAGATCGCTGATTTCGCAAAAGATTTTGGTCGTCGTCCACGCGTGATGATTGCCAAGCTGGGTCAAGATGGTCATGATCGCGGTGCCAAGGTTGTTGCTACTGCCTATGCTGACCTCGGTTTTGATGTGGATATCGGACCACTCTTTCAAACGCCTGAAGAGTGTGCGCGCCAAGCAATTGAAAATGATGTCCATGCTTTGGGCGTTTCAACCTTAGCGGCTGGTCACAAGACATTGGTGCCTGCGATTATTGCTGAGCTTAAAAAACAAGGCTCAGATGACATCATTGTTTTCGTCGGGGGCGTCATCCCACGCCAGGATTATGAGTTCCTTTATGAGGCTGGTGTGAAAGGTATCTACGGTCCAGGTACGCCTATTCCCGCTTCTGCAAAGGATGTTCTTGAGCAGATTCGTAAATCTGTAAAGCCTACTTAAGTTAGGCTTTGAGTATGCTTGAAGCTGCTGACCAAGTTCTGGTGAATGATCTCACCGGTGCACCATCGCTGCGTCAGCGACGGGCATTGGCAAAGATCATTACCTTGCTTGAGTCAACCCGCATGGATCATCGCAAGCGTGCGGATGATGTTCTCAATACCTTATTGCCCAAAACTGGCAAATCTTTTCGTTTGGGAATCTCCGGCGTGCCAGGAGTAGGTAAATCCACCCTGATTGAAACGCTCGGCTTATATCTCATTGAAAAAGGTCATCGTGTTGCGGTCCTAGCAATTGACCCATCTTCTAGCTTATCTGGTGGCTCGATACTGGGGGATAAAACCCGTATGGAGAAATTATCGGTATTGGATAACGCCTTCATTCGTCCAAGCCCATCATCTTGCACCTTAGGGGGTGTGGCTGAGAAGACCCGTGAAGCGATGTTAGTAGCAGAGGCTGCAGGATTTGATGTAGTGATTGTTGAAACAGTGGGCGTTGGTCAAAGTGAAATTGCAGTGGCCGGCATGACAGATATGTTCTTACTCTTACAGCTACCTAATGCTGGTGATGATCTTCAGGCGATTAAAAAGGGTGTGATGGAGATTGCCGACCTCATCGTGATTAATAAGGTGGATATTGATCCTGATGCAGCAATGCGGGCGCAACTATTTATTACCAGCTCTTTAAGATTGCTGGGATTCCAAGGCAATCCCGACCATGCTTCGCATGACCAAGAGTATTGGCATCCCTCAGTGATGACCTTAAGCGCATTGCAAGGAAATGGTGTTCCTGAACTGTGGGAAAAAATTCTGCATTTTCAAAAGCTCCAGAACGCCAATGGCAAGCTGCAATCACGTCGTCAACAGCAGGCAGGCGCATGGATGTGGGACAGAATTGATGCCGGCCTTAAGAATGCTTTTCGCAATCATCCAGCAGTACAAACATTATTACCTGACTTAAGTGCCCAGGTAAATCAAGGAACCATGGCTGCTTCAGTTGCCGCGCGACGTTTGCTCGAGGCAATGGGGCATGAATTTTTCTAAGGGAGTAGTTATGAAGGAAATCATTCAACAGCTTGAAGCAAAGCGTGAACTCGCCAGATTGGGTGGCGGGCAAAAGCGCATCGCTGCTCAGCATTCAAAAGGTAAATTAACCGCACGAGAGCGCATTGAGCTCTTGCTCGATGCCGGAACCTTCGAAGAATGGGATATGTTCGTAGAGCATCGTTGCCACGATTTTGGAATGGCTGATCAGACTGTACCTGGTGATGGTGTTGTTACCGGTTATGGAATGATTAATGGCCGTCTAGTCTTTGTATTTTCACAAGACTTCACGGTATTGGGTGGATCCCTTTCTGAGGCTCATGCAGAAAAGATTTGCAAGATCATGGATCAAGCGCTCAAAGTGGGCGCTCCGGTTATTGGTTTAAATGACTCTGGTGGCGCACGTATTCAAGAGGGTGTCGCTTCCCTGGGCGGCTATGCTGAAATCTTCCAGCGTAATGTCACTGCTTCTGGTGTGATTCCTCAGATTTCCCTCATCATGGGGCCTTCAGCAGGCGGCGCAGTGTATTCCCCAGCATTGACTGACTTTATCTTCATGGTGAAAGACAGCTCCTACATGTTTGTAACCGGTCCAGAAGTAGTGAAGACCGTGACGCATGAGGACGTAACGGCTGAAGAGTTGGGTGGCGCGGTAACGCATTCAACCATTTCTGGCGTGTGTGATTTGGCATTTGATAATGATGTAGATGCGATCATGATGCTACGTCGTTTCTTTAACTATCTCCCACTCTCTAATCGCGAGAAGCCTCCTATGATTAATGGGGCGATGCGCACTGAAGAGCCTGATTTTTCTTTAGATACTTTAGTTCCTAGTAATCCAAATCAGCCCTACGATATGAAAGAGCTGATTGAGAAGATTGTGGATGATGGCGAGTTCTTTGAGCTGCAGCCTGACTATGCCAAAAATATCTTGATTGGATTTGCGCGCATGGAAGGTCGCTCCATCGGTATCGTAGCTAATCAGCCTTTGGTGCTAGCAGGCTGTTTAGATATCAAGGCATCCATTAAGGCGGCTCGTTTTGTTCGATTCTGTGACGCCTTTAATATCCCAGTTATCACCTTAGTTGATGTGCCTGGTTTTATGCCTGGTACATCCCAAGAATATGGCGGCATTATTAAGCATGGCGCGAAGTTGTTATACGCCTATGCGGATTGCACTGTGCCTAAAGTAACTTTGATTACCCGTAAGGCTTATGGTGGTGCTTATGACGTGATGGCTTCAAAACATCTGCGTGGCGATGTGAACTTTGCCTGGCCTTCTGCAGAAATTGCAGTGATGGGGCCCAAGGGTGCTGTTGAAATTATTTTCCGTGAAGAAAAATCGGATCCGGCAAAAATTGCAGCGCGCGAAGCGGAATACAAAGCTAAGTTTGCAAATCCATTTGTGGCAGGTCGTCGTGGCTATATCGATGATGTGATTCTTCCCCATGAAACTCGCAAACGTATTTCACGTTCTTTGGCGATGTTGAAAGATAAAGAACTCACTAATCCTGCGCGTAAACACGGCAATATTCCTCTGTAAGGCGCCGATACATCATGACTACGAAAATGTTTAAGAAAATTTTGATTGCTAACCGCGGTGAGATTGCTTGCCGGGTGATGAAAACTGCCAAGAAGATGGGCATTAAGACGGTTGCCGTCTACTCTGAGGCCGATAAAGAGGCGCGTCATGTGCAAATGGCTGATGAAGCGGTCTGTATTGGACCAGCCCCTTCGCGTGAATCCTATTTAGTGATGGATCGTATTATTCAGGCGTGTAAGGATACGGGTGCTGAAGCAGTTCATCCAGGTTACGGCTTTTTATCTGAGAATGAGCAGTTTGCAAAGCGCTGCGAAGAAGAAGGTATTGTTTTCATTGGCCCTAAGCATCAGTCCATTGCCGCCATGGGCGATAAGATTGCATCCAAGAAGCTCGCTTTAGATGCTAAGGTCAACACCATTCCTGGCTATAACGAAGCGATTGATACGACCGAAGAAGCGGTCAAGATTGCTCAAGGTATCGGTTACCCGGTCATGATTAAGGCATCTGCTGGTGGTGGTGGTAAAGGTCTGCGGGTTGCATTTAATGATAAAGAGGCTGCCGAAGGTTTTGCTGCTTGCAAAACAGAGGCGATGAATAGCTTTGGCGATGATCGCATCTTCATTGAGAAGTTTGTTGAGGGTCCACGCCATATTGAGATTCAGGTATTGGGGGATGCCCACGGTAATGTGGTTTATCTTGGCGAGCGTGATTGCTCTATTCAGCGTCGCCATCAAAAGGTTATTGAAGAAGCGCCGTCACCCTTTATTGATCCAGCCACGCGCAAGGCGATGGGTGAACAAGCGGTTGCTTTGGCTAAAGCAGTGAACTATCAATCTGCGGGTACTGTCGAGTTTGTGGTTGGTAAAGATAAGTCTTTCTACTTCCTGGAGATGAATACCCGTTTGCAGGTTGAGCATCCTGTTACCGAAGGTATTACAGGGCTTGACCTTGTTGAGCAAATGATTCGGGTTGCTGCCGGTGAAAAATTGGCATTTAAGCAAGAAGATATCAAGCTCGATGGCTGGTCAATGGAGTGCCGTATCAATGCGGATGATCCATTTAGAAACTTCCTGCCATCTACGGGCCGTCTCGTCAAATATCGTCCGCCAGAAGCGGTCGATGGGGTGCGCGTTGATACTGGAGTCTATGAAGGCGGAGAGATCCCCATGTATTACGACTCCATGATTGCAAAATTGATTGTGCATGGCAAAGATCGTGCTGAAGCGATTGAAAAGATGCGTGGCGCGCTCAATGACTTTGTGATTCGCGGCATCCATTCCAATATTCCATTTCAAGCTGCATTACTTCAGCATCCGCGTTTTGTTTCAGGTGACTTCACAACGGGCTTTATCGCTGAAGAGTATCCAGAGGGTTTTAAGAAGGACTCTGTACAACCATCTGACTCAAAACGATTGGCTGCTTTGGCTGCTTTTATGCGCTATCGCTATCTCGAGCACATTCAAATGATTGATGGTCAGCTAGCTGGCCATGAAATGACGATTGCAAAGAAGTTTGTGGTAGTAACAGGCAGTCGTGTGGGCTCTAGCGAAAATATTCAAGAAATTCCGATTCGCATAGAGTTAAAAGAGGGTGTTTATTCTGTCTACATCGAGGAATCTGATGGCGTCAGTCGCTACGATATCGTCAGCAATTGGAGACCGGGTGAGATTTGTTTGCGCGCTACGATTAATGGCACCAGCAAGATCACGGCACAAGTTGAGCGTAAGGGCGTTAAATATGCCCTTGTATTGGATGGCGCACATTACGAGTGTATGGTTTTGAGCCCCTTAGGTGCAGAGTTACAACGCCGCATGCCCGTTAAAGTTCCACCAGATACGTCTAAATTGGTCATGTCTCCTATGCCCGGCTTACTAACCAATATTTCTGTGAAAGTTGGAGAGCAAGTTACTGCAGGTCAAAAATTAGCAGCCATTGAAGCCATGAAAATGGAGAACACACTGGTTGCAGCCCAAGATGGTGTTGTCGCAGAGATCTGTGCCAATGTGGGTGAGAGTTTGGCTGTTGATCAACTTATTATCCGTTTTGAGTAAGGCGCATGATGACTAAGCCATTCAAAATTCTAGGCATTCAACAAGTAGCCATTGGCGGTGAGAATAAAGAGCGTCTTCGCAAACTTTGGGTTGATTTATTAGGCTTTGACTATAAAAGCACTTTTGTATCCGAGCGTGAGAACGTAGACGAAGATATTTGCGCCATTGGTAAAGGGGCTCACGAGATTGAGGTTGATTTGATGCAACCCTTTGATATCGAAAAGAAGCCAGCTGTTCACCAAACCCCTTTAAATCACATTGGTTTATGGGTTGATGATCTTCCCAAGGCTGTGGAATGGCTCTCTGCCCAAGGTCTGCGATTTGCGCCTGGCGGAATTCGTAAAGGTGCAGCAGGCTATGACATTACTTTTGTCCACCCTAAAGGCAATGAAGAGTTTCCGCTATGTGGTGAAGGTGTACTGATTGAGCTAGTGCAAGCCCCACCAGATATCATTGCGGGCCTAAGTTCATAGTTATAGAGAGCGCAAATTGACCCATATACTGGCCATCGACACTTCCACGGCGTGGTGTTCGGTGGCTTTATCTTTAGCTGACCAGAGCGTTTGTCGTCACGAAAAAGTATCGGCTGGCGCAAGTCAACTGCTATTGCCTTGGGTCGATGAATTGCTACAAGAGCAGTCTCTCACGCTCACCGATATAGATGCTGTTGCCATAGGTATTGGACCTGGAGCATTTACAGGGGTTCGCCTAGGCGTAGCTGTTGTCCAAGGTCTGGCAATTGCCAAAAAGTTACCAGTATTGCCAGTGGCTAGCTTAGATGCCATTGCATCACAACTGGTGCTTACCCCCCATTTTTTGGAATCACAATCTCATATCTTTATGGTGGCAGTGGATGCGCGTATGGGTGAAGTTTATTGGGCTCGCTATCAAGTGCAGATAAATGCATTACCCCAGCGCTTGGGTGAGATCCAACTGAGTACTCCAGAGTTGGTAGAGCTTGATGGTATTGAGTATATTGCTGGTAGTGCGATTAATGAGTTTGGTGAACGGTTGCTTGGTGCGCAGTATGCTTGTCTATCTGACGCACGTCTAAATCGATCGATTGGCGTCGATGCACTTGGTGTTTTGGCTTGTGCCAAGCAGATGTGGGCTCAAGGCTTGCAACAGGACGTTCATTTACTCGAGCCTTTATATGTCCGCAATAAGGTGGCATTTACTGCCCAAGAGCGCAGTCAGCAGCATGGATAAGGATTTGGAGCGTGGCGCTGAACTTTCGTTCATGCCGATGACTAGCGCTGACTTGGATGAAGTTCTTTCTATTGAATCTATCTCCCATCTTCATCCCTGGACGAAGGGCAATTTCTCGGATTCATTAGCGGCAGGTCATTGGGCCTATTGTATTCGCCCAGAAATAGGGGAGTGTGTTGCCGGTAGTTTTTTGGATCCCAAAATTCTCTGGGCTTACTGTGTGTTGTTTCCCGCCGTTGATGAGTTGCATCTTTTGAATATTACAGTGTCGCCTCAGTTGCGTAGGCTAGGTATTGGCGCACGAATGATGGGGGCTATTGAGGGTGTGGCTGCACAGCAAGGGATGCCTAGAATTATCCTAGAAGTGCGACCCAGTAATGCTAGTGCTTTAAAGCTATACCAAAGCCTGGGATATGAACAGATTGGCTTGCGTAAGAACTATTACCCTGCCGAACCTGGCTCTGGCGCACGAGAGGATGCGCTTGTTATGGCTAAATCGATTAAGCTAGAGACATGAACACCAACACACACTCTGCTTTTTTAAAAGAGATGGGCATTACCCAATGGACCTCCCGCGATGCGGTAGGCACTGCATTTGTTGCCGATTTTCAATCTGAAAATTTAGTAGAGGGTAGCTCCGCATCACAAACTCCGGCAACCGCCGATAGTAGAGTCCCGAACGGGATGTGGTGGTTTATTGGAAGCAAACCGCAAGGTGATTCTGAGCAATTGATGCAGAATATTATTCGGGCATTGGGTTTAAGTGCTCAAGAGTGGTCTTGGAAGAATCTGAATGAGCTCATTGACCCAGAGGATTTGCCTCAGGATGGCATGCCAATAGTGGCAATCGCTTTAGGTGGTTCAGTGGCGCAAAAATTATCCGGTGAGAGAGATGCTTTGCCTCAATTGAGACAAACCATCTTAGCTATGAGTGATGAAGGACTTGAAGAACTTCCATTAATAGCCACATTTGATCTTAGCCATTTGCTTTCTAGACCTAAAGATAAGGCCTTGTTTTGGCAGGATGTATTACTCGCTAAATCAGTCTTGCAAAATCTTTAGTGCCTTTAGTGCTTATGCTCACCAATGAGATGCATCGAGTCATATTCAGCTTGATTGGCCTTGTGGCGCTTAATCACTAGCCACATAATCAGACTCACAGCAACACCAAATCCGATGATCACAAACTGAATCGGTACGTCTAGCCAAATCAATCCTGAGTAAATCATCAACATCATGAGAACGGAAATATTCTCATTGAAGTTTTGTACGGCAATGGAATGGCCTGCTGACATGAGGACATGTCCACGATGTTGGAGTAGGGCATTCATCGGCACCACAAAGTAACCCGCTAGCCATCCTACCAATATGAGTAAGAAATACGCTGGCAATAAATTGAGTGTGACTTCTGCTGCACCTATTTTAAAAAGCGTAGTCTGTGGCAGCATGTCAGAGTTATAAACAGCCATAATGCAAACGACTAGACCCATGGCGATTCCGTAGGGCAATACCTTAAGAGAGCTGCGCAATGGAATTTTCCAGGCAGCCCAAACAGCACCACCGGCAACACCAAATGCGGAGATGGCCTGCAAAATGGCCCCTTGTGATAGAGACATATGCAGGGCAACTTGGGCCCACTTAATCACAATAAATTGCAAGGTAGCGCCAGCACCCCAAAAGAGGGTGGTAACTGCCAAAGAGATTTGCCCTAAGCGGTCATTCCAGAGAGTAGTAAAGCAGACTGAAAAATCCTTGATTAACTCAATGGGATTGGTTTTTTGGGACTCATAACGTGCTCCGGTATCTGGAATGCGCAAGTTAATTAATGCTGCTAAGACATAAATCAGCATGATGATCATGATGGCAGACTCGGCAGCCGTATCGATACTGGTATCTAGAAAGGGTAAATCCCACGAAAGGAGACTCTGGGAGACGGACTTGCTAATGAGTACACCTCCAAGTACGGTCCCCATAATGATGGAGCCGACAGTTAGGCCTTCAATCCAGCCATTGGCAGCAACGAGTTTTTCTGGAGGGAGAAGCTCAGTCAAAATACCGTACTTTGCTGGTGAATAGGCGGCTGCACCAAGACCAACAATGGCGTAGGCAAGCAAAGGGTGACTACCAAACAGCATGACTACACAACCAACAAATTTGATTGTGTTGGTAATGAACATGACATTGCCTTTAGGGCGGGAGTCAGCAAAAGCGCCTACGAATGCAGCAAGCAAGACATAGGAAAGTACAAAAAATAATTTGAGTAGCGGGGTCATCCAAGCGGGAGCTTGGAGTTGGACCAAAAGCGCAATTGCCGCAATCAGCAGTGCGTTATCAGCCAGCGACGAAAAAAATTGCGCCGCCATAATGGTGTAAAAACTACGGTTCATTCGTACAATCTAGTCATTACATCAATTAAAACATGAAAGGAGGGGTTGATATGGGTTTAACAGCTAATCACCTGGTAAATAGACCAATTTTGGCATCTATCGACACCGAGGCCTTTCGCCATAATTTAAACCGAATTCGAGAGCTTGCCCCAGAATCCAAAATTTGGGCTGTGATTAAGGCAAAAGCCTATGGTCATGGGCTAGAGGCTGCCTTAAAAGGCCTTGAATCTGCCGATGGTTTTGCACTTTTGGATATTGCAGATGCCCAATGGTTTAGAGACCACAAATGGAGTGGGCGTATTTTGCTTTTGGAGGGGCTATTCCATCAAGAAGAGTTGGAGACGGCAGTTCAATTACGCTGTGACATGGTTGTTCATAATGAAAAACAGCTTGAGTGGCTTGAGTCTTACTCGAATCATTCTGGCCACCCCATTAATCTCTTTTTAAAGCTTAATTCCGGCATGAATCGTCTTGGATTTAAGCCAGAACAGTACCGTGATGCTTACCACCGTTTGCACGCTGCGGGTTATCACATGCACCACATGACCCACTTCGCTAATGCTGATCAAGTTGATCGCTCGCCATCGGTGGGTGCGCAAGTGGAATGTTTTGAGTCCACCATTGCTGGATTAGAAGCGCCAACATCTTTAGCTAATTCAGCGGCGATTCTTTGGCATCGCAATGCTTTGGGAGATTGGATTCGTCCTGGGATCATGCTGTATGGGGTTTCACCAACAGGTACTTATGCTGATATTGCCCGCTCTGAGCTGCTCCCAGTCATGCAACTGCGTAGTGAAATTATCGAGATTCAGGAATTAAAGAAGGGTGATCACGTAGGTTATGGTGGTCGATTTGAGGCCCCAGAAGATATGCGTATTGGTGTCATTGCTTGTGGCTATGCCGATGGCTATCCGCGCCATGCGGTAGATGGGACTCCAGTATGGGTGCAGGGTGCAGGTCCTGACTATGATGATGTCGTGTGCCCAATTGCAGGGCAAGTATCCATGGATATGCTGACTATTGATTTACGAGAGGCCCCCAATGCCAAGGTTGGTAGTGCTGTTGAGCTTTGGGGTGGAGAGATACCGGTGGATGATGTCGCGCAAATGAGCGGCACGATTGGCTATGAATTAATTTGCGCTTTAGCGCCCCGCGTACCGGTAAGTATTAAGTAAGCAATTGACCAAGTGAGCCTTGATTAATTGACTTTGCTGTGTCTTACTTATTCCAGATTTGCCACCAGCGACGCTCTTTTTGGACGCGTTGTCCAGTTGCCAGCATCTGACTGTCAGGAAAATTGAGTTTAAAGACACGGGCGGCGTCATTGCTTAAATCGACCATTCCAAGCTTTTCGTAGGATTTAGTCAGAAGATAGAGTGCTTCCTCTACGGCAGGCGCACGGTCATAGTCACGAATGACCAGTTGAGCGCGGTTTGCAGAAGCAAGGTAGGCGCCACGTTGATAGTAAAAACGCGCCACGATCACATCCGCTTCGGCCAGGGAATTGACGATATAACGCATCCGGTCGAGGGAGTCTGGTGCGTATTTGCTATCTGGAAAACGTTCTACAACCACCTTAAATGATTCGAATGCTTCTTTTGCTGCCTTAGGGTCACGTTCAGAAAGATCTTGACCAGTAAATTTACCGAGCCAACCTAAATTATCATTAAAACTAATCAAGCCTTTCAGGTAGTAGGCGTAATCTAAATTAGGACTACCTTGGTGCAATTTAATAAATCGATCAATGGCCACCTGAGCTTGGGCTTGCTCTTGACCCTTCCAGTAACAATATGCGGCATTAATTTGGGCTTGCTGTGAATAAGGGCCAAATGGGAAACGGGCCTCTAACTTTTCAAAATACTTACCGCACTTGGCAAAATCGGCGTCATTCAGTTTTTCAGTGGCCTCTGAGTAAAGCTTAGTTTCTGACCAAATATCAGTGTCATCTTTCTGCCCATCAGCACCAGCGCAACCACCAAGAACTAAAACCGCTGCGCTAGTGCAGAGAATCAGACTTCTACTGAGTTTTTGCGAAGATGACCGCACAAGGGCGGCAAGCCTTAAACTGGCGTCTGTAATAACGTCCGACATAACTAAAAGGCTCTTTAAGCGTGGCATTGCCGCATACTCCCGATTCGAATCCTATTGATTATATCGATGATGAGGACTTTATTGCCCTAGAAATTCCCCAAGAGGTTTCTGGAGAGCGTTTGGATAAGTTTCTTGGAAGCGCTTTGCCTGACTATTCACGAAATCGTCTTAAAGCCTGGGTTGAGGCTGGGGCTGTCACGGTGGATGGAAAAGTGACTAAATCCCGCCATTTACTCAGGGGCGGGGAAAGTATTAAGGTCTACCCCCAAGAGATGCCCGAGCAATATGCCTTTGCTCCAGAAAATATTCCTCTAGAAGTGGTTTATGAGGACGAAGCGATCATCGTGATCAATAAACCGCCTGGACTGGTGGTTCATCCCGCTGCTGGAAATTGGTCCGGAACACTCCTTAATGGCTTGTTATTTCATTATCCAGAGCTAAAACTGCTACCAAGAGCGGGGATTGTCCACCGGTTGGATAAGGACACCTCAGGTTTAATGGTGGTTGCCCGCACTGATATTGCCCAAACAGCCTTAGTCAGACAGCTCCAAGAGCGCACTGTGGGTCGTCGCTATTTAGCTTGGGTGTGGGGTGATGCTCCCTCGCAAGGAAAAGTGTTGGCCTCGGTTGGTCGAGATCAACGCGACCGTTTAAAAATGGCTGCGGGCGTTGCTCAAGGCAAACCGGCAGCAACGGTTTTTAGGCGATTGGCTAAAGGGAGTTTTCAGGACAGCCCTGTGGCTTTATTGGAATGTAGGCTGGAAACAGGGCGAACCCATCAGATTCGGGTGCATTTGGAATCCCTGGGATTTCCTTTGCTTGGCGATCCGGTCTATCGGAAGAAAACCCCTGGCGTTGCCAAATCTTTGCCATTTGAGCGTCAAGCTCTGCATGCCTATGCACTGAGTTTGCAACACCCAGTCACTGCAGAGTTAATGACCTGGTTTAGATTGCCACCCCAGGATTTAGAGCAATTATTGCCGCTGGTCGCAATGGGTGTGGATGATCTTCCCAGAGAAGAGGCATTGCTTGCCTCAATTAAGAATGATCAACGCTAATTTTGTAATTAAGCCGACTTGGGAACACCCGCAGTCTGTTGAGGCATTTACGACTACACGCTTAGGCGGTGTAAGTGAACTACCGTTTAATGAGCTCAACCTGGGCATGAATGCTGGGGATGACCCAGAACGGGTTTTGCAAAATCGCATGCTGTTGAAATCATTGATACCTGCCGATCCAGTTTGGTTAAAGCAAGTGCATGGAAACAATGTCAGCACTCCAGTATCAAGATTAGCTCAAGATCAAGGACCATTTGAGGCTGACGCTGCTGTAACCAACAGAGCCAATGAAGTGCTGGCGATCTTGACAGCCGATTGCATGCCAGTGATATTTACGAGTAAGCGGGGAGATGTGGTGGGAGCTGCCCACGCTGGCTGGAGAGGTCTCAGTAGTGGTGTGTTAGAAAATACGGTCCGTGAGATGCGCTCTCTTTCACCTGGTTTAACTGCTCAAGAAATCAGTGTCTGGATGGGTCCGGCCATTGGACCCGACGCTTTTGAGGTTGGTGAAGATGTAAGGGAAGCTTTTCAATCTCAAGGGGAGGCAATGATCCAAAAGGCCTTCATTCCTTTGCAGAATGCTCCAGGCAAATATCTAGCCAACCTCTATCTTTTGGCTGAAGCGCGTTTACAAAGTTTGGGAATTGGCAATATTGAGGGCGGTGGTTTTTGCACCTTTACAGATTCAACTCGCTTTTTTTCCTATCGTCGCGATGGCGTCACTGGGCGTTTTGCATCGTTTATTTGGATTTCTTCGACGTAATATCAAAGAGTTATCATGTAATTAGCTCTAGGGCTAGGGTTAGTGCGTATAACTCTATTGCCCTGATAGCAGGAGAATGAATTGATTAACTTTACGAGATCATTATGTTTTCAGGTATGAATACCGGGGTTGCGCCGGCTTTAGCGCCCCACCATATGGCGTTAATTCCGCCAGAGCGGTTGGCAGAAATTCAAAAAGAATATTTCACCGAATTAGCACATCTTGCTACTAATCCAGAATCCATTGAAGTAAAAGATCGCCGCTTTTCTGGGAAGGCATGGCATTCGTCATGGAGTAAGACGATTGCGGCAACATATTTATTAAATTCAAAACATTTACTTGCGCTTGCAAAAGCAGTTGATGCCGATGAAAAAACGAAGGTCAAGATTCTCTTTACTACAGAGCAAATGATTGATGCTTTATCACCTTCGAATTTCATTGCTACCAATCCAGAGGTTCTTGAAAACATTATTAGCACCCAAGGACAGTCAATACAAAATGGCATAGTCAATCTTCTTGGCGACTTAAAAAAGGGTAAGGTTTCACAAACTGATGAAACTGCATTTGAGGTTGGTAAGAATATTGCGACTACCGCAGGTCAAGTGGTGTTTCGTAATGACTTGTTTGAGCTTATCCAATACACACCATTGACTGAGACAGTATTTGAGCGCCCCTATTTAATGGTGCCACCATGCATTAATAAGTACTACATCTTAGATCTACAACCCGATAACTCCGTTGTGCGATATATGGTGGAGCAGGGCCATACCGTCTTCCTCGTATCTTGGAGAAATCCTGATGCCTCCATGTCTCAGATTACTTGGGACGACTATGTAGGCGAGGGTGTCATCAAGGCAATTGAGGTTGTCAAAGACATTGGCGGTGTTGATCAAATTAATGTGCTGGGATTTTGCGTTGGTGGAACCTTAACCGCTACAGCGCTTGCTGTACTGGCTGCTCGCAAGAAAAATATCGTTGCTAGCCTGACTCTGCTTACAACCCTTCTAGACTTTAGCGATACTGGCATTCTGGATGTGTTTATTGATGAAGGTATGGTCAAGCTTCGAGAATCCACCATTGGTGGTGAGGGCGGTCACTACGGCATGATGTCTGGCCTAGAGCTTGGTAATACTTTCTCTTTCTTGCGCCCCAATGATTTGGTTTGGAATTATGTAGTAGAGAACTACCTCAAGGGTAATTCGCCGCCGCCATTTGATTTGCTCTATTGGAATGGTGACTCTACTAATCTACCAGGACCAATGTATTGCTGGTATTTGCGACATACCTATTTACAGAATGAATTAATTAAACCTGGCAAGTTAACTGTTTGCGGTGAAAAAGTTGACCTTGGCAAAATTACTGTGCCAGCCTATATCTATGCATCGCATGATGACCATATCGTGCCCTGGAAATCTGCATATGAATCAACGCACATTCTCAAGGGTAAGAATCGTTTTGTTTTGGGTGCCTCAGGTCATATTGCGGGTGTGATTAATCCGCCTGCAAAAAATAAACGCCATTACTTTGAAAATAATAAGTTGGCAAAAACTGCAGATGAGTGGTTATCTGCAGCTAAAGATATTAAGGGTAGTTGGTGGCCTAACTACGCTCAATGGTTAGAGCAATTTGGTGGCAAGAGAATTCAAGCTAGCAAAACGTTCGGTAATGCACGATACAAAAAACTAGAAGCTGCGCCTGGTAAGTACGTGAAAGAAAAAGTAACAGCAGCTCCATAATTTGTTTTTATAAGGGGAATCACATGTCTCAAAAGATTGCATATGTAACCGGTGGTATGGGTGGAATTGGTACCGCGATTTGTCAACGCTTAGCCAAAGATGGCTTTAAGGTGATCGCTGGTTGCGGTCCAAATTCACCACGCAAAGACCGCTGGATTGCGGAGCAAAAAGCCTTGGGCTATGACTTCATTGCCTCTGAAGGTAATGTCTCAGATTGGGATAGCACTGTAGCTGCCTTTGATAAGGTTAAGGCAGAAGTTGGTCGCGTTGATGTTTTAGTAAACAACGCTGGTATTACCCGTGATAGCGTCTTCCGCAAAATGACTCCAGATGCATGGAAAGCTGTGATCGATACTAATCTCAATTCACTATTTAATGTCACCAAGCAAGTAGTTGACGGTATGGCAGACAATGGTTGGGGTCGGATTATCAATATTTCTTCTGTGAATGGTCAAAAAGGTCAGTTTGGCCAATCGAACTATTCAACTGCAAAAGCAGGTTTGCATGGCTTTACGATGGCTTTGTCACAAGAACTGGCTTCCAAAGGTGTGACGGTGAACACGGTTTCTCCTGGCTATATTGGAACGGATATGGTTAAAGCGATTCGCGAAGATGTTCTAGAGAAGATTGTTGCTGGGGTGCCGGTGAAGCGTTTGGGTACTCCTGAAGAGATTGCCTCAATCTGCTGCTGGATTGCCTCAATGGATGGTGGCTACGCAACTGGTGCGGACTTCTCCTTAAATGGCGGGCTACATACTGGCTAAAACGCCTCAAAATCGCAGTTTTGGTAGTACGCGCATCGGCATATTTACCTTTAGGTCAAACTAGGGATAAACTATGCCGATGTTGCATTGCAGTATCAAGAGTTAGGAAAACATAATGGCTACGCGTTCAAAAAAGACTGGTGACTCCCGTCTGATTAAGAAGTACCCCAATCGTCGTTTATATGACACCCAAACCAGCACCTATGTGACGCTGGCCGATATTAAAAATTTAGTGATGTCTGGCGATCCCTTTAGCGTAGTGGATGCTAAAACAGATGATGACCTCACTCGCAATATTTTGTTGCAAATCATTTTGGAAGAAGAGGCTGGTGGCGCACCTGTTTTTTCTACGCAAATGCTTTCCCAAATCATTCGCTTCTACGGCAACTCCATGCAGGGTTTAATGGGTAGTTATTTAGAAAAGACGATGCAGTCCTTTGTTGATATTCATAACAAGCTAGGCGATCAGACCCAAGGCTTGGGTGCTGGTAGTACTCCAGAAGCTTGGGCCAAGATGATGAATCTCCAAAACCCAATGATGCAAGGTCTCATGGGTAACTACATGGAGCAAAGCAAAGATTTGTTTGTCAAGATGCAAGAGCAGATGCAAAACTCTCCAGCGATTTTTGGGGGATTTCCATTTACACCTCCAGCAGCTAAGACTGAAAAAGAGTAGTTGTGGCGGGTAAAGTTGGTTTTGTTTCTTTAGGTTGCCCTAAAGCCTTAGTTGATTCTGAACTCATTCTCACGCAGTTAAGTGCCGAGGGTTACGAAACTGCCAAAGATTATTCTGGTGCCGACTTAGTTGTCGTGAACACCTGTGGCTTTATTGATTCCGCAGTCGAGGAGAGCTTAGCCGCTATTGGTGAAGCACTCTCCGAGAATGGCAAGGTCATTGTGACTGGCTGCCTAGGAGCTCGCAAGAATGCCGATGGCAGCGATCTCATTCAGAGTATCCATCCAAAAGTGCTTGCAGTTACCGGTCCTCATGCCACTGCTGAAGTAATGCAGGCCATTCATCTACATCTTCCAAAGCCTCATGATCCCTTCACGGATTTGTTACCCCCCATTGGCGTCAAGTTAACCCCTAAGCATTACGCTTACCTAAAGATTTCTGAAGGCTGTAATCATCGCTGCACTTTTTGCATCATTCCGAGCATGCGCGGCGATCTAGTATCGCGACCGATTGGCGAGGTATTGCTTGAAGCAAAGAAATTATTTGAGTCTGGTGTCAAGGAGCTATTGGTGGTGTCTCAAGATACCAGCGCCTATGGTGTTGATATTCAATACCGTACCGGCTTTTGGGATGGCAAACCAGTCAAGACGCGCATGTTTGATTTGGTCAATGCACTCAATCAAATTGCTAGAGAGCATCAAGCATGGGTGCGCTTACATTATGTTTATCCCTATCCCCATGTTGACGACATCCTGCCTTTAATGGCGGAATTTTCTGATCATGGTTATGGTGTATTGCCATACCTAGACATACCGCTGCAACATGCCCATCCAGATGTACTCAAACGCATGAAGCGTCCAGCAAGCGGTGAAAAGAACATTGAGCGTATTTCTGCGTGGAGAGCAGCTTGTCCTGATTTAGTGATTCGCAGCACTTTCATTGCTGGCTTTCCAGGAGAGACTGAAGAAGAATTTCAATACTTGCTTGATTTTTTAGATGAGGCTCAAATTGATCGAGCAGGCTGCTTTGCTTATTCGCCCGTCGATGGTGCTACTGCCAATCAATTAGAAAACCCTGTGCCTGATGCTGTCCGTGAAGAGCGGCGTGCGCGATTTATGGCCAAGGCAGAAGAAATATCCACTAAGCGACTTGCCAAAAAAATAGGCAAACGTCTTCAAGTCATCATAGATAGCGTTGATGAATCTGGCGGAATTGCCCGCTCAACGGGCGATGCCCCTGAAATTGATGGTTTAGTACGGGTTTTACCGCCCACAAAGCCCTCGAAACGTTACCGAGTTGGGGATATCATTAAAGTTACAGCTATTAACTCCCAAGGGCATGACCTAATAGCCGAAACTTAATTATTGGAATACAAAATGGATCTTGGGTCTATTTTTGGGCAGTTCATTGAGCCATAAAGTGGCTTCGTAAAGGGGATTGTGATGAGTCGTGATGTCGTTGTTTTAAGTGCAGTTCGTTCTGCGATTGGAAGTTTTGGTGGTGCACTCAGCAGCCTTGAGCCTAGTGAGCTCGGCGGCATGGTCATGAAAGAAGCGGTTGCACGCTCAGGAGTAGACCCCGCATTAATTAATTACGTGACCGTTGGTAATACGATTCCAACGGATAATCGCTACGCCTATGTTGCGCGTGTCGCATCCATTCAAGCGGGCTTGCCAATGGAGTCAGTAGCAATGGCTCTTAACCGTTTATGTAGCTCAGGTTTGCAAGCTATTGTCACTACAGCGCAAGCCATCATGTTGGGTGATTGCGATTATGGTATCGGCGGCGGTGTCGAAGTTATGTCTCGAGGCATGTATGGTTCACCAGCAATGCGCAGTGGCGCTCGCATGGGCGATACCAAGATGATTGATTTGATGGTTTCAGTATTGACTGATCCATTTGGCGTAGGCCATATGGGTGTTACTGCAGAGAACTTGGTAGAGAAGTGGAAGCTCACCCGTGATGAGCAAGATGCCCTCGCAGTAGAATCCCATCGTCGCGCTGCTAACGCCATCAAAGAAGGTCGCTTTAAGTCTCAAATTGTTCCAATCACTATCAAAACCCGTAAGGGTGATGTTGTGTTTGATACCGATGAGCATGTCAGGCCTGACACCACCATGGAAACATTGGCGAAGATGAAGGCAGTCTTTAAGAAAGATGGCGGTAGTGTGACTGCTGGTAATGCCTCTGGTATTAATGATGGCGCTGCATTCTTTGTATTGGCTGATGCTGAAACTGCAAAGAAAGCTGGTCAAAAACCAATCGCTCGTTTAGTTTCTTATGCAATTGCTGGTGTGCCAAATCACATCATGGGCGAAGGCCCAATTCCAGCAACCAAAATCGCTTTGGAACGTGCTGGCTTGAAGTTAGATCAAATTGATGTCATTGAGTCTAACGAAGCTTTTGCAGCTCAAGCATTGGCTGTCACTAAAGGTCTCGGATTAGACCCTGCTAAAACCAACGTTAACGGTGGTGCGATTGCATTAGGTCATCCAATTGGTTGTTCTGGAGCGGCAATTGCTACTAAAGCTATCCATGAGTTACAGCGCGTGCAAGGTAAATACGCTTTGGTAACGATGTGTATTGGTGGTGGTCAAGGCATTGCAACCATTTTTGAGCGCCTCTAAAAATAGCACCTCAGATTACTGCTGATCGCTGATTAGTCGATGAGCAGTAAAGCAGCATCTAAGCCGACTCGGTCAAAAGCCGCGTCGGCTTTTTCTTTGACGATAGGCTTAGCTCGGTAGGCAATGCTAATGCCTGAGCCATGCATCATTGGCAGATCATTAGAGCCATCACCCATGGTGATAGAGTGTTTTTTCAAGCAACCCATCTTGATGCAAGCTTGTTCGAGATAGGCCGCTTTAGCTGTGCCATCAACAATATCGCCTAATACTTTGCCGGTCAGTTTGCCATCAATGATTTCTAAGGTATTGGCTTGAGTTTGCTTAAAACCTAACTCTAGGCGCAGCTTCTCGGTAAAAAAAGTAAAGCCACCAGATACCAATAGGGTGTAGAGCCCAAGATCATTTGCATTTGCAAGCAATTCTTTTGCGCCCGGATTGGGGCGTAAACGCTCTTGATACACTGACTCTAGAACCTCTGCAGAGATACCCTCTAGTAGGGCCACTCGTCTACGCAAGCTTTCTTTAAAGTCTTTAATCTCACCACGCATAGTAGCTTCAGTAATCTCAGATACTGCCGCTTTTTTGCCAGTGAAGTCTGCGATTTCATCAATGCATTCAATATTGATTAGGGTGGAGTCCATATCCATTGCCAATACTTTGATATCTTGAGGTTTAAACCCCTCAGATAGAAACGCCAAATCAGCCTGGTAATGAGTGGCGATCTCACGCATCGCGATGCGTGCTTCTGGCATCAATACTTTATTACATGACCAACGTTGTGAAAAGTAGGGTTGATGCGCTGTATTGCTTTGGGTGCAACTTATCTGAAGACCTAAAATTTTCGCATGATGCTCTAGCCCAGACTGCAGGGCAGGATTGATCGGTTCATGCGACAAAGCTACGAGAGTAAGGGGTGTAGTCATATAAATAATTAACTTGCCTGAGCTGTTGTGAGCATAGCGGATTCATTAAGGCTACGAAGTATTTTTCGAATATGGTCTAGGCGCTGCTCTAATTTTTCAAAATCCCGTTCTTTGAGGGGGAGAACTTTAAGCTTATCTTGACCATTGAGTTGAATATGTTTTGATGACTGAATTAACTGAATAATCTTCATTGGATCAATCGGCGGATTGGGTATAAATTGGATTTGAATTGAAGCAGGCGTAGCATCGATTTTCTTGATACCAAAACCAGTCATTTCAAGGCGCAAGCGATGGGTCTCATAAAAAGATTTTGCTTGATCTGGCAAGTCACCAAAGCGGTCAACCAATTCTTCGCGCAATCCCATGAGCTCTGAAAAATCATCAGTGCCTGCAAAACGCTTATACAAGGATAAGCGCTCATGAACATCGGGACAGTAGTCATTGGGTAATAGGGCGGGAACACCTAAATTAACATCAGTGGTAGCTTGCAGTGGGGACAATAAGTCTGGCTCTTTTCCGCTTCGCAAAGATTTAACTGCGCGATTGAGCATCTCGGTATACAGCTGAAAGCCAATCTCATGAATCTCACCGGATTGTTTATCACCCAGAACTTCACCAGCACCACGAATTTCCAAATCATGCATAGCCAAATAAAATCCAGAACCTAATTCTTCCATGGCTTGAATGGCATTGAGTCGTAACTGCGCTTGTTTGCTGAGGGCTTCTGGATCAGGAACCAGAAGATAGGCATAGGCTTGATGGTGTGAGCGACCCACGCGACCACGCAATTGATGTAATTGTGCCAAGCCAAATTTATCTGCACGATGCATGATGATGGTATTGGCGCTAGGTACGTCAATACCTGTTTCAATGATGGTCGTGCACAACAATATATTGGTTCTTTGCGTCACAAATTCCCGCATGACAGATTCGAGTTCCCGTTCATGCATTTGTCCATGGGCCACGCTTATGCGCGCTTCCGGAATCAGTTCTTGTAATGCGTGCTTACGGTTCTGAATGGTCTCCACTTCGTTATGCAGGAAATAGACTTGACCACCACGTTTGATTTCTCGTAACACCGCTTCCCGAATAACGCCATCGCCTTCACGACGCACAAAAGTCTTAATGGCTAAACGCTTTTGTGGGGCAGTAGCAATAATCGAAAATTCTCGAAGCCCTTCCATAGCCATGCCTAAGGTTCTCGGAATGGGGGTAGCTGTTAAGGTCAGAATATCGACTTCAGCCCGCAATGCCTTCAAAGCGTCCTTTTGACGCACGCCAAAGCGGTGTTCTTCATCCACAATCACCAATCCCAAATTGGCAAACTGAGTTTCTTTGGAGAGCAGCTTATGGGTGCCGATGATGATGTCAGCCTCGCCTTTAGCAATGGCTTCCAATGCCGTATTAATCTCTTTGGTGGTTTTAAAGCGTGAGAGCTCAACGATACGCACTGGCCAGTCTGCAAAACGGTCTTTCCAAGTTGCGACATGTTGTTCAGCCAGAAGGGTTGTTGGCGCTAGAATAGCGACTTGTTTGCCGCCCATGACCGCTACAAAGCTAGCGCGTAATGCAACTTCTGTTTTGCCAAAACCTACATCACCGCAAACCAAACGATCCATAGGTGTGCCGCTGGTCATGTCTCCAATGACTGCAGCAATGGCATTGGCCTGGTCCGGTGTTTCCTCAAATCCAAAACTCTCAGCAAAGGCGGCATAGTCATGTGCTGAGAATTCAAAAGCATGGCCTTTACGAATTGCGCGTGCCGCATATAGACTTAATAACTCTGCTGCAGTATCCCGAATCTGCTGTGCTGCTTTACGCTTAGCTTTATCCCATTGACCAGAACCCAATTGATGAAGTGGCGCTGAATCAGGATCAGAGCCGGCATAGCGTGTAACCATTTGCAATTGCTGAACAGGCACATACAAGGTAGCCTCATTGGCATAGACCAAGTGTAAAAATTCTTCAAAGATGGGCTCTTCTTTTGGCGGCGCTAAATTCAGTAGTACCAACCCCTGATATCTGCCAATGCCATGATCTGAATGAACGACTGGATCTCCAATCTTCAGCTCAGATAAATCCTTGAACAGCATGTCCGGATCAGCACTTTCGCTATCCTTACCCTTACGGCGCTGACGAGCAGTGGTAGTAAATAATTCAGCTTCTGTAACAACAATCAGATTTTCAGCTGGCCAAGTAAAGCCGTTAAATAATTGGGCCGTCACTAAACCAAAGAGTGAGCCACTCTTCATAAAGTCAGCTATTCCATCAAATCCTTCTGGCTTTAATGGGTAGAGTGGTTTGCCATTTTGGCCTGCAACCGCGTTACTCTCTTCGAATAGCTGCCGTATGGATTCTTTACGACCAGCACTATCGCTGCAAATTAATATTCGCACTTTCTCTTGCGACACCAGTGCACGTAAACGATTGATGGGATCTGCATCACGACGATGAACTGCCAGATCGGGCACGGCTAAAAATTGCGGGGTATCTTTAGTTTCTTTTTCAAGAACTAAACGCGCATTGGGCTTAGCAGCGCTAAAGAATTGATCAACATCCAGAAACAACTCGCTAGGCGGAAGAATGGGTCGATCAAGATCGTGCTTTAAAAATTCATATCTAGAAAGTGTGTCCTTCCAGAAGCTTTTAATGGCTTCCTCTAGATTGCCTGTGCCAACAATCCAAACGGGATCACCAGAACGTGGGAAGTAATCGAATACGCTGCAGGTCTCTTCAAAAAAGAGCGGTAAGTAAGATTCAATTCCGGCACTCGGGATTCCCAGGTTGGCATCTTTATAAATAGAGCAACGGGTTGGATCGCCTTCAAATACTTCGCGCCAACGACCCCGAAAGGCAGTGCGCGATGCATCATCAAAGGGAAATTCATGGCCAGGCAATAAACGCACTTCCTTAACTGGATACAAACTTCTTTGTGTATCTGGGTCAAAGGCGCGAATTTGCTCTATCTCATCGCCAAAAAGATCTAAGCGATAGGGCAGGCTTGATCCCATGGGGAATAAGTCAATTAAGCCACCACGAATGCTGTACTCACCTGGACGCATGACAGCACTTACAGGGTCGTACCCAGCCTGTTGCAGTTGCAGTTTTAATGCCGCTTCATTGAGTTTGTCGCCTTGACGGAAGAAAAAGGTATGTCCCGATAAGAATGCAGGCGGACCTAACTTTTGGAGCGCAGTTGTGACTGGCACCAACACAATGTCACAGCTGCCATTTAGTAATTCATATAAGGTGGCAAGTCGCTCAGAGACCAAATCTTGATGTGGTGAGAAATGGTCATAGGGCAAAATTTCCCAGTCAGGCAAAAGACGAGTCTTCAGTTGTGGGGCAAACGCTGGAATTTCTTCCAATAGACGTTGGGCTTCTTGGGCTTGTGCGCAAAAAACGACCATCACAGAAAACTCAGATCGATAGCGAAGGGCAGATTGGGCAATGAGGGCAGCATCTGCTGAGCCAACCAGCCCCGAAAAGGTAAAGCGCTGCCCAGCCCGGGGTGCGGGTATGGGGGGTACCAGTTTTAATGCGTCTGACATCTAGGCTCATTATAGAATCAGGTATGCCTTCCGCAAATTCATCAACCCAAGCCCAATGCCATGCCTTGCTACCTACCGCTGGGACAGGCTCTCGTCTTGGGGGAGCTTTGCCAAAGCAGTTTCAGGAATTAGCAGGCAAGCCAATGCTTTCTTACGCCATCGATGCATTTATCAAGACACCACAAATTGCCTCTATTTGGGTTGGTGTGAGCCCTGGATTTATCAATAACCCCATTCTGGGAGGGTTGTCTAATACTGCTAAACCCCTGCATTGCTTACCCACTGGCGGCCCAACTCGCCAAGAAACAGTACGCAATACCTTGGCAGCAATGCTTGAGGCGGGCATTCCAGAAACAGATTGGGTGTTGGTGCACGATGCAGCCCGTCCTGGAATTACTCCCGAGCTGATTCAAAAGCTCATTGGCGTAGTGAGCGAGTGTGGTGAGGGTGGTTTGCTGGCAATGCCGGTTGCAGACACCTTAAAGTTATCCGATGGCACCTTGGTTATCGCCGGCAATCCAATTCGCGCTCAAAAGACGGTTGCGAGAGACCATCTCTGGCAGGCTCAGACCCCACAAATGTTTTGCTTAAAAACATTGCATGACGCTATTGAAGACGGTATTCGACAGGAAGCCGATATTACTGATGAGGCCAGTGCCATGGAACTTGCTGGGATAAAGCCAATATTAGTAGAAGGGGCGACTCGTAATTTCAAAGTAACCCATCCGGCCGATTGGTCTTTAATGCAAGTGATATTGCAATCTTCGCAAAAATAAGGATACAGTCTTCACATGACCCAAAGTGCATCTCATATTCCGCAATTTCGAATTGGCCAAGGCTATGATGTGCACGCTTTAGTGGTAGATCGAAAGTTAATTCTCGGTGGAGTTCATGTTCCCAGCGAGAAGGGGCTTTTGGGCCACTCAGATGCGGATGCACTCTTGCATGCCATAACCGATGCTTTGCTTGGTGCGGCAGGGCTTAATGACATTGGCCAGCTTTTTCCAGATACCGACCCCCAGTTTAAGGATATGGATAGCCGTATTTTGCTGAGAAGTGCTTTACAAAAGATTCAAGCTGCAGGCTTTCAGGTGGGAAATGTCGATGCCACCATCATCTGTCAGAAGCCTAAATTAGCAACTTTTCTTCCTGAGATGGTGCGCAATATTGCGGCAGATTTGGCTGTTACCCCAAGCCATGTCAACCTCAAGGCCAAAACAAATGAATCCCTAGGCCATTTAGGGCGGGGTGAGGGCATTGCCGTTCATGCGGTAGCTTTGCTCTACAAGGCCTAAAAGATCCTCCAAAACCACTAAGCATTGTAGAATTACGGTCTTTAGAGTGAAGTTCTAGCTCGGTAGCGTTTGCGGAATTCGCGCGAGGATGGCGAAATTGGTAGACGCACCAGGTTTAGGTCCTGACGCCAGAAATGGTGTGGGGGTTCGAGTCCCCCTCCTCGCACCACAAGATTGCTACTTGGCTTGGGCTTCACATATTCTGATTTTCAATTAAGAGACGAGAATGGCTGTGCAGATAGAAAATTTAGGTCAGTTAGACCGCAAAGTGACCTTAGAGTTCGCTCGTGCCGATTTGGCTAAGGCAAGAGAAGCCCAATTGGCTAAATTAGGCAAGACCATGAAAGCCCCCGGCTTCCGTCCAGGAAAAGTGCCCAAGAGCATGGTTGAAAAACAGTATGGAATGCAAGTCGATTTTGAGTTGCAGTTCGATAAAGCTTCTGAACTCTTTTTTGATTTAGCGAAAAAAGAAAATATTCTTTTAGCTGGTCAGCCTCGCTTAGATCCTAAGAGCGAATTGGATGCAGACAAGATTGTGTTTGACGCCTTTTTTGAAGTTCTGCCTGAAGTAAAAATTGGCGATTTCAGCAAAGCTGAAGTGACTAAATACACCACCGATATTTCTGATGCAGAGATTGATCGTGCTCTCGATGTATTGCGTAAGCAGCAAGTGCATTACCACCCACGTGGTGAAGCAGGTCCTCATGGTGATGGCGGCGCAAATACTGCAGCTCAAGCTGGTGACCAAGTTGTTATCGACTTTGTAGGCAAGATCGATGGCGTTGAGTTTGCTGGTGGCAAGGCTGAGAACTTTGAATATGTTCTCGGTGAAGGTCGTATGCTCCCAGAATTTGAGGCAGCTACTTTAGGACTCAAAGCAGGTGAGAGCAAAACTTTCCCATTAAGCTTCCCAGCTGACTATCACGGTAAAGATGTTGCTGGTAAAACAGCCGAATTTACGATCACCGTGAAGTCTGTGAACTGGCCGCACCTTCCTGCAGTTGATGATGCGTTTGCATTGTCATTAGGAGTTACCGAAGGTGGTGTCGCCAAGATGCGCGAAGAAGTAAAAGAGAATTTAGAGCGTGAAACCAAGCGCCGCACTACCTCTTTATTAAAAGGTGAGGTAATGGACAAGCTCAACAGCCTATGCGAATTAGATGCACCCAAAACGTTGGTTGCGCAAGAGCAGGAGCGTTTGGTTGAGTCTGCGCGTCAAGACCTCATGCAACGTGGTGTCCCGAATGCGAAAGATGCGCCGATTCCTGCGGATATCTTTGCAGAGCAAGCGCTTAAGCGTGTTCGCCTCGGCCTGATCCTCAGTGATTTAGTCAAGCAACAAAATTTAGCTGCAACTGCAGACCAAATCAAAGCTGAGATTGATGAGCAAGCCGCTACTTATGAAGATCCTAAAGAAGTAGTCCGTTGGTTCTATAGCAATCCAAGTCGTCTTAAAGATATCGAGAACTTGGTTCTTGAAGATAACGTGATCAAGTACTTCACCTCCCAGGCTAAAGTAATTGATAAAGCGGTTACCTTCGAAGAGCTCAGCAAACTTAATTAAGATTCAGTATTTACTACATAAAGGTCTGATCCCATGAGCCAGAATGATTTCCAGTCTGAGAATTTAGAACCCAAAGGTTTGGGTTTAGTTCCTATGGTGATTGAAACCTCTGGTCGAGGTGAGAGGGCGTATGACATTTACTCTCGCCTACTCAGAGAACGCGTTGTTTTCTTAGTTGGCGAAGTAAATGATCAAACTGCTAACTTGGTCATTGCCCAGCTATTATTTCTTGAGAGCGAGAATCCAGACAAAGAAATCTCTCTGTATATCAACTCTCCCGGTGGATCCGTATCTGCTGGCCTAGCGATCTATGACACCATGCAATTTATCAAGCCACACGTAAGTACCTTGTGTATGGGTATGGCTGCCAGTATGGGTGCGTTCTTGTTGTGTGCTGGCGAGAAAGGTAAGCGTTATGCATTGCCAAATTCACGCGTGATGATTCACCAGCCTTTAGGTGGTGCGCGTGGTCAGGCATCGGATATTGAAATCCAAGCTCGTGAAATTCTCTACTTACGCGAACGCTTAAATAAGATCTTGGCCGATCGTACTGGTCAATCTATTGAGACCATCGCCAAAGATACTGACCGTGATAACTTCATGTCTGCCGAGCAGGCGATGGAGTACGGTTTAATCGATAAAGTGATTGATAAGCGTCCTTAATACACTCACCAAGAATATTTATTTTGAGCGATACAACTACTACTAATAGCCCAGAAAAAATTCTGTATTGCTCTTTCTGTGGAAAAAGTCAGCATGAAGTTAAAAAGCTGATTGCGGGTCCTTCCGTTTTTATCTGTGATGAGTGCATTGATTTATGTACTGACATCATTCAAGAAGAATTAGCCAAGCTTCCTAAAGAAGACGGCGATGACTCCTTACCAACACCTCATCAAATTCGCGAGAATTTAGATCAGTATGTGATTGGTCAGGATCACGCGAAGAAGACTTTAGCAGTTGCGGTTTACAACCATTACAAGCGCTTACAGTATTTACCTAAGCCTAAAAAAGAGAAGCTCGATAAAGACGGTAAACCTGTTGAGGCGAGTGCAGATAAAAAAGAGTCTAAAGTTCCTGCCAAGGCAATGGTTGATGGTGTGGAGTTGGCAAAGAGCAATATTTTGCTGATTGGACCAACAGGTTCAGGCAAAACATTATTGGCTCAAACATTGGCGCGAATGCTCGATGTGCCATTTGTCATGGCGGATGCCACCACATTGACCGAAGCAGGTTATGTTGGTGAAGACGTTGAAAACATTATTCAAAAACTTTTGCAAGCTTGTGATTACAACGTAGAAAAAGCACAGCGCGGCATTGTCTATATTGATGAAATTGATAAGATCTCGCGTAAGTCTGACAACCCATCTATTACTCGTGACGTATCCGGCGAGGGTGTTCAGCAAGCGCTGTTAAAGCTGGTTGAAGGCACTATGGCTTCTGTGCCTCCTCAGGGTGGCCGTAAGCACCCAAATCAAGATTTCTTGCAAGTCGACACGACCAATATCTTATTTATCTGCGGTGGTGCTTTTGATGGCCTTGAAAAGGTGATTCAACAGCGTACTGCTAAAACAGGCATCGGTTTTAATGCAGCTGTGCCTGGAAAAGATGATCGGGGTGTGAGTGATCTGTTAATTGAGGTCGAGCCTGAAGATTTAATTAAATTTGGCTTAATTCCAGAATTAATCGGTCGTTTGCCAGTTGTGGCGACTTTGGCGCAACTAGACGAAACCGCATTAATTCAAATTCTGACTGAACCTAAGAACGCCTTGGTTAAGCAATATCAAGCCTTGCTGACCATGGAAGGTTCTGAGTTAGAGGTTCGCCCAGCAGCCTTATCTGCCATCGCTAAAAAGGCGATTGCTCGCAAAACGGGTGCGCGGGGCCTAAGATCTATTCTTGAGGGTTCCCTTATGGATGTGATGTACGACCTCCCATCCCTTAAAAATGTGCAAAAAGTCGTTATCGACGAAAGCACTATTGCCGAGGGGGGTAAACCCATCTTGGTCTACAAACAAGGCGACGAATCTGCAGAAATCAGCAAAAAAGCCTAATTTTTAGCTTTTTTTGCTGTTTTCACAGGGTTTTTGCTCTTTTTTGACACTTTAACCCCTTGTTTTTCACTTCGGGGCACCCATATAGGTAGTATCCTATTCATGAAATATGTCTGTATCTAGTGGTACGACATTTTTAATGAATTTTACGGAATGACTATTTTGGAGGAATTGCCCCATGCCTGGCCACTTATTATTACCCTCTGAACCCATTCAACTGCCTTTGCTCCCTTTACGGGATGTGGTGGTGTTTCCGCATATGGTGATCCCATTATTTGTCGGTCGCCCTAAATCGATTAAAGCCCTTGAGGCTGCCATGGAAACTGGCAAAAATGTCCTGCTAGTAGCTCAAAAAACAGCTGCTAAGGATGAGCCTGCCGTCGAGGATCTCTATGAGGTCGGATGTATAGCCAATATTCTCCAGATGCTTAAATTGCCAGATGGCACAGTGAAAGTATTGGTAGAGGGTGTGCAGCGAGCTGAAGTGAGTCAAGTCGAAGATAGTCAGGGATTTTTCTCCTGCGAAGCGACCCCTACACCAATGAGTTCTTTGGATGCTCATGAGACTGAAGCATTGCGTCGCGCCATCATGGCGCAATTTGATCAGTACGTAAAACTCAATAAGAAAGTGCCACAAGAGATTCTGTCTTCCTTGGGTGGCATTGATGATCCGAGTCGATTGGCCGATACGATTTGCGCGCATCTCCCAGTGAAGCTTGAGCAGAAACAGCGCTTGCTAGAGATGACAGACGTCGTGCAGCGTTTAGAAAGTCTCTTGGCTGATCTCGAAAGCGAGATTGATATCCTGCAAGTCGAAAAACGTATCCGTGGGCGTGTGAAGCGTCAAATGGAAAAGAGTCAGCGTGAGTATTACCTCAATGAACAAGTAAAAGCGATTCAAAAAGAATTGGGTGAGGGCGAAGAGGGTGCAGATCTCGAGGAACTTGAGAAGCGCATCAAGGCTGCCCGTATGCCTAAAGAGGCTTTGAAAAAAGCGGAGTCTGAGTTGAAAAAACTCAAGCTGATGTCACCAATGTCTGCCGAAGCTACAGTGATCCGCAACTTCATCGATACTTTAGTTAATCTTCCTTGGAAGAAAAAAACCAAAATCAATAATGATCTTGCGAATGCAGAAAAAGTATTAGATGAGGATCACTATGGTTTGGATAAGGTTAAAGAGCGTATCTTGGAGTACCTCGCAGTTCAACAACGCGTTGACCGTGTCAAAGCACCAATTCTGTGTTTAGTTGGCCCCCCTGGGGTTGGTAAGACTTCCCTAGGTCAATCGATTGCGCGTGCTACCAATCGTAAGTTTGTCCGTATGGCTTTAGGTGGCGTTCGTGATGAGTCTGAGATTCGTGGGCATCGTCGTACCTATATCGGTTCGATGCCTGGCAAGATTTTGACCAGCCTGACTAAAGTGGGCGTGCGCAATCCACTATTCCTCTTGGACGAAGTGGATAAGATGGGTATGGATTTCCGCGGCGATCCTGCCAGTGCTTTGCTAGAGGTTTTAGATCCAGAGCAAAACCACACATTCCAAGATCACTATGTCGAGGTTGACTTTGATTTATCTGATGTTATGTTTGTGGCGACATCTAATTCCTTGAATATCCCTGGTCCATTACTGGATCGCTTAGAGATTATTCGTCTTGCGGGCTACACCGAAGATGAAAAAACCAGTATTGCGACGAATTATTTAATCCCTAAACAGATTAAAAATAATGGCCTCAAGAAAGATGAACTCAAGATAGAGGAAAGTGCTGTTCGCAGCATGATTCGTTACTACACTCGTGAAGCGGGTGTGCGTTCTCTTGAGCGTGAGATTAGCAAGATCTGCCGTAAGGTGGTCAAACTCTTACTACTCAAGAAAGAAGCTGCACCAGTAACCGTGAATGCTGACAACCTTGAGAAGTTCCTCTCCGTCAAAATGTACGACTTCGGTTTAGCTGCTAAAGAAAACCAAGTTGGCCAGGTGACTGGTTTGGCTTGGACAGAGGTTGGCGGAGATCTGCTCACCATCGAAGCAGCGGTAATGCCAGGTAAGGGTGTCATCACTCGTACAGGTTCTATTGGCGATGTCATGAAAGAGTCGGTGGAAGCGGCTAAAACAGTTGTGCGCTCAAGAGCGAGGACTCTGGGCATTGCTGATGAGGCTTTTGAGAAGAAGGATATTCATATTCACTTCCCAGATGGCGCCACACCGAAAGACGGTCCCTCAGCAGGCATTGCGATTACGACTGCATTGGTGTCTGTCTTTACAGGCATTCCGATTCGATCTGATGTTGCAATGACTGGTGAAATTACTTTGCGTGGTGAGGTATTGCCAATTGGCGGCCTCAAAGAGAAGCTATTGGCTGCGCATCGGGGTGGCATCAAGTTGGCCTTGATTCCGGAAGAGAATGTAAAGGATTTGATTGATATTCCGGATAATGTGAAGAATGCGATTGAAATTGTTCCGGTTCGTTGGATTGATAAGGTCTTAGATCTTGCGTTAGAGCGCAAACCAGAGGCTTTGCCAGACCCAACCCCAGAAGAGTTGGCTAAAAAGGCTGCCGAGGCTAGCAAGGCTACTGAAAAACTGTCTTCAGGAGAGGCTCTAAAGCACTGATAGCACTAGATATTGCTTGAAAAGAAAGGGATTTTTCATTTGATTTGAGTCATTTTTCTGCTCGAATCCGATGAAGAATTCCTTCTGACCTTCACTCTAGGTTACAATCTCGTCTGTATTAATTTGGGGCGCTTAGCTCAGATGGTAGAGCGTCTGCCTTACACGCAGAATGTCGGCGGTTCGATCCCGTCAGCGCCCACCAGTTTCCCAAATACCTCTTAAAGTATTGCTGGTTTTTTCCCCAGCTTCTGGCTCTCTGGCCACCCAAGGCCTTCGCCCAGTACACTATCAGTATCAACTCATTTCTTGGTAATTAACTCATGTTTGATTCTGTACGTAAGCACCGTAAAATTTTGCAGTTTGCACTCTTGCTGTTCATTGTTCCTTCCTTCGCTTTATTTGGAATTTCAAGCTATTCCGAATTCATGGACAAGGAGACTGATTTAGTCAAAGTAAACGGCAACCCCATTACCTTGCAAGAGGTGGATATGGCGGCTAAACGTCAGGCTGAGCGTGTTGGCGGAAATGCTCAAATCGCACAAAGCCTACCATTTCGCCAGGCGATCTTAAATGAGTTACTGCAACAGCGCATCTTAGGTTTTGCGGTCAATGATCTGCGTTTACAAGTAAGCAAAAAAGAATTGGTCAGCAGCCTGCAGAAGATCCCTCAAATTCGTGCCCTGTATCGCGAAGACGGTACCTTTGATGATGCGCGCTTTAAGCAACTGCTAGGAAATAATGGCATGAATGAAGAGCAGTTTTATGCGGGCCAAAGTTTTGAACTCAAGATTGCACAGCTGGTGAATTCTGTTGCAAGGACTGAGTTAGCCAACCCTAAATTGGCCGGAATTGTTTCTTCACTATACGAAACCGAGAGACAAGTTCAAGCCTTGCAATTTAATGCTAAGGATTATTCATCTAAGGTAAATCCAAGTGCTGATGAGCTCAAGGCTTTTTATGAAGCCAATGCTAAATTGTTTGAGCAGCCAGAATACCTGGATGTGGAATACATTGTTCTAAAGGCCGATCCCAAAGAAGATCCTAAAGTTTTTAGCGAGAAAGCCGATTTGTTTGCCAATATGACTTATGACCAGTCGGATAGTCTGAAGCCAGCAGCTGATAAATTGAAGTTAAGCATTCAAACGCAAAAGGGAGTCACTCGTAGCGGTGCCACTGGCGTTTCAAAAGACCATCCCTTAGCCAATCCTAAAGTGGTGCAAGCACTCTATGGTGATGAGGCACGAAATAACAAACGCAATATCGAAGCGGTTCAAATCTCACCAGGCGTTTTTGTTTCTGCCCGCGTAGTGACATTACATCCCGCTCAAGTTTTACCGTTTGCGCAGGTTTCATCTGAAGTCAAACGTCAAGTGATTCAACGCGCGGCTGAAAAGTTGGCCATCGAAGCAGCTAATGAGAAATTAGCCTCCCTGGAGAAGGACCCAAAGAATGCCAGCGGGTTTGCGAGTCCAGTTTGGATTTCTCGTAATAAGCCAGGCAATCTGCTTGGCCCATCGCTCGATCAGGTAATGACTGTCAGTCCAGACAAATTGCCTGCACTTGTCTCGGTTTCTAATCCAGGTGTAGGTATGACCATTTACCGAATTGATCAAGTGCGCCAACCAAGTAATTCAGATCCGAAGATTCTTAAAGCCCAGGCAGGGCAGATACAAGCACTTGCTGCGCAATCAGAATTTGCAGGGTTTATGAGTTACTGGCGCAATAGTGCTGATGTAAAAGTCATCAATCCATTAAAGGCACCAAGCAACAGTTCGGGAAGCTAAAAAATTTACTGTAATAGCTTTTGATATGGGGCCATTACGCCCCATACGTTTTTAAAAAGAATGGTTTGCGCATCTACGTTAGGATGAATGCGATCCGCCTGAAATAAATCAGATCTAGTCGCAACGCCTTCCAGGAAAAATGGAATTAACTCAACCCTTTCTTGTTTGGCTAGGGAAGAGTAGAGCGCTTTAAACTGGCCTGTATAAGTTTGTCCATAATTGGGTGGAATTTGCATGCCAAAGAGCAGTACCTTTGCGCCTGCTTTTTTGCTCATGGTGATCATTTTTCGCAAGTTGGATTCTGTTTCGGCTATTGGTAAGCCACGTAATGCATCATTGGCGCCAAGTTCAATCATGACGATGCTTGGTTTCTTGGCATCTAAAAGCGCCGGTAGACGAGATAGGCCACCCGAACTTGTTTCTCCACTGATGCTGGCATTAAAAACACTAGCCGGGCTGCCATCCTTCTTTAATTGGGCTTCTAATAGACCAACCCAGCCCGTTCCTCGTGGGAGCCCATACTCTGCAGAAAGGCTATCACCCAGCACCAGAATGAGCGGTTTGGTTTGCGACCAAGTGGGAACGCTCATAAACAGGCAAAATATGCCTGTTAACAGCATTAATGTCCTTTTGATATTGAAAGGCTGATCTCGCATTAATTGATCTTAAAAAGATTCCACATGAATACACCAATAGAAGCCATCGTCGCCCACCATCTTGCTAAGGGAGTAAAGACTGTCGACGGGGATTTAAGTATTTTGCACGATATTGACTTTGTTATTCGGCAGGGTGAAAGTGTTGCGATTGTAGGAACATCGGGCTCGGGTAAAAGTACTTTACTAAGCTTGCTGGCTGGCTTAGATTTGCCTTCTAGTGGTCACGTCCAAATCATGGGTCAAAATCTATCCACTATGGATGAGGACGGTCGTGCCCAGTTAAGAGGGCAATTTGTGGGTTTTGTGTTTCAGTCCTTTCAGCTGCTCCCCCAATTAAATGCCTTGGAAAATGTCATGCTGCCACTCGAGCTTTCTGGGATGGATCTTGCTACAGCGAAAGCTAAGGCTGCAATTTGGCTGGAGAAGGTCGGCCTTGGACATCGCCTCAATCACTTTCCTAAAACGCTTTCAGGGGGTGAGCAGCAGCGGGTTGCTTTAGCCAGAGCGTTTGTGAATCAACCGGCTATTTTGTTTGCGGATGAACCGACCGGAAGCCTAGATGAAGCCAGTGGAAATCGGGTGATTGAGCTCCTTTTTGAGTTAAACGCGGAAAATTCTTCCACTTTGGTCTTGGTAACCCATGATCCCGCCTTGGCTTCCAGGTGTAGCCGTCAATTAACCCTACAGGGTGGTCGCCTGGTTTAAGCAAAACCTTATAATCTGAGGATGTCTTCATTCTGTTGCTTGCCCGGGGCAAATGCCCTTTCAGCCTTCCGCCAACAGCGACTTTTAGCCTCGCTTGCCGCCCAAGGAATTCAACTTGAGTCTATTCAGGCTCAGTATCTCCATTTCATTTGGTCTGAGTCCGAACTGAGCGCCAAAAGTAGGGAGGTTCTAGAGAGTTTGCTGACCTATGGTCAGCCTTTTGAGTTGCAAGAAGAAGCTAAGTCCTGGTTTGGTAAGGGTGCTTCTAAGCAAACGGCAATCACTATCCCGCGTTTTGGCACAGTTTCTCCGTGGGCTAGTAAAGCAACAGATATTGCACGTCAATGTGGCTTAGATATTTTTCGCATCGAGCGCGGTGTTCAATATGCGTGGCAAAGTAAAAAATCTCTCAGTGCACAAGAGGAGCAATTGGTATTGGCAGCGCTTCATGATCGGATGACTGAAGCTGTGATTTCTGATGTTAATGAAGCCAGCGCCTTGTATCAATCCCTACCTGATCAACCATTTGTGCGCATCCCAGTTCTCACCGAGGGGAGAGCTGCCTTAGATAGAGCAAACCAAGAGTTAGGGTTGGCGCTATCTGAAGATGAAGTGCTTTATCTCGTTGAGAATTTTATTCGTCTTGAGCGTAATCCGAGCGATGTTGAGCTCATTATGTTTGCGCAGGCAAATAGCGAACATTGCCGCCATAAGATTTTCAATTCAAGCTGGACGATTGATGGTGATGATCAAGAGAAATCCCTATTTGCGATGATTCGCAATACGCATCAGCTTCAACCTGAAGGAACTATCGTAGCTTACTCCGATAACTCAGCAGTAATGGTCGGAGCTGAGTCAGAAACTTGGTCGCCAAAAGGTCAAGAACATCGATATGAAAAAGACACGCGTCTAGTCCATACCTTAATGAAGGTTGAGACACACAATCACCCAACAGCAATCGCACCATTCCCTGGTGCCTCTACCGGTGCTGGTGGCGAGATTCGTGATGAGGGCGCTACCGGTATTGGTGGCAGACCCAAAGCGGGTTTAACGGGATTCTCTGTTTCGAATCTGAACATTCCCGGTACAGATTTGCCGTGGGAGTCAGAGAAATATGGCAAGCCAGATCGCATTGCGACACCCTTACAAATCATGATTGAGGGACCACTTGGTGGCGCTGCATTTAATAATGAATTTGGTCGCCCCATATTGGGTGGCTACTTCCGCGTATTTGAGCAAACCTTAGAAGGTGTGCGTCGTGGATATCACAAGCCCATCATGATTGCGGGTGGCATCGGTAACATTGATTCAATCCATACAGCAAAAAAGCAAATTAAAGCGGGTCACTTGTTTATTCAATTGGGTGGTCCTGGTATGCGTATTGGTATGGGTGGGGCAACCGGCAGTTCAGTTGCAACTGGGACTAACACTGCAGATTTAGATTTCGACTCCGTTCAGCGGGGTAATCCTGAGATGGAACGCCGTGCACAAGAGGTCATTAACTCTTGCATTGCTATGGGCCAGAATAATCCGATTGTTTCTATTCATGATGTGGGTGCTGGTGGTATTTCTAATGCATTTCCAGAGCTAGCAGATGGTGCTGGCTTAGGTGCACAATTTCAATTACGCAAAGTTCCACTTGAAGAGAGTGGTATGAGTCCTGCTGAGATTTGGTGCAATGAATCTCAAGAGCGCTATGTTCTGGCAATTGAAGCTAAAGACCTAGAGCTCTTTAAGTCAATTTGTGAGCGCGAGCGCTGCCCTTTTGCTGTGGTTGGTGAGGCAACTGCCGAGCGTCAACTTCAGTTAAGCGATAGCAAAGAAGTTGCCGGTACCGATGCAGCCATGCCGATCGATATGCCAATGGAAGTCTTGCTTGGCAAGCCGCCACGGATGCATCGCGATGTCACGCGTGTTCTGCAAGAGTTTGATGAGTTAAATGTCACTGATGCTGATCTTGCCCAATGTGTTGCATGGGTTCTTCAGCAGCCAACTGTGGCCAGTAAATCTTTCTTGATTACGATTGGCGATCGAACTGTTGGTGGTTTAAATGCCCGTGACCCATTTGTAGGTCCCTGGCAAGTTCCCGTAGCCGATTGTGCAGTCACATTGATGGATTACAAGGGCTATCGCGGTGAAGTAATGACGATGGGTGAGCGCACGCCATTAGCCGTGATTGATGCTCCTGCTGCAGCCAAAATGGCTGTTGGTGAAGCTATTACCAATTTATTGGCTGCAGATATTGCCCGCCTAGAAGATGTGAAACTATCTGCTAATTGGATGGCTGCTTGCGGTTCACCCGGTGAGGATGCCAAGCTGTATGACTCAGTTCAAGCGATTGGTATAGATTTATGTCCAGCACTAGGTATTTCTATTCCAGTTGGAAAAGACTCGCTTTCTATGGCAACTTCATGGCAAGAGGGTGATCAATCCAAGAAAGTGATTTCTCCAGTCTCACTCATTATTTCAGCCTTTGCTGCAGTTCAGGATGTTCGTAAAACTACAACACCTTTGCTAAAACTCAAAGATGAGTCTGGAGCTGCTCTAGAAACTGAATTGATTTTGATTGATTTGGGTCGTGGCAAGAACCGCATGGCTGGAAGTATTCTGGCTCAGGTTCTCAATCAATCTGGTAAGTCAGCTCCTAATGTAGATCATCCTGAAGATCTGAAGGCGCTTGCAAATGCAATTATTGAATTGCGTAAGGCAGATCAATTGTTGGCATATCACGATCGTTCTGATGGCGGTCTATTTGCCTGTATTGCCGAGATGGCTTTTGCCTCTCATTGTGGTGTTTCCATTAACGTCGACATGATTGCCGTTGATGTTGGTCAAGAGGCTGACTGGGGTGATGCTAAGAACTGGGCACAGCAAGTTTCTGGTCGTCGTCATGATCAAACCATGCGCGCTTTATTTAGTGAAGAGCTTGGTGCCGTAATTCAAATTCGCAAGTCTGATCGTGATGCGGTATTTGCTGTTTTGCGTAAATTGAACTTAAGCGCCTACAGTCATGTGATTGCCAAACCAAACACCAATGGCCGTATTGAAATTTGGCGTGACGCTAAGAACATCTTTGCAGAGCCACGTGAAGTGCTCCAGAAGATGTGGACAAATACCAGCTATCAGATTGCTCGCTTACGCGATAACCCAGATTGTGCTGATAGTGAGTTTGCTCTCCTCGACAACATTGCCGATACTGGAATGTCACCTAAGCTGACATTTGATCTTGCGGACGATATTGCAGCGCCATTTATTAATAAGAATGCTAGACCTAGAGTTGCCATATTGCGTGAGCAGGGCGTGAATTCTCATGTTGAGATGGCTTACGCCATGAACTGGGCTGGATTTGATGCCTATGATGTTCATATGTCTGACTTGCTTTCCGGTAAATCCAAGTTAGATGATTTTCGTGGGCTGGTTGCCTGCGGCGGTTTTAGTTATGGCGACGTACTGGGCGCAGGCGAGGGCTGGGCGAAAACGATTCTCTTTAATAGCCAATTGCGCGACCAGTTCTCTACATTCTTTGATCGTCAAGACAGTTTTGCCTTAGGCGTCTGCAATGGTTGCCAAATGATGAGCAATCTTGCTGGTAGCTCAGGCATTATTCCTGGTGCCGAAAACTGGCCTAAATTTACTCGTAACCAGTCTGAGCAATACGAGGCGCGCTTAGTCATGGCTGAGGTGATGTCTTCACCTTCAATCTTTACCCAGGGCATGGCCGGAAGTCATTTGCCAATTGCGATTGCCCATGGTGAAGGCTTTGCCAACTTTAGCCAACAAGGAAATCTAGAAGCTATTGAGCAGCAGGGTTTAGCAGCGATGCGTTTTGTTGATCACCAAGGCAATCCTACTCAAACTTATCCAATGAACCCCAACGGCTCGCCAGGTGGATTGACGGGCGTAACGACACCCGATGGACGGTTTACAGTCATGATGCCGCATCCTGAGCGTGTATTTAGAGCCGTACAGATGAGTTGGTGTCCACCGGAATGGTTGGATAACCCTGACGGCGCTAGCCCTTGGATGCGCTTATTCCGCAATGCTAGGGTCTGGGCAAAGTAATTTAATGTCAGATTCATCTATGGCGATGGAGCCCGTCACGTTTTCTGAGAGTGGTGGGGTTCGATACCTCCATTTCGGTACCGAGTTAATTCAAGGTGCCATGCGTATTCGTGATCCAGATGAAATCTATCTGGAATACAACCAGCAAATGATGGCTTGGCTACTGTTTTTAGAAACTAAACCTGGCATGCGGGTAGCGCAACTCGGTCTTGGAACTGGTGCTTTGACTAAATTTACCCATCGTTACTGTCCGGCAGTAAAGAACACGGTCGTTGAACTCAACCCTGCAGTAATTGTTTCAGCGCGGAGTATGTTTATGACACCAGGTGATGATCGCAGGCTAGAAACGCTCCAGACAGATGCCAAGGAATTCGTGCAAAGCCCCAAGTATCAAGATTACTTTGATGCAGTTCAAGTAGATCTTTATGATGCGATTTGCGATGGTCCCTCAGCAAGCTCTTTGGATTTTTATAAGGGTTGTTATGACATCCTCAAATCCCCAGGCGTCTTAACAGTGAATCTGTTTTCACGTCATAAGAGTTTTGATGTCAACCTCAATAACATCTGCGAAGCCTTTGATAATCGCGTGTTGTTATTTCCGGAATCTCATGATTGCAATGTCGTAGCGATTGCTTTCAAAGGTCCGCAATTAGATGTGGAGTGGAAAGAGGTCTCTAAGCGCGCCAAGCTAATCATGGAAAAGACTGGCCTTCCGACCAATACCTGGGCAGCAGGTTTAAATCGAGAGAATGCCCATCAAGAAAATAAACTCTCAATTTGAGCAAATAATCCATAAGCAATAAAAAAGGCGATCTGTTGATCGCCTTTTCTTTACCCCAAACTCATGGGATTGAATGCTTAGACCGTAACGGTATCAGCAACATCACTAAATGATTTGATCTTGTCAAAGTTCATGTAGCGATACACTTCTTCTGCATTGGCATTTAAAGCGCCCAATTGATCAAGGTACTCTTGCATGGTTGGGATACGACCTAGGAGCGCTGCAACGGCGGAAAGCTCTGCAGAAGCTAGATACACGCGAGTATCAATACCTAAACGATTAGGGAAGTTACGAGTAGATGTTGAAACCGCAGTAGAGCCCTTACGAATTTGCGCTTGATTACCCATGCATAGTGAGCAGCCTGGAGTCTCCATGCGGGCACCAGTGCGGCCTAGCACGCCATAGTAGCCTTCTTCAGTCAGAACCATTTGATCCATCTTGGTTGGAGGGGCAATCCACAAACGCGTAGGCATATCGGTTTTGCCTTCAAGCACCTTACCAGCAGCACGGAAGTGTCCGATATTAGTCATGCAAGAGCCAATAAAGACTTCATCGATCTTTTCACCGGCAACTTCAGAGAGGAATTTGACATCATCTGGATCGTTAGGGCAGGCAAGGATAGGCTCCTTGATTTCGTCCATATCGATTTCAATGATCTCTGCATAGTCAGCATTTGCATCGGCCTTGAGCAATTCAGGTTTGGCGATCCATGCTTCCATCGCCTTGATACGGCGACCTAAAGTACGCTTATCTTCGTAGCCATTCGCAATCATCCACTTCATTAAGGTGATGTTAGAACGCATGTATTCGATGATGGGCTCTTTGTTGAGCTGCACTGCGCAACCACCAGCAGAGCGCTCAGCAGAAGCATCTGACAATTCAAATGCTTGCTCTACCTTCAAATCCGGCAAACCTTCAATCTCGAGGATTCGTCCTGAGAACACATTCTTCTTGCCTTGTTTTTCAACCGTGAGCAAACCTTTTTTGATGGCATACAAAGGAATGGCATTCACCAAATCACGCAAAGTGATGCCTGGCTGCATTTTGCCTTTGAAACGAACCAAAACGGACTCTGGCATATCCAAAGGCATCACGCCTGTAGCAGCAGCAAAAGCAACTAAGCCTGAGCCTGCTGGGAAAGAGATGCCAATCGGGAAGCGAGTATGACTATCGCCACCGGTACCACAGGTATCAGGCAGCAACAAACGATTCAACCAACTATGAATGACGCCATCGCCTGGACGCAGGGCAACACCACCACGGTTAGTCATAAATGCTGGCAGCTCATGGTGAGTACGAATATCCACTGGCTTTGGATAAGCAGAAGTGTGGCAGAAGGACTGCATTACCAAGTCGGCAGAGAAGCCCAAGCAAGCCAAATCTTTTAATTCATCACGCGTCATTGGTCCAGTGGTGTCTTGTGAACCTACAGTTGTCATGTGTGGCTCGCAGTAAGTACCAGGACGAACGCCTTGGCCTTCTGGCAAGCCGCAGGCACGACCAACCATCTTCTGAGCCAAGCTAAAGCCCTTCTTGTTGTCTGGTGGGCTAACTGGTACACGGAATTCAGTAGAGGCTGGCAAACCAAGCGCTGCACGCGCCTTAGCGGTTAAGCCGCGGCCAACAATTAATGGAATACGCCCACCAGCACGGACTTCATCCAAAATCACTGGGGATTTTAAGGTGAAGGAAGCAATTTCTTTACCGTTCTTAAATGCCTTGCCTTCGTATGGACGCAACTCAATTTCATCGCCCATGTTCATATCGGATACATCGAGCTCAATTGGTAGGGCGCCAGCATCTTCCATCGTATTAAAGAAGATGGGTGCAATTTTGGTACCTAAACATACGCCACCAAAACGCTTATTAGGAACAAATGGGATGTCTTGACCAGTCCACCACAACACAGAGTTGGTAGCAGATTTACGTGAAGAGCCAGTTCCAACTACGTCACCAACATAAGCGATTTGATTGCCTTTTTTCTGTAGCGCTTCAATCTGCTTCATTGGGCCGCGAACACCTACTTCGTCTGGCTCGATGCCTGGACGTGGATTCTTGAGCATGATGGTGGCATGCAGAGGAATATCAGGTCGACTCCATGCATCTGGGGCAGGGGAGAGGTCATCGGTATTGGTTTCGCCAGTGACTTTGAAAACCGTGAGTTTCATGCTCTCTGGAACGGCAGGGCGGCTTGTAAACCACTCCGCATTTGCCCAGCTTTGCATTACTTCTTTAGCCTGGGCGTTGCCTTTTTCAGCTAATTCTTGGACGTCATGGAAGTAGTCAAACATGAGGAGGGTTTTCTTAAGCGCAGCAGCAGCAGTTGCGGCGCACTCAGAGTCGCTCAATAACTCGACCAATGGCTTGATGTTGTAACCACCAAGCATGGTGCCCAAAAGCTCAGTTGCCTTCACTCTAGAAATCAGTGGGGATTTGACGGTACCTTTAGCTACCGCGTCTAAAAATTCTGCTTTTACCTTTGCTGCTTCGTCAACACCAGCTGGCACACGATGGGTAATAAGCTCTAATAGTTCTGCCTCAGCACCTTTTGGCGGGTTCTTGAGTAAACCTACTAACTCGGCAGTTTGGTCTTTTGTCAGTGGGAGGGCAGGAATTCCAAGGGCGGCGCGCTCGGCTACTTGGGCGTTATAGGCTTCTAGCATCGTGTTTCCTATTGGGTAAGAGTTATCGACATTACAGCAATTACGGGTTTTTCACCCCATTCCTTGTATTGTAATTCGGAAATCATGTCTTATATAAGACTTAATTCCCCAAATTTCTCAAAAAAAACCTGAAATCAGTAAAAACTATCTCAAAATGCCTTTATGAGCCTAAAAAAAGTGGGGGGATTGGAGCATTTGGGAGCACTTGGTGTTGAGAAAAAATAGCCCATGTTCGGCAAACTCTTGTAAGCCATTGGCTTAGATGGAAATTTTTTCAAGCCAAGCAGCTATCGTTATAATTACTTTTTCCAACAGAGCTTAAGCGATGACCAAATACGTTTTTGTCACTGGTGGTGTGGTTTCTTCTTTAGGGAAAGGAATCGCAGCTGCCTCGCTTGCCGCGATTCTTGAATCCCGCGGCCTGAAAGTCACCCTCCTAAAATTAGATCCTTATATCAACGTTGACCCTGGGACAATGAGCCCACTTCAACATGGTGAAGTTTTTGTTACTGAAGATGGTGCTGAGACCGATCTTGACCTCGGGCATTACGAGCGCTTTGTCTCTGCAAAAATGCGTAAAAGCAATAACTTCACTACTGGCCAGATCTATGAATCGGTCATCAGCAAAGAGCGACGTGGTGAGTACCTTGGCAAGACTGTTCAAGTCATTCCCCATATTACGAATGAAATTCAAGCATTTGTAGAACGTGGTGCAAAAGCGAGTCATGATGGCAATGCAGATATCGCCATCTGTGAAATTGGTGGAACGGTGGGCGATATTGAATCTTTACCTTTCCTAGAGGCAGCGCGTCAGATGAGTATTCGCCTGCCAAAACACAGCTGTGCTTTCGTTCACCTCACGCTAGTGCCCTATATCAGCAGTGCAGGTGAGTTAAAAACCAAACCTACTCAACACTCTGTGCAAAAGTTACGTGAGATTGGCATCATGCCTACGGTCTTGTTATGCCGTGCTGATCGACCCATTCCAGAAGATGAGCGTTCGAAGATTTCCTTATTTTCAAACGTTCGTGAAGAGGCAGTAATCTCTGTATGGGACGTTGATACAATTTATAAGATTCCTGAGATGCTACAAGCTCAAGGAATGGATGATCTGATTTGCCGCGAGCTCGAAATTGAGGCAAAGCCTGCTGATTTATCTGTTTGGGCAAAACTGGTTTATGAGTTAGCCAATCCACAACATGAAGTCACTATCGGCATGGTTGGAAAGTATGTCGAGTTAACCGAGTCTTATAAATCACTGATTGAAGCACTGCGTCATGCCGGTATCCATAACCATACTCGCGTCAATATCAATTACATAGATTCTGAAGTCATTGAAAAAGATGGTGTCGATTGCCTTCATGGTCTTGATGCTATTTTGGTTCCCGGCGGCTTTGGTAAGCGCGGTACTGAAGGCAAGATTGCTGCTATTCGTTATGCCCGTGAGAATAACGTGCCTTATCTTGGTATTTGCTTAGGGATGCAGTTAGCCGTGATTGAGTTTGCTCGTCATGTGGCCAATATCAAAGATGCCAATAGCACTGAGTTTGATGTTAATACTGATAGCCCAGTGGTTGCTTTGATTACTGAGTGGGTTGATCGCGAAGGTCGTATTGAGAAACGCACCAATGATTCCGATCTTGGCGGCACCATGCGCTTGGGTTCACAACGTTGCCCCGTCATGGATGGCACCTTAGCCCATGAGATTTATGGTGCTGAAGTGAACGAGCGTCATCGTCATCGTTATGAAGTCAATAACACCTATGTGCCAAAGTTGGAAAAAGCAGGCCTCATTATTTCTGCTAGAACCCCAAATGAATCCCTGCCAGAGATGATGGAACTGCCAAGTTCAATGCATCCTTGGTTCTTTGGTGTGCAGTTTCATCCGGAGTTCACATCCACTCCACGCGATGGACATCCTTTGTTCTCCGCATTTATTAAAGCGTCATTGATCCATCAAGACGCTACTACTGCACAAGCTGCCTAAGGAAATATCATGAGCTCATTTAAGCTTTGCGGTTTTGATATTGGTTTGGATAAACGCTTCTTTCTGATTGCAGGCCCCTGCGTGATTGAATCAGAGCAATCTGCCTTAGATATTGCTGGTGAATTAAAAGCGATCACGAGCTCTCTGGGGATTCCTTTTATCTATAAATCTTCATTCGATAAAGCCAATCGTTCTTCAGGAACTTCATTCCGAGGTCTTGGTATGGAAAAAGGGCTCGAGATTTTGGCTAAAGTGAAGCGTGAAATTGGCGTCCCAGTCCTCACTGATATTCATGATGTTAGCGAAATAGAGCCAGTGGCAAAAGTAGTTGATGTGATGCAAACCCCTGCATTTTTATGCAGACAGACCGATTTCATTCGAGCTTGTGCTCAGAGCGGTAAGCCGATCAATTTCAAGAAGGGGCAATTTTTATCTCCCCATGAGATGCTCAATGTCATTGAAAAGGCTAGGGCAGCTGCTGCAGAGAAAAACCTTCCTGACCAATTTATGGTTTGCGAGCGCGGCGCCTCATTTGGTTACAACAATTTGGTCTCTGACATGCGTAGCTTAGCCATCATGCGTGAGACCCATGCTCCAGTAGTGTTTGATGCAACGCATTCCGTCCAGTTGCCTGGTGGTCAAGGCAATGCTAGTGGTGGTCAGCGTGAGTTCGTACCCGTACTAGCGCGCGCTGCTGTAGCGGTTGGTATCAGCGGACTATTTATGGAAACGCATCCAGACCCTGCAAAGGCGCTATCTGATGGCCCTAATGCGGTGCCACTTCATCGCATGAAAGAACTGCTTGAATCCTTGGTAGCAATTGATACTGTGGTGAAGCGCTCCGGAACATTTTTAGAAGACAGTTTTAAGTAATCCATTTTGCTGAATCACTATTCAACGGATGCTGTAACAAAATTTATTTTTATATTGAGGAGGGTGCATGAGCGCCATTGTTGACATTATTGGTAGAGAAGTTTTGGATTCCCGTGGTAACCCCACAGTAGAGTGCGATGTTTTACTTGAATCTGGCGTCATGGGCCGGGCTGCTGTTCCTTCAGGGGCTTCTACTGGTTCACGTGAAGCAATTGAATTACGTGACGGCGACAAAGAGCGCTATCTCGGTAAGGGGGTTCTGAAAGCAGTACAAAATATCAATGTAGAAATTGCGGAAACCATTTTAGGTTTAGATGCTAGCGAACAAGCATTCCTAGATCACACTCTGATTGATTTGGATGGCACCCATAACAAAGCACGTTTGGGTGCTAATGCCACTCTAGCGGTTTCTATGGCGGTTGCGCGAGCCGCTGCTGAAGAGGCTGGCCTGCCTTTATATCGTTACTTTGGCGGCTCTGGAGGCATGCAATTGCCTGTACCAATGATGAATATCGTCAATGGCGGTGCACACGCCAATAACAGCTTGGATATTCAAGAATTCATGATTATGCCTGTTGGTGCGCAGAGCTTTCGCGAAGCCTTGCGTTGCGGCGCTGAGATCTTTCACGAGCTCAAGAAAATTATCGGCTCTCAAGGTATGCCTACCACTGTAGGTGATGAAGGTGGCTTTGCTCCCAACTTCAAGAGCAATCAAGAGTGTCTACAGACCATCATGAAAGCCATTGAAGGTGCTGGCTATCAAGCGGGTGAAGATGTCCTCTTGGCTTTGGATTGCGCTGCAAGTGAGTTCTATAAAGATGATAAATACCATCTGTCTGGCGAAGGCCTCCAGCTGACTTCGAGCGAGTTTTCTGATTACCTTGGTAACTTGGCAGATCAATTCCCCATCGTGTCGATTGAAGATGGCATGCATGAGAGTGATTGGGATGGTTGGGCCGATATCACTCAAAAACTGGGTAAAAAGATTCAGTTAGTAGGCGATGATTTATTTGTTACCAATACCCGAATTCTCAAAGAAGGCATTGAGAAGGGTATTGCTAATTCGATTCTGATTAAGATTAATCAAATTGGCACTTTGACTGAGACCTTTGCGGCGATTGAGATGGCTAAGCGAGCCAATTACACAGCAGTAATCTCTCATCGCTCTGGTGAAACAGAAGACAGCACGATTGCCGATATTGCAGTGGGTACGAATGCTGGACAAATTAAGACTGGCTCTTTGTCACGCTCTGATCGCATTGCAAAGTACAACCAACTGCTGCGCATTGAAGAAGATTTGGGTGATGTAGCAAGCTACCCAGGAAAGTCTGTTTTCTATAACCTGAAGCGTTAATTTCTTTTTCGTTTCGGTATGCGCTTAGTCATCTACTCAATGCTGTTATTGCTTATCGCAATACAGTACCCATTATGGTTGGGGAAGGGTGGATGGCTCAAGGTTTATGAAATGGAAAAACAACTGGAATTACAGCAGGCTAAAAATAGTTTACTTAGCTTGCGTAATGCCAAGTTAACTGGTGATGTGAAAGATTTAAAAGAGGGTACTAGGGCGATTGAAGAGCGTGCGCGGGTTGAGCATGGCATGATTAAAGAAGGTGAATTCTTCGTTCAAATTCTGCCAATCGAAAAATCAGCGAGCAATACCGCAGATGCAGAGAAGCCAGTAATTACAAAGCGATAGTATGTTGTCTCGCCTAATGTCCTTTTGAGGGCGGCCTTGTCGCATCGGCAAGCAATTCAGTTTTAAAAACTTGGCGGCAATCAACCGCATCAAAGTGATACGCCTTTCCACAGAAGTCACATTCTGTATCAACAGCGCCTTGCTCGGCAAGAATGCTTTCAACCTCTTGCTCACCCAACATCCGTAGAACGTCTGCTACCTTGGTTCGCGAGCAACGACAGGCAAACTGAATTGGTCTAGCCGGAAAACTCCGAACTCCATTTTCTGCAGACTCTTCTAAAAACAAGCGGCGCAAAATTGTTTGCGGCGGCAATGTCAATAATTCTTCATCGGTAATGGTTTCGCCAAGTGCTTGGATGCGATTCCAGCCTTCCGCAGCAACTTGTGGGTCGAGATGAGCATGCCCACCTGAATCTGGTAGGCGTTGCAGTAATAAACCACCAACATGAGTATCGTTAGAAGTAAGCCAAATCCGCGTATCCAATTGCTCTGAATTTTGCATATACAGTGCGATTGCTTCTGCAGCACTCGTTACAGGTTTAATGACCGTGCCACGATGTTCTTGTAAAGCCACAATACCTTGATAAGGGGGTTGACCAGGCTGACGATCAGCAGGGTCGAGGGTGATGACTAATCGCCCAGAATTTTGGGCATCCAATAAGTCGCCCAGACTCGCATCAGGATCAATAGTGTCAGGCTCAATGGATAGCTTTACCGTAGCGCGCATACTCAAATCAGACTTGCATTCCACAACCAAAAGCGAAATAGGTCCTTGACTTTGCGCCTGAATAATCAGGGTGCCATCAAACTTCAAGCTTGCGCTCAAAAGGGTGGCTGCACCAACAAAATCCCCCAAAATGCGCTTTACAGCCGGAGGATCATTGCGCCGCTCGAGGACGGCTTGCCAGGCGCTACTGATTGAGACAATTTCCCCACGAACCGGGGCGCCATCACACATAAAGACTAGGAGTTCATTCATAGGTGAAAGTATCCACTTTTTTAAGTAAAGCCGCTATTTTGTGAGTACAAAGTCCAACCTGAGATAATGCTATTTATGCATATACGTACACGTTTCGCCCCCAGTCCCACGGGCTTTATCCATTTGGGCAACCTTCGCAGCGCTCTTTATCCTTGGGCTTTTGCTCGCCACAATCAGGGTGACTTTATATTGCGCATCGAGGATACCGATCTAGAGCGTTCTACCCAGGAGGCGGTAGATGTGATTATTGAAGGTATGGCTTGGCTTGGTTTGGATCTAGATGAGGGCCCAATCTATCAAATGCAGCGCATTGATCGCTACCGTGAGGTTATCAAACAAATGCTCGATAGTGGCCTTGCTTATCCTTGTTATATGAGCGAAGAAGAGCTTAACAAGCTACGTGATCAGCAGATGGCTAAAAAAGAAAAGCCGCGCTATAACGGCTTGTGGCGTCCAGAGCCTGGCAAAACCCTGCCAGCAATTCCAGAAGGCGTTTTGCCTGTGATTCGCTTTAAAAACCCGATTGGTGGCTCTGTGATTTGGCAAGATGCTGTCAAGGGTCAAATTGAAATTAGCAATGATGAGCTCGATGATTTAGTGATTGCTCGGCCTGATGGAACTCCTACTTACAACTTTTGCGTGGTGGTCGATGATCTAGATATGAAAATCACTCACGTGATTCGTGGCGATGATCACGTCAACAATACTCCACGTCAAATCAATATCATGAGGGCTTTAGGCGGCACACCTCCGGTCTATGCGCATTTACCAACAGTCTTAAATGACTCTGGTGAGAAGATGAGTAAGCGTAATGGGGCAATGAGCGTGCGCGATTATCAAAAAGCAGGGTACTTGCCCGAAGCCATCCTAAATTACTTAGCTCGCTTAGGCTGGTCTCATGGTGATGCTGAAGTGTTTACCAAGGAACAGTTTGTCAATTGGTTTGATCTCGATAGCTTGGGCAGATCGCCAGCGCAGCACAATCCAGAAAAACTTCTGTGGCTCAATCATCAATATATTCAACAAGCAGATCCGGTGCACTTAGCCCAGTCTACAAAACCATTTGCCCATGAGTTAGGAATCGATACAGAGCAGGGTCCTGATTTTGTTCAGGTGGTGGCATTGCTTAAAGATCGCGCCAATACCTTGCTTGAAATTGCCGAAGGTGCAAAGCTGTTTTACTTGCGAGCACCTACCCATAGCCCAGAGCAAATTGCAGCCAATATTCCGCAAGAAATTGTTCCGGCATTAAAGGATTTAATTTCAGCCCTGCAATCTGCCGAGCATTCAAAGGCGGCTTATGGAGCGGCTTTTAAAGAGGTTTTAGCCAAGCATGAGATTAAAATGCCAGCATTGGCTATGCCAGTTCGCTATGCTTTATTTTCGACAACTCAGACCCCAGCCATCGATGCGGTAATGGTGGTTTTAGGGAAAGAAGAGGTAGTAAAACGGCTCTCCAAGGTCGTCTAATCCAGAATTTGCGCGTCTGCACAAAAATAGGATAAAATCTTGGATTGTTTTGAATGTCTTGTGGTTTTATTGCGAGATTACGGGGGTATAGCTCAGCTGGGAGAGCGCTTGCATGGCATGCAAGAGGTCAGCGGTTCGATCCCGCTTATCTCCACCAAGCATTTAGAATAGCGGTATTAGTTGTAGTCCAGGTCCCCATCGTCTAGAGGCCTAGGACATCACCCTTTCACGGTGAGTACGGGGGTTCGAATCCCCCTGGGGACGCCAAATATTTTGGCTAGTTGTGGGTAGTAGCAGTAAGTGACACAAGTAGCACTCGTTGTATTGGAGCGGTAGTTCAGTTGGTTAGAATATCGGCCTGTCACGCCGAGGGTCGCGGGTTCGAGTCCCGTCCGCTCCGCCAATTACAGTAATTAAGGGCCCTTTGGGGTCCTTTTTTATTTCCTCTTTCGCTTAGTAAGAGAGTCTTGCGTAAGTTGTTTTCTTTGACGCCTCAATAGCCTGTCCAAGCGTAATAATGCCGCGTTCTTCAAGCAGGGGAACTAACTTTAAAAATACTTGTGCGGTAGCGACTGCATCAGAGCAGGCATTGTGACGATGCTCAATTTGTACCCCTAAGAGCGCCATACTAGATTCAAGACTATGCAGCGGCTGATTTGGGTAGGCTACTGCCGAAAGCAAGAGCGTATCAATAACGGGTTGCTTAAAGATAATGTGGGTTGATTGCTCTTTTAATTGTAGAAACCGCATATCAAATGCAACGTTATGACCAAGCAAAACGCTGCCTTCACAAAACTGATAAAAACTGGGTAATACTTGATCAATCGTAGGTTTGCCTTCAACCTCCGCCTGGGTTATTCCATGAATTTTGATGCTCTCAGCAGAAATTGAGCGTCTTGGGTCAATGAGAGCTTCAAAGGTCTCATCTGTATGAATACTTCCATTAGAAACTTTGAGTGCGCCAATCTGAATAATTTCATCACCATGACTTGGTTGCAAGCCTGTTGTTTCAGTATCAAACGCGGTGTAAATCAGGCTAGCCAATGGTCTATCTAGCAGTGAAGCATCTGCAGATCTATCGCAGAGTGATTGATAAAGAGAAATCTGCTCTTTAATTTTCGCTTCAATCTCATCAATCTTGTGATCCCGTTGATCAGCCAAGCGATTCATGGCACGAATAACTTCACGCAACTCTGGTGGCCCTTGAAGTTCAAGTCGTAACTCTCGATTACTACTGAGCATGACTTTTAAGCGCTCTGAGGTAGCGGCAATACCAGTGACATAAGTATTAAACAGTCGATTGAGAACCACAAAACCCAAGATTAATGCGCCCAAGGTGAGGGCAACTCCAAGAGGGAAAAGTTGCTGAAAATATTGTAGAAAGATAGTACGGTGTTCCTCAACTCCTTCGAACCAGGCATACGCACCCAGAACGATAAAGGGTCCTGCCATTAATGCACATAACACGATGCTAGCAATGACATAACGCTGCCGAGCTGTTAGTTTTTCCAAGACTTACCCCTTAATATGTAGCGCAATTTGTTGAAACAGAATCAATCTCTTACGCTTAAATGTACTCGACCCCAGTATTACATCTTCTTTTGATTACTTTGAGGAGGCTTTGGAGCGGCCTTATAAAGGGGCTCAACCGCAGGCATTAATGCTGTCAACTGCTCGATTCTCGTTTCACCAGAAGGGTGGGTTGATAAAAACTCTGGGGAGCTTTGACCTTTAGTGGCCTTAATCATTTTTTGCCAAACCGTGATAGCGCCCATTGGGTTATATCCAGCACGTGCTGCTAGCTCAAGCCCAATCGCATCAGCCTCAGATTCATTTTCTCTAGAGTTGGGTAATACGAAAACATAGTGCGCCATCTGATTGGCGGCGCTTACAGCTGAGCCATAGCCTCCGGCAGCAGCCATGGCTACATTTACTGCAAGATTTTGCGCCATGGCTTGAGATACGCGTTCTCTACCATGCTCTCTGAGTGCATGCGCAATCTCATGACCCATGATGGCGGCGATTTCATCGTCATTGAGCTTGAGCTCCTCAATAATACCGGTGTAAAAAGTAATCTTGCCACCCGGTGCGCAAGTGGCATTTAATACTGGGGCATCTATTAAACTCAGTCGCCAATCCCATTGCTTAGTGTCATCCCGAAATGCTTCGGTTTGCGGAATCAAGCGATTCGCAATGAATTTCAAGCGATCATAAGTGGGGCCGGATGTTACTAGGACATTTTTCTGTTTGGCTTTTTGGTTCTGCTCGTTGTAACTGATTGCAGAAAGGCGATCTACTTCTGCTGAAGAGATCATCATAAATTGGGATCTATTAACTCCTACTGCACCTGGCCTCGTAGTATTGGCGCAGCCCGATAGCAGGGTGATGAAGGCAAGGCTTAAATAAAAATAAATTCTCAAATTCAATCCTTGCCTCTACAACAAATTACTTCTTCTTAGGAGTGGTAATCGATGCAGCCATGGCATCGTAATACACCACTTTAACCTGCTCGCCGACATTTACATCTGCTAGTAACTGTGGATTTTTAACAGTGACAGTAGTTACTTTTCCGCTAGGCCCTTTTACAGATACCAGCTTCTTAGCACGATCAACAGCAACGATATCAGCGATGATTGTTGTTGTATTGGAAATCAAGCGGGTAGGCTTTTCACCTGGCTTGGAAGTAGTTTCGGAGGCAGTTTCAACCTTGCTGCGAATGCCATCACTCTTCGTTTTGATGAGCTCAATAGCCATTGCTAGCTCATAATTCACATTTAAGCGATCGCCTTTTTTAATTTGGTCAAAATTCTTAATTTCTGGACCAGCTATAAATTTAGATTCACCTTCATTATTTTTAAAATAAATGGTGCGTGATTTTTTATCGATCTTAGTAACAGTGCCTTCATATAACTGATACACGGTATCCGTTACAGCAGCATCGATAACCATTGGCTTAGATCCATCAGACTGAGCCATGCTAATAGCGGGGCCAGTAAGTAGGGCGCAAGCAACTAAGGTGAGGGGGATGAACTTCATTTTCATAACTTTCCTTATTAATGACTATTTCTATGATCATATTAGCGTATTTTTTGCCTAAATCTGCTTTCATGTCGCCTTGCGGAACGCTGTTTAGTGCGCGTGTGGCTCGTCATCATCTTTGTTAAGATCAAATGGATTTTTAAATTTCTTCAAGGACCCCCATGCCGCGCTTTGCTGCTAATCTCACTATGCTGTTTAATGAGCAGCCTTTCTTAGAGCGCTTTGCGCTTGCTAAGTTAGGCGGCTTTCAGGCAGTAGAGTTTCTCTTTCCCTATGCTTTTGCTGCTGCTGATATTAAGAGCGCTTTAGATCAAAATGCCCTCAAACTGGTCTTGCATAACTTACCAGCCGGTAATTGGGAAGCCGGTGAGAGAGGGATTGCTTGTCATCCTGATCGGGTAGCTGAGTTTCGCTTAGGGGTAGCTAAAGCCATTGAGTACGCCCAGATTTTGGGGGTTCCCCAGCTCAACTGCCTAGCGGGTATTACCCCGGCAGGCGCCAATCCCCAGTTAGTCCACGATACCTTGGTCGGCAACTTGCAATACGCAGCTAGCGAGCTCAATAAAGTCGGCCTTAAACTCCTGATTGAGCCGATCAATACCTTTGATATCCCGGGGTTTTATCTCAATAAGACCGCCCAAGGCATTGCACTGTTAGATGCCGTCGGTGCTCACAATGCCTACTTGCAATACGACATCTACCATGCCCAGCGCATGGAAGGGGAGTTGGGTAAAACGATTGAGCAGTATTTGGACCGGATTGGCCATATCCAGTTAGCTGATAACCCTGGGCGCCATGAACCTGGTACCGGGGAGATCCATTACCCCTACCTGTTTGAGCTTCTCGATCGCCTCGGTTATGAGGGCTATATTGGTTGTGAGTACAAGCCCCTCAAAACCACAGAAGCAGGCCTGTCTTGGATGGGCCCTTACGACCAAGCCAACGCCTAAATACCGTAAGATGATGGCTAACTAGGCGCTGCACAAGCAGCCAGTACACCAATAACAACAATCAAGGAAGACACCATGAGTAAGCTCAAACTGGGTTTTGTAGGACTAGGCATTATGGGCGCCCCAATGGCAGGCCATTTAGTCGCTAGCGGCCATGAGGTGTATGTCAATACCCGTAGCCAAGTACCCCCAGAGCTAGCCAATAGTGCAGCGATTGTCTGCGCTAGCCCAGCAGAAGTAGCGCGCCAAGCTGACATCATCATCACCATGCTGCCGGATACCCCTGATGTGGAAAAAGTCCTCTTTGGGGATCAAGGCATTGCCCAAGGCTTGAGCGCTGGCAAGATCGTCGTTGATATGAGCTCAATCTCCCCGATTAGCACCCAAGAGTTTGCGAAGCGGATTAATGCGCTAGGCTGTGAGTATGTCGATGCTCCCGTCTCCGGTGGCCAAGTAGGGGCAAAGGCAGCGAGCCTCACCATCATGGTGGGCGCTAGTGAGGCGACCTTTGCTAAGGTCAAACCCATTTTTGAACTCATGGGCAAGAACATTACCTTAGTTGGCGCCAATGGCGCTGGTCAAATTACCAAGGTAGCCAATCAAATCATCGTCGCGCTCAATATTGAAGCGGTTGCCGAAGCCTTAGTCTTTGCTGCTAAAGCAGGGGCTGATCCAGCCAAAGTAAGGCAAGCCCTGATGGGCGGCTTTGCTAGCTCCAAGATACTCGAAGTGCATGGTGAGCGCATGATCAATCGCACCTTTGATCCTGGCTTTAGGATTGAGCTGCATCAAAAGGATTTAAGTCTGGCACTCAGTAGTGCTAAAGCCTTGGGCGTATCACTACCCAATACCGCTACGGCTCAAGAACTCTTTAATGCCTGCAGTGCCCATGGTGGCAAAGCCTGGGATCACTCTGCCATGGTCAAAGCCCTAGAGAAGCTAGCGAACTTTGAGATGGGGAATAAGGGGTAGGAGATGAGCAAAACTTTACTAGTCTATTTACACGGCTTTCGCTCATCACCGCGTTCCTCAAAAGCAGTGATGACGGGGGAGGCCATAAGTGCGCTTACTAGCAAAGATCATTCTTACGAATGGTATTGTCCGCAGTTATTAGCATCTCCAAAGCAAAGCATGGACATGGTGACAAGCCATATCGATCAATCTGATGCAGATAACATCATCATTATTGGTTCGTCCCTAGGTGGCTTTTACACTAACTATTTAGCTGAGAAATATCAGTGCAAAGGAATTGCTCTGAATCCAGCGGTATATGCAGCCCGCGAGTTAGAACCCCATGTTGGCATGATGACTGAATACGATAGCGATAAGCCCTTTGACTTTAAAGCTCAGTACATCGATGAATTACGAGCGCTACAAGTAGAGAAAATCTCCGATCCCCAGCGCTATTTTTTAATTGCTGCCAAAGGTGATGAACTACTAGACTGGAAAGAAATGGTGGCCTTTTACAAAGGTGCAAAACAACTGGTGCTAGAAGGTAGTGATCATGGCATTGCCGACTATGCTGACCATCTACCTGCAGTAATGGACTTTATACAGAGCTAGTCTTTTCTTGACTGCATTTGCATCTCACTTCAATTCTGCTGGCCGGAGAACATCTTTATGGATTCTCTTAGCAGCTATTTTTATCTCAATATTGGGGCACCTGATTTTATTTTTCGGGTTACCGTTTCTTTCGTTTAGTAGTGCGCCACCAATATCGGAAGATCTCATTATCAAAACAGATTTACGTGTGGAGCCGCCGCAGAAAATTCAGCTCTCTAGTGCTCCTAAGAAACGCGCACAACCCAAGAGTGCCAATGCAATCTCAGCGGATCCATTGCCCGATGGTGACGGCGATGGCAAAGGAAAGCAGGGTGGTCTTGGAGATCAATCAGGTCAAGCTTTTCAATTGCCTGAATCTGGCACATATTATTTTGATGCTTATGTAGATGGGCAGCTTTACCAAACGGCACAACTTGATTGGATTACAGAAGGCAATCAATATCGTCTTTATATCAATATCCCTTATGCAGTCGTAGGCCCTTTTGTATTTGAATCCCGTGGCTCAGTCGATGCTTATGGAATTGCTCCAGCAATTTACTGGACTAAGCGCGGTGATAAGCCGCCAAGATATTCTCGATTCGATCGCGATGGTCAGGGTGGTGGAAAAATGTTTTTCTCAGAAAAGCCTGATCACACTCCAGAAATTATTCCTGGTACGCAAGATCGATTTAGCCTGATGTTTCAATTGGCATCGCTGCTCAATGGCAGTGACAAAATTGATGAGGCAGGGTCGATTCGCGGCATTCCGGTAGTCGATTACGATACCTTGGAGATGTGGCAATTTAAAAGCTACGGTGAAAACGACTCAGAGGATATACCGAGCCTTGGTAAGTCAATCAATCGCCACTATGCATTGATGCAGCGCGAAAGCAGCCCCTATAAACGACAAGTCGATATTTGGTTAGCAAAAGATTTGGATTGGCTACCCGGCAGAATGCGCTCACTAGAATCAAATGGACGGGTGCTGGAGTTAGTCTTTAAGCAAAGAGCGCCTATTGACCGCTCTAAGCTAATTGACTAACTGATCGGCCTAAAACCCCGAACCTGATTTGGGGTTTTGAGGCTTTCCTAGTAAGGCGCCCATCATCGTGTAAAGAGCGGCGCCAGAGAGTGATACCGCAAATATTCCACTAAATGAAATGATGATGGGAATGATTTTCCAGCGCTCAACCAGTGTGTAATCTCCGAAACCAACGGTGGTATACATCTCTCCAGCAAAATAGAGAGTCTGGAGGTTAGTTGGAAAAACTTGCAAGCCAATGCAGATATAGGCCCAAGCAATGATTTCTAGAAGATGTATGCCGACTATCAATAATATGGCGATGAAGTACGATAAAAAGTTAGCACCATAAACCTGCTTGTTTTCTAACTTGTTATCAACCCAGTGAAAGATGCCTGCTATCACTAAAACGGCGACTCCATGAATAGTCAGCATCAAACAAGCCAGAACTAGCAAAAATACAATATCGCTATTGCCTACATCCGCATTAATCTCAGCAAAGAGAGTGCCAAGACTGGGAAGGGAGTTTAGGCCTGGAAGCCTTTCTAATAAGTCAGTAAATGTCATTGTCGTTACCAAGAGTTTCTAGATTTATTTCTTATTTGACATAATAATGATTATACGCAGTAAGCATATATGGTGATTAGGTAGGAGTCTTTATTGGGCCACCAGGATATGGCTGTTTGTAGACCTTTTCCCAGCGTGACTTTAAGCCATCACGGATGTCGTCTTTACTAAATAACTCTGCAACATCAATTGCCGTATAGCCTTCATGATTACGCATCTTAAGATCCGCACCTTTATCTAGCAAAAACTTAATGAGCTCATCGTTTCCGGAGCTCACAGCCATCATTAATGGGGTTGTTTCACTCGGACTGAGCGCATTGACTTTGGCGCCATTGGCAACCAGAAATTGAGCCACTTCAAGCTTTCCGGTTGAGCAAGCGTAATGCAATGGTGTCCAACCGGTCTTATTGACGTCTACCTTCTTGTCCAAGACTAAGGTTTTAACCACTGGAAGCTCACCCTCAATAGAGGCCATCATGAGTGGAGTTTCACCGCTCTTATTGGCTAAATTGGGATTTATCGCTGGGTTAGCTAGCAAAAAATCAATTACTTTCATGGACTTATCGCGAATAGCCACAATGAGCATTGGATTGCCCTTTGGATCAATCGCATTTGGGTTAACACCTGCCTTGAGTAAATCCTGAATTTCAGAAACATCATCAAACTTAGCTGCCTTAGTGAAATCATCAATTTGGCTAGCTGTTTGGGCAAAAACAATACTATTAGCAGCCATCAAGGTGCATAAGACAAGACGTTTTAACTTAAGTGAACTTCTCATTATATTGCTCTATTTAATTGAAAACATTGGAAAAAATTAGAACTTGTCTTATTAGCAAGCTCCTCAACTGAGACTCCTTTGAGATTAGCTACAAACTCACCAACTTTGGATACCCACGCGGGTTCATTTGTTTTGCCGCGATAAGGAATGGGTGCCAAATACGGCGAATCAGTCTCTATCAGCATGCGATCCAGGGGAACTTGCTTGCAAGTTTCTTGAAGGTCCTTGGCGCTCTTAAAGGTCACAATCCCTGAAAATGAGATGAAGAAGCCCATTTCCATGGCCGCTTTTGCAACTGCAGTGCTTTCAGTAAAGCAATGCATCACCCCGCCAACTTGATCTGCACCCTCCTCTTTGAGAATTCTGAGGGTATCTTCAGAAGCTGAGCGTGTATGGATGATCAGCGGCTTCCCAGAGGCAATTGCAGCCCGAATATGGGTTCTAAAACGTTCTCTTTGCCATTCCATTGAGTCATAACTGCGATCACCCATGCGGTAGTAATCCAGGCCAGTTTCCCCGATCGCAATAATCTTGGGATGTTTGGCCTCAGCAAGCAAAAACTCAAGCGAAGGCTCAGGGGTATCTTCATAATCCGGGTGAACGCCAACCGACGCATAAAGATGCGAATGCTCCTCAGCCAACTGACGCACCTTTGGATAATCTGGGATATCGACAGAAACGCACAATGCATGACTCACTTTGCAGGCAGCCATATTGGCCAAAACCTCTGGCAAACGGGCTTGAAATTCAGGGAAATCGAGATGGCAATGTGAGTCTATAAACATAGACCTCTATTTTAGTCTTCAAATACCTGTTGGTATTGGGAAAGCAGTGCTTCTAGCTGAATTCGGGTGGCTAATGGATGATTTTCATGACGCCTTGCAAGCGTTAAGGCTTTCCAAAGACGGAGTAACTTAGGTAAGCGAATCTGCGCAGCAAGAGTTCTCATCTGCGCTTCATGCTTTGGATAAAAGCGAGGGTAACCTGACTGAGTCACACTTTGCAGATCCGAAATCCAGCGCTGCATGGTTGCTAGTATGACTGAGTATTTAGCTTTTTGAATTTTCTCAGCTGCATCAAGCCATTGGATATTGCTTCCTTGCGCTAAGGATTGTAATAAGTGACGTGATGCTGCGATTGAAATCGATAGCTCATCTTTATCATCTTGATGATGGCGAGCGATTAGTGATTCTAAAACAGCATAAGGCGCCCCGCCCTGCTCATCATAGATAGACTCCACATCAGCACTTTTAGTTTTTAATTCTGGAATGGCTTTAACTTGCTCCTCAAGCCATTGCAAACCCGTCTGGCGATCAGGCCTTGGTGCTGCAATCAAACGGCAGCGAGAGCGAATGGTGGGAAGAACGCGATCAAGGCGATCTGCCAGCAAAATAAAGATTGTGTTGCTAGGTGGCTCTTCCAAGGATTTGAGCAGTGTGTTGGCCGCATCAGAACGCAGCATTTCAAGGGGATAAATCAAGATAACGCGATTACCACCTCGGTGCGAGCCTATTGATAGCCCTTCAATTGCACTTCGCGTCTCCTCGATGGAGATATTTTTTTTCTCTTTTTTATCGCCAGAATCTGCATCGCTATCGTCCAGATTTTTTTTGGCCTTTTTCGGAGAGTCAGTATCTACATCCAAGTCACCATGAGGCAAAAGCTTGCGATGCGTCTCTGGAACTAAGGCAATAAAGTCAGGGTGATTGCCTGAAGAAAACCAATGACAGGCCTCGCAATGATTGCAAGGCTTAGCTTGATTAGAGCTGCCCTCACACAATAGCGCTTTCGCTAACTCGATCGAAAATTGAAACTTACCAATGCCTGATTGGCCATGAATCAACACTGCATTTGGCAATGAACCTAAATCGATTGCATTCCAAATGGGTTCTAACCAAGGGGCAATTGTCTTTGATTGAATCTGATCGAATGAAGTAATGCTCATTTAGAGTTTGATCTTGAGAGCTTGAAGTTCGGACCAAATTTGCTCAGGAGTTTGGGTGGCATCCACAAGATAAAATCGACTAGGATCCGCTTTAGCTCGACGCAAATATTCTTGGCGAACTTTTTCAAAGAAGCCTAAATCCATTTGTTCAAATTTATCAGGTACACGCACTTTGGATCTTCGTGCCTGAGCGATCTCGCCTGGTAAATCAAATAAAAAGGTGATGTTGGGCTGAAGCAGGTGTCCATCTGAAGTTTCCTGTACCCACCGTTCTAAATCATCTAACTTAGCGAGGCTAAGTCCTCTACCGCCACCCTGGTAAGCAAAGCTTGCATCCGTAAAACGATCGGAGATGACAATCTTGCCCAGCCGCAAGGCAGGTTCAATAACCTGGGCAATATGCTCGCGACGTGCGGCAAACATCAACAATGCCTCGGTTTCTAAATTCATTGGCGCCTCAAGTAATAGTGCGCGTAATTTTTCACCCAATGGAGTGCCACCAGGCTCACGAGTAACAACAACTTCTCGATCGGAGTAGCGTTCTTGCATCAGCTTGCTAAAAGCATCAATGTGGGTACTTTTGCCAGCTCCATCAATACCTTCAAAGCTAATGAAATAACCTGGGAATAATGTGTTCATGATGCTTACTGAGAAGAAGGTTGATTGGATGGCTTGCGTTTACGCTGATATTGATCTACTGCGCTCTCATGCTCTTTTAGAGTCCTAGAAAAATGACTACTTCCATCACCACGCGCTACAAAATAAATCGCGTTGGTTTGAGCTGGATTAACTGCCGCAAAGAGTGATTCTTTGCTGGGCATAGCTATTGGAGTGGGAGGCAAACCTTTACGCATATAGGTATTGTAGGGACTGTCTTTACGCAAGTCGGCTTTTCTCAAATTTCCATCAAATTGGGGCCCAATTCCATAGATTACAGTGGGATCAGTCTGTAAGGGCATCTGTAAATTAAGTCGATTAATAAATACTGCAGCTACCAATGGCCTCTCACTTGCACGCCCAGTTTCTTTCTCAATAATGGAGGCAAGTGTTAACAGCTCATATGGGGTTTTTAGAGGCGTTCCTTGAGGTCTACTCCCCCATGCCTGAGAAAGCTGTTTTTGCATCGCCTGGGACGCACGCCGATAGATTGCAATATCAGCATCATCTGGATCAAAAATATAGGTATCTGGAAAAAATAGGCCTTCATCATTAGGATAAGTAAGATTGAGCATCTGCAATAGCTCTTTGGAGCTCAAACCTTTGGTTTGATGAATGAGGGATGGATGCTTATCGACGAGGTTTCTTACTTGCCAGATGGTCATGCCAGGAATAATCGTGATGCTCTCACGTACTCGGTCACCCCTCGCCATTTGCAGCAAAATACTTCCAAGACTGGCTCGGAGCGGAAATAAGTAAGTTCCGGGCTTGAGTTTTGTACTAACAAACAGTGCCCTAGCGGCCATTTGCACAATGAATCTATTGCTAGAGATACCCTGTTCTGAGAGTTGTCGGGAGATGGCCGATATGCCTGATTGGGGAGCGATCTTGGCCTTATAGCTAGTGGGGTTTACATCTCCATCATTTGAAGCCGACGGGACAACTGGCCAAAGAAAAAGCATGCTGTAAAAAACGCCAATACAGAAAGCCACCCATATCAAATATCGGTACCAGGGCCTCTCTTTGCCCTTGCCAACAAATAGATTTCTTTTCTGAAAGTTTTTGTGCATCAGGCTATGATAAAAGCTCATGACAAATTCAGCTCAAATACCCTCCTCCACAGCCGCTTCTACTCAGGGCTTAGCCCCCCTCTCAGAGTGGGGCCTCATCCTGGTTGAAGGACCGGATGCGGCTACTTTGCTGCAAAGTCAGCTGAGTAATTCAGTATTAGGCTTAAAACGCACTATTGCTGGTGAAATAGCCCATGGACATGATGTCCGTTTAGTAGGTTATTGCAACCCTAAAGGACGCCTATTAGCTAGCGCTTGGCTTGGACTTTTCCCTCAATCTGCAGAATCTGAAGACCGCTTTGCCTTATTTATATCAAGAGATATTGCGGCCACTATTGCTAAGAGACTCTCGATGTATGTCTTACGCTCTAAAGTCAAGGTGATCGATGCCTCCAATGATTGGGATGTATGTGGGGCCTATACAAGCCTTCCATTGGATTCAGTGCAGACTCAACAAAAGGACAGCTTTGCTCTCCAACTTCCTTCTGTACTTGCTGCAGACAAATCATTTGAGCGCACTTTAATTGCGTACCCTAAAAATACCATTCCAAATAGTGATGCAGATTCTCAGTGTCTGGCGTATTGGAATACCCTAGAAATATTGAGCGCGATTCCTCGGATTGTTATGGCCACCCAAGAACAATTTGTGCCGCAAATGATCAATTTTGAGTCTGTTGCTGGTGTCGACTTCAAGAAGGGTTGCTACCCAGGCCAAGAAATAGTAGCCCGAAGTCAGTACCGGGGTGCAGTAAAGCGGCGCCTGCAATTAGCCAATTGTGAGAATACTGCGCAAGCCTCAAGTATGGCAAAGCCTGCTTGCGAGCTGTTTCATTCCAGTGACAGCAATCAACCCTGTGGAATGGTTGTGTTAGCCGCACAAGATGCGTACGATCGATCAAGAATCAATTTCCAGCTTGAATGCAAGCTGGAGGCCTTGGAGGCAGGCGAAATTCATCTAGGAAGCCCTAACGGCCCTACGTTACAAATTGAATCGCTGCCCTATCCTCTGATTGAAATCTAAGATCCTTCCAATCTATTATGTGTCTCATTCTTTTCGCCTGGAAATCACACCCTGACTACCCCTTGGTAGTTGCTGCTAATCGTGATGAATTCTATGAGAGGAATACTGAGGGTATCGCATGGTGGCCAGAGTACCCACATATTCTTGCAGGTAGAGATCGTGCAGATGTTTTGGGTAGCCCAGGCACATGGTTAGGCTTTACTAAAACAGGTCGTTTTGCAGCGCTGACCAATGTGAGAGCTCCTAGCGAAAAAAATCCTGATGCTAGAACACGTGGCGAGCTTGCATTGCGTTATCTTGCTGGAGATCATCAGCCCGGGGCTTTTATTGATGAACATGCCAAACGATTTGACCAGTACAACGGTTTTAATTTGCTGATGGCTGATTTAAGTGATCCCAATAATGCCCAAATGCATTGGGTAAGCAATCGTCTCATGATGGGACAAAATATTCGCCCTAGAAAAGTATTCCCCAAGACTGCACTTGATGCTGGCGTATATGGTTTATCCAATGCAATGCTTGACACTCCATGGCCCAAGGTGAATCACCGTGTTGCCGCTTTTGCTCAAGCCTTAGCGATGGATAGTGGCGAACTAAAGAATGCCGATCATTATTTACGTGTCTTAGCAGATACGCATGAGGCGAATCCGCAAGAGTTGCCTAATACCGGTGTCAATAAAGACTGGGAAAAAGCACTCTCAGCAGCATTTATCAGAACACCTTCTTACGGAACACGATCAAGTACGATACTCAGAGTACGTAAAGATGGTCAATTTGAAATGGTCGAAAGACGCTTTGATGCCAATGGCACAGTTGGCCATGATGTTGTCACAGGCGCTTTGAGTACTAGCCCAGGATCAAATCTTCCCGCTTGATCTGAATTAACGCTGTCGCCCATCGGGTTTAATCACACGCTCACCATCTGCATTTTTAGTTGCTAAGCGCTTGAGGTATTGGAAGGTACCAGTTGCCATGCAGCAAATCTCACCTTGATCGTTATAGAGTTTTGCTTCACAAAAAGCCATGGTGGCAGTTCTTCTGACTGTATCTGCCTTAACGCGCAAAATGCCATTGGCAGCTTGCATAAAATTATTCTTCATCTCAACAGTAACAACACTGCGATCATCAGGATCACCAGAGCGAGCGGCTACCGCCATTGCTACATCCATCAGAGTGAGCAAAACACCGCCATGGGCCACATCCCAGGTATTGGTGTGCTCAGGCTTGAGAGCCAAAAGGATTTCACCTTTGCCCATCTCAGCACTGAGGCAGCGCACTCCCAAGAGCTTTAAGAAAGGAACATTAAGTTCTTCACCGAGGTTAGCTAGCTGAGTAGCTGGATTGAGCGTTACTTTATTTGTCATAGGGTCATTTTAGAGGGTTCTGCGATAGATGTGAATTCCTCATAGAATACAAAAATGCCATTTACTATGCGCGGTAATGACGTTTGTTCCGTTATCTCACCGTCTCCCCTGCCCGCCCCCTATTGGGTAGCACTTTCCCGAAGTGCTGCAGATTTGATTGGCTTAAGACTCAATGACGCAGGAATGCCACAGGACCCGCAATGGCTGCAACTATTGGCAGGTAATACATTATCAGTAGATAGCATCCAATTCTCAGACCCACTTGCTACCGTCTATAGCGGCCATCAGTTTGGGGTATGGGCCGGTCAGCTTGGTGACGGACGCGCTATTTTGCTGGGCGATATTCACGGTCAGGAACTTCAGCTCAAGGGGGCGGGAAGAACACCATATTCCAGAATGGGTGATGGCAGAGCCGTCCTGCGCTCTTCCATTAGAGAGTTCCTTTGTAGCGAAGCCATGCATGCATTAGGCATTCCAACTAGTCGAGCACTGGCTATAGTTGGATCTAAGCAGCCCATACGCAGAGAAACGATGGAAACTGCAGCCATATGCTCACGGATTGCTCCCAGCTTTATCAGAATCGGTCATTTTGAGCACTTTGCAGCTACGCAGAATATAGTTCGCTTAAAAGAACTTGCTGATTTACTGCTTACCCATTTTTATCCAGAATGTGCCAAGAACCAGGATCAATACTTAAGTTTATTTAAAGCCATCTCGCTTAAAAACGCGCAACTAGTCGCTAAGTGGCAAAGTGTTGGTTTTTGTCATGGCGTACTAAATAGTGACAACATTAGTGCACTAGGACTCACAATTGATTATGGTCCTTTTGGATTTGTAGATCATTTTGAAATTGATCACATCTGCAACCATAGTGATCATGCTGGTAGATATGCTTATCATCGACAGCCACAGATCATGCATTGGAATATGGCTTGCTTAGCTAGCGCCATGCTCCCACTGGTTGAATTAGATTATTCTGCTGAGGATGCTCAGGCACTTCTAAGAAGCGCTCTTGAAGACTTTCCGATTGAATACGCCAGTCAATGGCAACACTTATTTCGTCATAAATTAGGCTTCTTTGCTGAACAAGATGGCGATATTGAGCTGATTGAAAGATTGCTTCAAGCAATGCATGATTCAAGAATAGATTTCACAAGCTTCTTTCGTTCATTGAGCTGCATTCCAAAGAGTATGTCACCTAAGGACATTGCTCTGAGGAATGATTTTCTGGATCGAGATGGAATTGATAGTTGGTTTCAGGATTATCTAGCGCGCCTTCAGATTGAGGCACTAGATGATGCCGCAAGAAAATTGGCCATGGATCAAGTCAATCCAAAATATATACTCAGAAATCATCTAGCCCAAGCCGCTATCGAAAAAGCGCAAGGCGACGACTTCTCCGAGGTGACTAAGCTTTTGCAAATCCTCTCCAGGCCATATGATGAGCAATTGGAGTGCGGTATCTATGCTTTACCGCCCTCACCCGATTTAAACCCTGTAGCAGTGAGTTGCTCATCCTAGATGTATAGAGCGCAAACGCCTTTAATAGGAATATTTATCCATGACTAAAAAAACTGACCGCGAATATCAAGAGACGCTGACTGACACCCAATATCGAGTTACCCGAAAAGCGGCAACAGAACCCCCGTTTACTGGTAAGTACTGGGATCATTGGGATGATGGACGCTACAGATGCATCTGTTGCGGCACGCCACTATTTCAATCGAGCACAAAGTTTGATGCCGGCTGTGGGTGGCCTAGCTATAACGCGCCAGATAACGCCAATGTAATTACCGAAGTTCGTGACTTTACCCATGGCATGGTTCGTACTGAAGTGCGCTGCACGAACTGTGATGCTCACTTAGGACATGTGTTTGATGATGGCCCACAACCAACAGGCCTGCGCTACTGCATTAATTCTGCGTCCTTGCAATTTGAGCCTTCTGAAAATGCCAAATTAAGTAATAAAGAGTAATTTAGAAATAACTGGATAATGTGAGTATGAAATTTCTATTTGACCTCTTTCCCATTATTCTCTTTTTTATCGCCTTTAAATTTGGTGATATTTATACCGCAACGATTGTTGCCATGGTGGCCACGATTGGCCAGATACTCTGGGTCTACTATCGCCATCGCAAGATTGATGCCATGCAATGGGTCAGTCTAGTCATGATTATCGTATTTGGTAGTTTGACGATCTTCCTACATGACAAAACATTTATCCAGCTCAAGCCTACCGCCCTCTATTGGCTTTTTGCAGGCGCTCTTTTTGTCAGCGCCCAGTTCTTTAACAAAAATTGGATTCAAGTTCTGATGGGTAAACAGGTCACCCTAAAAGAGCAAAGCGCCAAGTCTGTCTGGCATCAAATCAATATGGCTTGGGCTGTATTTTTCTTTTTCATGGGTGCACTAAATCTTTACATCGCATTTGAGTTTTCTGAGGAAGTTTGGGTGAACTTCAAACTGTTTGGAAGCACCGGCCTTCTCCTCATTTTCATTATTCTTCAAGGTGTTTGGCTTAGTCGTCATATGGAGCATCCTGCAGAATGACAATCAATCAAGAGAGAATGCAGCTTTTTGAGGCAGACTTACGAAGCGCCTTTGAACTTTTAGATCTCAAAATCGAAGATGAGAGCCATCTGCATGCAGGCCATGCTGGAGCTGCTAGTGGCGGCGGGCATTTTAAGATTCGAATCGTTTCACCTCAATTCGAGGGGATGAATTCAGTCAAACGCCACCGTGCCATCTATGCCGCCTTAAGTAGCCATTTTCCGCAAGCGATTCATGCGCTCACTATTGAGGCAATGAGCCCTGCTGAATACACCCCTTAAGCTCCCGCTTGCTTTAAAATGAAGGCTTAATTCACCCATTCAACACTTGACCTTCATGCTAAATATTCGCCAATTACTCGCCCTAGGCACTCTCAGCACCTGCCTTTTTTCTTCCCTTGCTTTTGCACAGAATGCCGCCATTGTTAATGGCAAACCTATTCCTAAAGCGCAGTTAGATAAGCTCATTCAAAAATCTAATCAACCTGATACACCTCAGGTACGGGATCAGGGTAGAGAAATGCTCGTCACACGCGAGTTGGTTTTGCAAGAGGCCAATAATCGCGGCATCACCCAAAAAGAATCGGTTCGTGATCAGCTAGAGCAAGCCAAAATGGCTGTTCTCATTGCTGCGGTTTATGAAGACTATGTTCAAAGAGAAGGCGTAGATGAGGCCGAACTAAAGGCTGCTTATGAACAGGTAAAAGCCCAATACACTGGCAAGGAATACCATGTAGAGCATATTCTGGTCGAAAAAGAATCTGATGCTAAAGCAATTATTGTTCAGTTGAAGTCTGGTGGAAACTTTGCGGATATCGCCAAAGCAAAATCGAAGGATCCTGGCTCCGCTGAAAAAGGTGGTGATTTAGGTTGGGTAAGCGAGCAATCTCTTGTCCCTGAGTTCTCTAAAGCAATGGTTCAATTAAAGCCTGGCCAAACTACAGATAAGCCAGTTAAATCGCAGTTTGGTTGGCACATTATTAAGCTGGACGAAGAGCGTGATTTGAAAGCGCCAAGCATGGAAGAGATCAAGGAACAGTTAATTCAGATGATTGCATCAGAGCAAAACTGGCAAAAAGCAAAGTTTGCTGAAATGATGAAAAAATTACGTGCGAAGGCCAAAATTCAATAACGTTGCCTTTATTTCTCCCAAAAACCCAGGCTAATACCCTGGGTTTTTTATTCCCAACAGAAAATAAGAATTGGCTTTATATTTATTCCTATGATGATCCTACATACCATGCTACGAATCGGCAATTTGAGCCGCTCGATCAATTTCTATACGCAAGTGCTGGGGATGAATCTCTTACGCACTACAGAGCGCCCAGAGCAAAAATACTCTCTGGCCTTTGTGGGCTTTGGCAAGGGCAATGCCGATGGTCAAGCTGAAATTGAATTGACATATAACCATGGTGTGGAAAGCTATGAAATGGGAACTGCCTATGGCCATATTGCTATTGCCGTTCCAGATGCCTATGCTGCCTGTGAAAAGATTAAGGCTGCTGGTGGAAATGTAACTCGAGAGGCAGGCCCCGTTATGGGCGGCGATACTATTATTGCCTTTGTCACAGATCCCGATGGCTACAAGATTGAACTCATTCAGCGCTAATTAGTTTTTATAGTGACTAAGCAAGAGGCTTATCAAGCACGCATTATTCACAGTATTTCAGAGGTGACTGAAGAAAGCTGGAATGCACTCCTGCCCAACGATGCAAATCCTTTTTTAAAGCACGCCTTTCTAGAGGCGCTAGAAGCAACCGATTGCATTGGTGGCAATACGGGGTGGCAAGCTGCCCACCTTATTATTGAGGATGGCGAAGGATCGGTCGTTGGCGCCATGCCAATGTATCTCAAGCAACACTCCTATGGGGAATTTGTCTTTGATTGGTCCTGGGCACAGGCCTACGAACAAAATGGTCTCAATTACTATCCAAAGGCCCTTGTTGCCATCCCCTTTACGCCCGTGCAAGGGGCGCGCCTTTTGGTTGCCAAAGATCATGATGACAAGCTTATATCTAGCCTGCTCCTAAGTAGCCTGAAGAATCTAGTACAACAGAACGGCTTATCTTCTGCGCATATTTTGTTTCCAAGCCCCGATGAGATTGCAGTATTGGAGGATCAAGAATTTATGTTGCGTGATTCTGTGCAGTTTCATTGGCATAACCAAGGCTACCAAAATTTTGACGATTTTTTAGCGGCTCTAACAATGAAACGCCGTAAAAATATTCGGCGAGAACGTGCTCAATTGCTACATCATCAATTGGAGTATCGCCATATTAGCGGGTCGCAAGCGACTTTAGAAGATTGGTCTTTCTTTTATCAATGCTATGCCAATACTTATTTGGAAAGACGCTCTTCGCCATACCTGACTGAATCTTTTTTTCAGGAAATTGCAAAGCGAATGCCGGAGCATCTGCATTTGATCATAGCTTGTCGATCAAGCATGCCAATTGCCGCTTCTCTATTAGTAGTTGATCGCAATGCTTCACAGGTCTTTGGTCGCTACTGGGGGGCTATTGAACATATTCCTCTGCTTCATTTTGAGGTTGCCTATTACCAAGCTATTGAATACTGCATCAGAGAAGGAATCCAGACTTTCGAAGGCGGCGCCCAAGGCGAGCATAAGATGGCTCGAGGCTTTCTACCGACTACCCTACATTCAGCCCACTGGATTGCTGACCCCGGCTTTTCAAAAGCTGTTGGTAATTTCTTGAAACGTGAGCGGCATGGAGTGGCAGCCTATGTTGATGAACTCGAACAGCATAATCCCTTGAAATCGACTACAGTACAGCCATGACTTCCGCTAATCAACCCGCCAAGCAAGATGGGGCAAATTCCTTAGCCGTAGGAGATGATGCCTCTGACTCACCTTGCATTGGTGTATGCACAACCCTTTACGATGAAATATGCCAAGGCTGTGGTCGCACTCTTGGCGAAGTGAGTAATTGGGTATTCTTTTCCCAGGAAGAAAAAGAAGTCGTGTGGAAACGCATCCGTGCTGATGGCACTGCTATGCGCTTCCAGCGTCAAAATAAAGAAGGTACTTAGCCAGCTAGAGCTTGGCTACGTAAATATTCTTCGTAGGTGCCTGAGTAATCCACGACAGTGCCATCCATCTTCACTTCCAAGATGCGGTTAGCTAAAGCCGAGACGAATTCACGGTCATGGGAAACAAAGATTAAGGTGCCATCGAATTTCTCAAGCGCAATCTGCAAGCTCTCAATCGATTCCATATCCATGTGATTGGTTGGCTCATCCATTGCCAGAACGTTATATTTTTGGAGCATCAATTTACCCCAAATCATTCTGCCCTTCTCACCACCAGAGAGAACTTTGACGGACTTACCAATGTCATCACCTGAAAATAGTAGTCGGCCTAATGTCCCACGAATGACTTGATCATCATCGCCAGTGTTGCGCCAGTTGTTCATCCAATCCATCAGCAGTTCATCCTTAGCGAACATCTCAGTATTATCTTGGGGCATCACACCCACATTCGCATTTTCTGCCCATTTCACATCACCACTATCTGCAGGAATACCATCAAAACGTTTGCTTAAGATGGTCTTTAGGAGTGTTGTCTTGCCTGCACCATTTTGCCCAATGATGGCAATCTTTTCACCAGCACGAATAGCAATTTTAAAGTTCTTAAAGATGGTGCGGTCATAAGCCTTAGTTAGTGCATTGCACTCAACGGCCATGTTGTGAAGTTTTTTCTCGGTGTCAAAGCGAATAAAGGGGTTCTGACGTGATGAAGGTTTGACCTCAACAATTTCAATTTTCTCCAGCTGCCTTTGACGAGAAGTAGCTTGACGTGCCTTGGAAGCATTTGCAGAGAATCGCGCCACGAAAGCGGCCAATTCAGCAATTTTTTCTTTCGCTTTGACGTTATTGCTAAGTTGTTGTGATCTTGCCTGAACGGATGCCAACATGTACGAGTCGTAATTTCCTGGATATACCTTCAGTGTTCCATAGTCCATATCGGCCATATGCGTACACACCTCATTTAAGAAGTGACGATCATGGGAAATGATGACAATCGTGCTCTTAATTTGATTCAGAATATCTTCTAACCAATGAATCGAGTGAATATCCAAGTTATTGGTTGGCTCATCAAGCAATAAAACATCCGGATCAGAGAACAGTGCTTGAGCAAGCAATACGCGCAACTTCCAACCTGGTGCAACATTGCTCATTGGGCCATCATGCTGCTCAATTGGAATGCCAATTCCTAGCAACAATTCGCCTGCCTTAGCTTCAGCCGTATAGCCGCCGTACTCTGCATATTTGCCTTCAAGCTCTGCGGCGCGCATATAGTCTTCATCGGTAGCTTCAGGATTTGCGTAGATGGCATCACGCTCAGCCGCAGCCTTCCACATCTCTTCATGACCCATCATCACTACGTCAAGAACACGGATATCTTCATAGGCAAACTGATCTTGGCGCAACTTTCCTAGGCGAATACCAGGATCTAAGCTGACGTTTCCACTGGTTGGCTCGAGTTCGCCACCCAAAATCTTCATAAAAGTAGATTTGCCGCAACCGTTTGCACCAATGAGGCCATAACGATTACCGCCGCCAAACTTCACGGAGATGTTTTCAAACAGGGGCTTTGCCCCAAACTGCATAGTGATATTGGATGCGGACAGCACGGATGGGTCTTACTTTCTGATAGGAAAATTCAATAGGTTTTGCGCAAAATTGCCAGCAAAGATCCCTATTTTAACGGCTTGTTGGCAATAAAGCCCTAAATTAGACTTTCACCCTAAATGGCGTGAAGTTGGTATGAATATCATAGTAATCGGCAGCCTCTTTGCGCTTGAGAAAGCCAATAATCCAGTAAGTTAAGGGGGTTGCCAGCACTTCCCAAGCTGTTTTGAGAACATATTGGGCTAGTGCCACTGCAATAACCTCATGTGTTGACCAGATTCCATAAAAAGCGATGAAATAAAAGAGTGAAGAATCGATCAGCTCCCCTACCGCTGTGGACCCTATCGTACGCATCCATAAAAAACGGCCACGGGTCCAAATCTTCATTTTGGCCATGACGTAGGCATTGATGAAGCTACCAGACCAAAAAGCCAGCATGGAGGCAATTACGACCCGCCATGAGTTACCAAAAACCAACTCCATTCCCTGCTGGTACTGAGCCATATAAGAGCCAGGCGCAACAGGAAGTGCAATCGTAATTTGCGCCATGATGGCAGCAAAAGCTAAAGCGGCAAATCCCATCCATACAGCACGACGATCATAGGCATAGCCATAAACCTCAGTCAGAATATCGCCAAAAAGATAGGCAATTGGAAAGAACAGAATTCCAGCGCCAAAAATGACGTTGCCAAAATACGGTAGATCTAGCTGCGCCACCTTACCAGCCCCAATGAAATTGGAACAGAGCAACACAACAACAAAGGTCGCCAAAAGCAAATCATAGTAACGGTGGTGGCTTCTTGCCTCGCTCATGGGATCAGTGGGTGGTCTAGGTAAAAGGTGTGAAATAAAGAGATAATGGAAAGGATATAAGGATTCTGCAATACCTGCAGGCATGAGATTACATTAGCAAATGGAAGGCATTACAAGATGAGCAAAGCCACCTTTAATTGGGCAGACCCCCTACTTCTCGACCTACAACTGACTGAAGAAGAGCGCATGGTTCGCGATGCGGCCGCTGAATATGCTCAAGGTCGTCTCATGCCCAGAATCCATGACGCTTATCGAAATGAAACGACTGATCCATCCATCTTTCGGGAGATGGGAGAGTTGGGGCTCTTGGGTATTACGATTCCAGAACAATACGGTGGCGCCAATTTAAATTATGTTTCTTACGGACTCATCGCCAGAGAAATCGAGCGTGTTGATTCTGGCTACCGCTCCATGATGAGTGTTCAGTCTTCGTTAGTGATGGTTCCTATCAATGAATTTGGTAGTGACGCTCAAAAGCAAAAATACTTACCTAAACTGGCCACTGGAGAGTGGATTGGTTGCTTTGGCCTTACAGAGCCAAACTATGGCTCTGATGCTGGCGGCATGATTACTCGAGCCAAAAAGGTGCCTGGTGGATTTTCCTTAACTGGCTCCAAAATGTGGATCTCCAATTCTCCAATCGCAGATGTCTTTGTGGTCTGGGCAAAAAATGATGAGGGTCTCATTCGGGGTTATATCCTTGAAAAAGGCATGAAGGGCTTATCAGCTCCAAAAATCAGCGGAAAAATGGGCTTAAGAGCCTCCATTACCGGTGAAATCGTGATGGATGAGGTATTTGTTCCAGACGAGAATGAGTTTCCTGAAATTACCGGACTCAAGGGCCCCTTTACTTGCCTTAACTCTGCTCGCTATGGCATTGCCTGGGGCGTATTGGGCGCTGCTGAATGGTGCTGGCATGCCTCGCGTCAGTACACCTTAGATCGTAAGCAATTTGGTCGCCCCTTAGCGGCTAATCAGCTGATTCAAAAGAAGTTGGCTGATATGCAGACGGATATCACCTTGGCCCTACAAGGATGCTTACGTTTAGGTCGCATGAAAGATGAACATATTGCTGCCCCAGAAATTACTTCGATGATGAAACGCAACTCCTGCGGTAAGGCTTTAGATGTAGCTCGTCTAGCAAGAGATATGCATGGTGGTAATGGTATCTCTGATGAGTATGGCGTGGTTCGCCACATGATGAACCTCGAAGTAGTCAATACCTATGAGGGCACACACGATATTCACGCCTTAATTTTAGGGCGCGCGCAAACGGGCATTCAGGCTTTTAGTTAAGCGCCAACTTGAGTGATGATGTTTTTTGCCGCCTGAGTAAAAGCATCATCACTGTCACTATTAAGCGTGACAAAACAATCTTCTTGATAGTTGGGAAAATTTCTGACTATCGATGATTGATAGGAGGGATCGTAATGCAGCACCAGCAACTCCTCGACTAATTGCGCAAACCGGCCTGAATCAATAGCATCATCCCATTTGGCAATCTGAACCTTTCCATAGCGCGAGGTCAATAAAGCCAATTTATTCTTGAAGCTTTCTGGGTCAGATAAAAAATGATGGTACTCACGCATTAGCCAGGAGACGCGAGTAGCAGTATCAGATCGCAACTCAATACACCTGCCATTGCGAATCGATTCCATCAGGGCATCTGGAATATGCAGGCCCCCTACTTTCTTACTCTCTGACTCAACAAACACAATTTTTGCAGGGTCTAGCCTATTTAAGGCGGCCCATAAATTGGTTTCAAAACCTTTTTGTGAGGGCTGTTCAATATCAGGTTCGTTACCCAGGACAGACCCACGATGAATTGCTAAGGCTTCTAAGTCGAGGACTTGTGCTCCAAGCGCGTGCAACTCTTGCAAAATACGCGTCTTACCACTGCCTGTCATGCCGCAAATGACTTGAAAATGAAACGACTTTGCGGCCTCCTCCAAGTCATCAATGACTACTCGTCTAAAACCCTGATAGCCATGCTCTAACTGCATTGCTTTCCAGCCAATGCGATTGAGAATATGGGTAAACGCCCCGCTTCTCTCGCCGCCACGCCAACAATAAATCAGCGGGCGCCACTCTCTTGGAAAATCAATTAAATATTCTTCCAAGTGGCGTGCAATGTTACGAGAGACATAAGATGCACCTAATTTCTTCGCAGCAAATGGAGAGACCTGTTTATAAAGAGTGCCGATTTCAATCCGCTCTTCATTATTTAAGACCGGTAAATTAATGGCGCCGGGGATATGGTCTAAAGCAAACTCTGCGGGAGAGCGAACATCAATGATGGCATCAAATTGTCGGAGATTTTCCGAAAGATTGGCAACTGGAAAAATATAGGGATTGCTGTTATGCAAGCAAAACCCCAACGACAGTCAAGATACCCATACCTGTGAAGCTATCGAACCTGAAGAGCCATTTGATACAGATTTGTAGAGCGCGCACCAGAGCGACAAAAGGCTAATACTGGACCTGGAAGCGTTTTCAAGAGTCGAGCCATCTCCACGACCTGGTCAGGAGTCACAGCACCAGGAACCACTGGCAAGTACACATAGTTAAGCCCGAGACGCTCTGCCTCAGCCGCAATGGCTGCATTGGTGGGTTGGCTTGGACCACCTTCAAAATCAGGGCGATTATTAATAACGCTTTTGTAACCCAACTGAGCGATTTGCGCTAAATCAGATGGCTCGATTTGACCAAGAGTACCAAATTGAGAGGTGTGGCAAGAAACAGGAAGGCTCATTTAAACCTCGAAAAAAGGAAAAAGAATAGCCCTTATTCTAAATCAGACTGCTATTTGACAGCACTAAAGTAGCGACTGGAAATGTGCATACCCAAAAGCATTGCAATGACGAAGACTAAAGCCTTTAAGTGCCCTGCCCCTAAAGCCACAATGGCTGGACCAGGACAAAACCCTGCGATACCCCATCCCGCTCCAAAAATTAAACCGCCAATAATCAAGGGTCGGGAAATATCTCTTTGGGTAGGCATATTAAAAACGCCGCCAAAAAATGCTTCACTTCTTCGCGATGCAAGGTAGAAGCCACCTAAGCCAACAATTACAGCGCCACCCATCACAAAGATTAATGAGGGATCCCAGTTGCCAGTGATATCTAAAAAATTGAGCACCTTTTGTGGATTACTCATTCCAGAAATAATGAGCCCAAAACCAAATAAAACTCCAATGAGGTATTCGCTAAGAAGGTTGAAATGTCTTCTCATCACTTAGATTCCCAAGAGATGTCGAATGACATAGACAGTAAGAAATCCTGCGGCCATAAAAGAGAGCGTTGCCACAAGTGATCTGGGGGATAAGCTGGACAGGCCACAGATACCGTGACCACTTGTACAACCAGAACCATAGTGGGCCCCAAAACCAACCAAGAGGCCTGCAATCACAATTGCAATCCAATCTGCATCAATGATGGTGATGGTATGCATGCCAAACAAGAGAGCGGACCACAGTGGCGCAGTCAATATTCCACCTAACAATGCTAAGCGCCAAGTCCAATCACCCTTTCTGGGGCGCAAAAGCCCAGAAACAATTCCACTAATACCCAGAATGCGACCATGCAAAATCACATATAGAGCAGCAGCAATTCCCAATATCATGCCGCCTAATAATGCGGGTCCAGGGGTAAAAGCGATCCAATCAATTTGCATGGTGACCTTTTATTAACTGCAAGGATTAGGAGCAAGGCGAATCTGCAAATAACGCAAGCCTATGTATGCACCAATAATGAAGCCCGGCAAGGCTATAAATGATCCCAGTGCCAACGTTGAAATGCCACTCAATCCTTGGCCAACAGTGCATCCTAATGCAGTAACGCCCCCAAAGCCCATCAGGCTAGCACCCACTAAGTGATTGGCGGTATCTTCAGTGTTACGAAAACTTTCCCAGCGAAATGTTTTTGTTAACAGCGCAACAACAGCTGAACCCAAAATCATGCCAACAACAGCAACAATCCCAACAGTCAATACTTTTGAGGTATCGCTGTACATCATCAGCCAATCAAGCGAATAAGCATAAGGCGCTACAAACGAAAGACTTTCCATACGACCTGAATTAGTCACTAGAAATACTTCTTCGAGAGTGTTGGGATCTTCAGCTAGGTGACCCAGACTTCCAGATACCCACCAAATAGCACAAATAGCGAGACCAACTAATACGCCAGCCAATACATTTTCAGCAGACCAAAAGGCTTTGTTGGATAAAGCGTAGGCAATAAATGCGAAGCCAATGACTAAACCCAGCGCAAGATGCAGGCCAGACCTAGCCATGCCCGTACTAGCGCTAATGATGCTGGGCAGATCTTGTGGAGTGCTCAGGGTAACAAAAACAGTGTCCAAGGTATTTAAACGGATGACACCTAAAAAACCTCTCATCGTCATATAGGCCGTTAATCCCAGGACTATAAAAACGATGATCGATTTAAGGTTTCCGCTGCCAATTCGAACTAGAGTTTTACTACCGCAACCAGACGATAAAACCATGCCCAAACCAAAAAGCACGCTTCCAACCAAAGCAGATAACCACAACAGCTTGTTGCTGGTGTACATGCTTTTAAGAGGGTCAATCCAACCAAAATAAGACATCAAAGCAAAGCCAACAATCGCCACCCCGATTGCTAAGAACCACTGACGCAACCTATCCCAACTAGACATAATGAAGATATCGGAGATGGCTCCCATGCTACAGAAGCCAGTTTTCTGCATTACTGCACCCAAGACAAATGTAATGGCAAACGTTGTCCATAAAACAGACTTGCTAATTGATGCGATATCTACTACGTCCATATCAAAAACTCTAAAAAGTTAAGGTTTAAATTTGTAAAACTGTTTATTCAAATAGGCGGTAACGTCTGCCTCATCTTCGGGAAAAAGGTCTAAGCGCAATTCGGTATTGCACATGGCAACCATGGATTTTAGTTTAGGCAAATCCTTTACTTTGCTATCAGCGCGTGTATAGATCATGTCCCCATTACCAAAACCAGTCTTTTGAGCATGGCAGGCATAGCACTTCTCTTGATCAATTTTCTTGCCATTGGCAAGGTTTGGCGCCGCAACTGCGTAGTTGAGCATGCCGAAGATCGCAAATAGGGACAGGCTTAGTTGGATCAGGGATATTTTCATAAAAAACAGTCCTTTAGCTAAGTAAAGGACTATTTTAAGGCCCTGCGGATAATTCTGTCTTATTCGGCCTGAATTGAGAGGTAAACGTTATAGGCGTTCATCCTATTGGCAGCCCTAAATAAGGGCATCCCGTCATATTCCGACCAATCCGTCTGTTTATAAGCCTCCTCAAAGGGATCCATTTCAATGGCGGCCTTAGTCATGGATTGACGTAAATACTTCAAATAATCACGGGTAAACGCAATATCTTCCTGAGGCTTAATCGAGTGAGCACCATGTCCAGGAACAATGGTTTTGGGCTTTAATCGCTCAATTTCATCTAAAGCACTGAGCCAGCCTTTGCTATTGGCATTACCCACGAATGGAATTCGACCCCGAAAAACCAGGTCACCCGCAAATAGAACACCCTCTGACGGAATATAGATGATGAGATCTTCGGGCGCATGGGCTGGCCCCACCCTGCTAATCTGAAACTGAACACCACCAATCGTAATTACCTTACTTTGGTCAATCCAAACATCAGCTGCGATTAATTTAGTGCTGTCATTAACCCAGGGAGCAAAGTCCTGTCTTGAAGCAATTAAACGTTGTTTAGCCGTTTCAGAAGATAAATAATCAATGCCCTGATTTTGAGCGTAAATCTTTGCGCCGATTTTTTTAAACTCTTGCAAACCATAGACATGATCCGCGTGATAGTGAGTCACAATGACTGCTACCACTTTTTGAGAAGTGACCTTCTTGATTTCTTGCAGTAACTTTTTAGCCAGAATTGGTGAGCCAAGAGCGTCTATCACCACCACGCCTTTGGGGGTAACTACAAAACCAGCATTCGAAATAAAATTCTGGTTTTCGCTATTACCCATCTCAGGTCGCCCTTGTACAAAATAGGTATTGGGAGCAACCTGAACAGGCTTAAGTACAACATTATCAGAGGCAGCAAAAACAGACTGAGTAAATAAAACCTCAATCAAAAACAGGATGGTAAGTAGTCCAAGGCGCATGCCGCTCTTCAAAATAAGTCTTAGGGCTTAATGTAAGCAAAATTGTTCTGATACTGTAAATCCGCAATCCGCACGACACCAGAGGGGGTGAAATCCGTATCTAAAACAAACTGATCTTTTTTCAGCTTACGGTTCTTCAAGGTCATTTCACAAACCTCAAACTTGACACCGCGAGACTTCAAAGCAGAAACTAGTGGCGCATATTCCATGCCATTTTTCTTATTTTTTGCACCTTCAAGCATGATGTCTACACCATTGGCATGTGTCACAACAATGATTTTTGTTTCAGGCGAAACATCTAAGTGATTACGAATGTTGCGAAGACCTTTAATTCCTTGCTCATCTGCATCATCGATGTGATAGACCACCTCAGTAGGCCCAGCCGCAATAACAACGGCTGGAGTCAAAAAGAAAGCTGCAGTGATAACTGATGCCATTGCCAGTTTTAAATGTGAAATCATTACAGCTCCTTTAAGGATTTATTTAAGGGCAACCATACCGGGATTATTAGCAACACCCTTAATGATGGGCTCGTTTAACTTGACAGCCTTAACAACCTTCACGTCGCGCAAGTGACGCTCAATGACGTCCCAAATAGCCTCGCCACCAGCATTCTTAGCTTCTTCACTAACCGGTGCCCAGCCAGCGACCTTGTACATCTTGCTTGGCTCAATCGATTTACCGTTAAGACGCATATCAGTAATGCGCTTACCAGCTGATTCAGCTGGGTCAATGGTGTACTGCAGACCGCCAACACGAACCATGTCGCCACCCTGCTGATAGTAAGGATCAGGGTTAAATAAATTATCTGCAACGTCTTCAAGAATCGTTTTGATCGTCTCACCACTCATATTGCTAACTGTGGTGTACGGATAAGTGATTGCTGTTTGATCCAAGAGGTGCTCACGGGTAATGGCCTGACCTGGAAGCAAGCTAGTGCCCCAGCGGAAACCGGGTGAGAATGCAATCTCTGCATTCTTCTGTGCCATCAAGCCATCCAAGATTAATTGGTCAAAGCTGCCGTTAAAGTTACCGCGGCGATATAAGAGTCCATCGGTTGTGGCCAATTTCTCAGTCAATTTAGCTTCATATGGTGCTCTGATTTTGGTAATCAGCTTAGACATCGTAGGGTCGGCTGGAATCATATTCGAGAAGACTGGTAATAGCTTGTAGCGGAAATCGACTGCTTTACCACCTTTTACATTGAAGTCCAGCACGCCTAAGAACTTAGTATTCGATCCAGCATTCGTTACCAAGGTAACGCCGCCAGAATTCTTTACCTTGACTGGAATAGGAACTCCATCATGTGTGTGGCCACCCATAATTGCATCAAGACCGCTGACTCGAGAAGCCAATTTCAAATCTACATCCATGCCATTGTGCGAGAGAAGCACGACAACTTTGGCCCCTTTTGCCTTGACTTCATCAATGGTCTTTTGTAGGTTTTCCTCTTGAATCCCAAAGGTCCAGTTAGGGGTAAAGTAGCGTGGGTTTGCAATTGGGGTGTAAGGGAATGCCTGACCAATAATGGCAACCTGAATACCATTTTGTACTTTCATGACATAGGGATTAAATACCAAGTCACCAAAGTCAGAGGTCTTAATATTTTGAGCTACGAATGAGACTTTGCCCTTGAAATCACCATTAACGATTTCCATAACGCGTTTCTCACCAAGCGTCATTTCCCAGTGAGGCGTCATCACGTCAACACCCAAAGCCAAAGCAGCGTCAACCATATCTTGACCGTTAGTCCACAAGGCGGTACCAGATCCCTGCCATGTATCACCACCGTCTAACAAGAGTGCACCAGGACGGCTTGCCTTGATTTGCTTAACCAAAGTAGCCATATGCGCAAAACCACCAA